>DLXW01000339.1:10375-20045 GCA_003448685.1 Cyanothece sp. UBA12306
TACCATTACGAATCATCGAGCTAATTTCATGACGTGCCAAGGCTGGTTCGTGGGTAAGATGCCAATTAAGATCATAGAAATTATTAGTAATTTGTTGTTCGTGCAAGGCTGCACTTGAACCTGTTTTAGACCAGTTAAGCCCTTGGAAAACATCAAAATATCCTTCCTCTCCAAACTCATCACCTTGGAAAATCATGGGCGCACCAGGCCTAAACCAACAAAGTGCAGCTAAACCAATGAGGGGAATATGACTGCCTAACTCTGTAATTAGTCTGATTTTGCCATTAGCACATTCGTCATGGGTATTCATGGCGTTGACCATCTTCTCGGGACTGTTGTTGTGAATCAGAATCTCGATATGTTCTATCTTGCGATCTGCCACTGGGATCTGTAAGTAGGTTCGGATACGGTGCATCTCACCCATATTTTGAGCGTAAGTGAAACCAAGACCTCCCTCAGCAACAGGACAAGCCAAGCGAGGAAATATCCGTCGAGACTCTTCGGCAATAGTAAAGAAGTTGGGAGCAATATGCTGCAAGCGGGCGTGGAAATCACGAAGAAAACGAAGACCAGCAAAATCCATTGCTTCTGAAAGCCAATAACCGAACTCCTCAAAGTAGCGATCACCCCCAAGACTATTGAATAGTTCCCAGTTTTCTGCTTCAACTGCTTCACGATCATTCCTAGGCCAATCCCAAAAGCCACGATCATAGTCGAAAAATATCTGTGAAGCCACTGCATCAATCCGCGCACCGTCTATCCCTAATTCGTAATGGAGATAGGTGCAAAGTCCAGCCAAATAATTTTGCACATAGGTATCACCCACGTTGTAGATCCGAGTTTTCCATTGATTGTTCCACCCCCTTGCTCCACAATGGTGATAAAGGTCTGTCCCATCATAGTTAGCCAACCCACAATCCCAGTCCTGAATACCAAAGCCAAGGGGAACATCGACAATTACACCAATTCCATGAGCATGACAGTGATTGACCAAGTATTTGAAATCATCTACTGTTCCATGACGTTCGTAAATAGCATAGGGACAACCCACTAGATATCCCCAGGAGGAATGAATTGGTGTCTGGAACGGGGGCATAATTTGGACATGGGTAAAGCCTAGATAACCAACGTGTTCTACGATTTTGTGGGCAATGTCCCGATAATTTCCATCATGAAATGTGGAGAGGTGCATCTCATAAATGCTCATTGGTTCATGACCACGTTCGAGGTGTTTATGAGTCCATTGGAAGTGATTTGGATCGCAGACCACACTATTGAAATTGCGATTATCCCCAAGACCCCAAGTCACAGCAAGCTGAGGACTGAATGGATCAATGCGCGCCATCTCGTATGGTTGATCGAGATAGTCATGATGATTTTCAATGTAGTATTTATATTCACTCCAGGTCAAATCCTCTTGAATAAAGATTTCCCAGTCTCCATCCTCATTTTGTGTCATTGGCTCGGCTTTAGGGTTCCACCCATTAGCTTCACGCATTAGATAGACACCTGTGGCGTTGGGGGCATAAACGCGGAAAGACGTTCGGTTCTGCTGAACATGGGCACCAAAATATTGGTAAGGGTAATCACGTTTAATTATTTCGGAAGAGGATTGCTTTTGTTGCTTATTCATGGAAATTCCTGTTGAAACTTTTACTAAATTTTCAGACTCGTTTTTTTTCTTAATCTAAGTCTTTTTTATTTTTCTTTGGTATTACGCTCTAAAAACTGATGATTTTTAATAGTTGTTTCGTTGACCAATTATCAATTATCAATTGGTAAATCAAGCTTTATAATACACTAATACTAACCAATTTTAGCACAAGTTAGGCTTTGGTTAATATCTAAAAGCTGAAAAGAGCAAGATTAAACTTGACAAATATTAATAAAAAAATTTGAGGAAAAAGGGAGACAATAGAAAGTTTTGAATCTTAAAATTTTTCTCCCAGATGAATAATAATATAAGGAAACTTCAAATAGTTTTATTGATTAAATCAGCAATAGTTTGGTGTTTATTGTGGTGTTCGTTGGGCAGTTTTTGGCGAGAATCAGTAATTAACCAATCAAGAGCTGCCGCTTGAACATCAATAGCTGCACCAGTTTTATCTACACAATAACGACCAAAAACTAACTTATCTACTAAACGAACCCCAGGACCAAGACGAGAATATTCAAAAATCACGCTATTATCAACAGTTGCTCCACTACAAACCCAACAATTGGGGCCAATCATACTTGGACCGATAATGGTTGCTCCATCTTCAATATGGGTCATAGCACCAATATAAACTGGCCCTTGAATATTGACCTTATCCCAATTAATTGACACATTCAGACCCGTATAAATGCCAGGTTTAACTTCAATACCTGGAATTGCCACGTTTTTAATTTCTCTTTGCAATACCCCGCGAATAGCGTGCCAATAATCAGGTACTTTACCAATATCTACCCATTCAAAATCCATATTAACAGCATAGAAGGGAGCGCCTTGAGCCACTAATTGAGGAAATAATTCTCCGCCTATATCATATTTTTGATTAGGGGGAATATAGTTAATAATTTCTGGTTCAAAAATATAAATACCCGTATTAATATTAGTGCTCAAAGCTTCTTGAACCGAAGGCTTTTCTTGAAAAGTTTGAATATGTCCTTCTTCATCAGTAACTACCACGCCATAGCTAGAAAGAATTTCTCTGGGAACGGATTTAGTAATAATTGTGGCTATTGCTCCTTTTTCTCGGTGATACTTGACTGCTGCGGTTAAATCTAAATCAATCAGGGCATCACCACACAAAACCACAAAAGTATCGTCAAAAAAGGGATTAAAATCTTGAATGCGCCGTAATCCTCCTGCTGATCCCAATGCTTCCCCTACTAAATCCCCATTATCAGCAATATGACCTTCAAAAGAATAGCCAATTTGTACCCCAAAACGTTGTCCATCGCGGAAATAACTTTCAATTTCCTCAGCTAAATGACTGACATTGACCATAATCTCATCAAAACCATGTTGTCTGAGAAGTTCTAATAAAAACTCCATCACCGGTTTTTGGAGAATGGGAATTAGGGGTTTGGGAATGGTATGGGTAATAGGACGGACACGAGTGCCTTTTCCGGCGGCCAAGATCATGGCTTTCATTAATACTTTTTCCTCAATCGCTGCCACAAGTGTTTAAGATGACAATGCTCAGTTTACCATTTCTGTTTCAGAAAAATCAGGGCAGATGTGATCAAAACAACTCACAGGACTTGGATTTTTAGATCTTGATAAAATTCTTCCTGGGATAATTCCACCTTAGATTGGGAAGATAGCAGCAATAATGCCCAAAAAACCCCTACCCGATCTTGTTTGATTTCTGATTCGTGGGGAGATTGTACTCCATGCCACCAAGTGAGGAGTTCTTCTAATTGAATCCAATTTTGGGTCGGCATAAATTCTGAGAGTTGATTAGTAAAAAATTGTTCCAATTGTTGCGCTAATTCGGTCAAATTCTCTTGGTGAGCCAATTGGGTGACGATTTCCATGGCTTCTTGGCGGGAAGCATTGCGCGGTTTACGCTTTCGTGAACTAGCAGGTTTACCCTGTTCGAGTTCCTCGGCCATTGCCTCAATGTGGGTAATTAATTCCGAGAGGGTGACACGCCTTTGAGAGCGAGGTGGTGCAACAGATCGACGACGCAGTTGTTGTTCTAATTTTAGGGGAAGCGATCGCTCTTTTTGGTCTGGAACCATCTCTTGTGTGACTAATAATTCTTCTTCTTCTGTGTCTAATTTTTCTAAGGTATCCGCTTTGAAGCGTACCAACATAGAAGCCCACAGAAAAGCTTGCCCAGATTTTGGTAAATTTGTGGTTTGATAGGCCAAATCAAGATCTTGAGTTATTCCCAATTCATCCAAAAACCGATCAACAATATCGATCACTTGAACATTCCAGGGATCGATGTCTCCTTGTTGGGCTAAATCAATTAAGACGGCGATCGCCTCAGTTGCGGAGGATGTAGTCATAATAAATTAAAAAATCGTAAGGATAAAACTTATTAACCGTTACATGAGCCAAAAGTTTTAGGTGCCTTTATTTTCATTATGTCTGATAGACGGCAAAATAGTTCCAATCTCAGGTTGGGAGTATAACTTTGAAGTGATCATTAAAAATATGGTTAATCTAGTCAAGTTATGTTAAGTATTAGGGATTACTTACAATTTGCCTGGTATAGTCTTTATCCTAAGCTGAGTCACCTGGCTGTATTGTGGCAGACATTTAAAAAAAAACTTTACAATTGTCTCATAGTTGAGGTTCAGATTGATTTAATGTTTTTGTTAAGCTCCTATGCATTATCCTATCCCTGTTAGTACCGAAGAAATATTCGCCCTACGCGATCGACCTGTTGACGAGGAAATGATTGCAGTGGCCATCGCTGGGGTCGTTAAATTAGCCCGATCCCAAGGACAGTCTTTAGATGAATTAACAACTGAGGTCCTAGAAGATGATTCTCTACTCGATCAAGTTCAAAGACTCTGGTTGAGTAATCTTATAGAACAAGTCTGGCAAGTTTTACCTTAGTTCCTATGAGTAGCCCTTTCGGTAAAGTTTATCTCATAGGAGCCGGAGTGGGAAAGACTGATTACTTGACGGTAAGGGGACAACAGTTACTCACTCAAGCTCAAGTTTTAATCTATGATTCCTTGGTAGATAGTCAACTCTTAAGCTTAGTACCCGAAAACTGTCTTAAACTCAATGTAGGCAAACGAGGAGGTGAACCTAGTACCGATCAACAAACCATTAATAAATTTTTGGTAGCTTACTGTTTACAAGGAAAGCAAGTAGTTAGATTGAAAAGTGGTGACCCCCTGATTTTTGGGAGAGTTAATTGTGAAATCGAAGCTTTAAATCAAGCAAACTGCGATTATGAATTAGTTCCAGGTATTTCTTCTGCTTTAGCTGCGCCCTTGTTGGCCGGAATACCCCTTACAGATAAAAACTTCGGTCGTTGTTTGACTATTCTGAGTGGACATCAACCCAACTTACTTGATTGGGAAGCGTTAAGTAAAATTGATACCTTAGTCATTTTAATGGCAGGTAGAACCTTAGGACAAATTGTCAAGTTATTACAAGAAAACGGGCGATCGCCTAGTAATCCAATTGCTATTATCCGTGATGGGGGCAGTATTCAACAACAGGTCTGGCTTGGAACTTTAGGGGATATAGTAAATCGAGTATCAGGAGTCTCTTTGTCTCCTGCTGTTATTGTTATTGGTGAGGTGGTTAATCTAAGAATGATCAATACTTCTTCTAGTCCTTTGGTAGGACAAACGATTTTAGTGACTCGCGCCGCAGAACAATCAAGTCAATTTAGTCTCATGTTACAACAACAAGGGGCGAAGGTGATAGAAATGCCGGCTCTAGAAATTGGCCCCCCTTCTAGTTGGGAAGAATTGGATACAGCTATTGCTGAATTATCGAGTTTTGACTGGTTAATTTTAACCTCCGCTAATGGGGTTAAATTCTTTTTTCAACGCTTAGAAAAGTTAGGCCAAGATGTTCGGTCATTAGCGGGAATTAAATTAGCTGTTGTTGGCAAAAAAACCGCATCTATTCTCAAAAGTTATGGATTAAATCCAGATTTTATTCCTCCAGATTTTGTCGCCGATTCATTGATCAAAAATTTTCCAGAATCTTTAACTAATAAAAAAGTTTTATTTCCCCGTGTTCAAACAGGAGGGAGAGATATTTTAGTTAAGGAATTGAAAAAACAAGGGACACAAGTTATAGAAGTTGCCGCCTATCAATCGGTTTGTCCTAGTCAAATAGCTCCTGAAGCTTGGCAAGCTTTAGAAGAGAGAAAAATTGATATTATTACCTTTGCTAGTTCTAAAACAGTTCTAAATTTTTATCATTTAATCAAACAAAAATTAGGAACAAATTATGCCAAACTAATTGTATCTATTCTCGACCAAGTATGTCTGGCTTCTATTGGACCCCAAACTTCTAAAACTTGTCATGAACTGTTAGGAAGAGTAGATATCGAAGCCGAAGAATACACCCTAGAAGGATTAACAGAAGCTTTAATCAAAAATCGAATTTAGATAATCCCAGTCTTATTAATTACCAATAATTTAGACGACTAAATTGAATTGTATGTTATAAACAAAGAAAAAATAGCTTTATGTCAACACAAACAGAAAAAAAACTAACTATAAATGATTTTTTGTCATCATCTCTTGCCAACAAAAACTACGAATATTTTGATGGAAAATTGACTAAAAAAATGGCACCTAAGTATGCTCATTCTAAAGTTACAGGTCAATTATTTATTCTTCTCGAAAAATGGAATCAAACAAAAGGGGAAGTTGGGATAGAATGGGGTATTCGTCTAAAACTTAATGACAAAGATTGGTGTCCAATTCCCGATTTACTTTATATCTCTTTCAGTAAATTAGGAAATATTCAATTAGAAGATGATGCTTGTCCTATCCCTCCAGAATTAGTTATAGAAATTATCTCGCCAGATCAATCTTTTAGTGATCTTAGTGAAAAAGCAGAAGCTTATCTAAAAGCAGGGGTTAATCTTGTTTGGTTAATTGATACCCAAGCTAAAAAAATCACTATTTTTTATCCCCATTCTCCTCCTCAAACAAAGCAAGGTGAAGAAAGTTTAGCTGATGAGATATTGCCTGATTTACAGTTAACTCCTCAGCAAATTTTTCAAAAATCAAAGTTGATTTAGCTTCTCAGGCAAATTTTTCCCTTACAACATTCAATCATTAATTCTAGATCGCCCTATTTTTTAACCACGGTTCAATCTAAAATCTACAATCTGTAATCGACAATTAGTTGACCCTCTTAATTATCTATAGTAAACTTAGAGGTAAATGGTATCTTAAACAATAAGAGTGTCTAAGTTTGATAGTAATCGAGATCCTTGGTTGGCTGTTAATCTCTCCATGTTTTTTCCAGGAATCGGTCAGTTTTATGGGGGTAATTTTGGGAGAGGAATTGTTTTTTTAGTTGGGCAAGCTTGTTTGTTAACAATGGGTTTTTGGCATATTTTTGCCACCCCTGGTAATACGGTAAACGGATTTATCTATCTTTCAATTGCTACTGTTGTTTATCTTGTTAATATTCTCGATTCCCATCTTAGCATTTACTATAAATATCGAGAAAAAATCTTAGAAAAAATCCCCAGAAAACGCAAAAATCCCTGGTTTGCTGTTTTTGTTTCTCGTATCTTACCTGGTTTAGGTCATCTTTATTTGCAAAAACCGATCATCGGTTTAATTTTATTAACTTTCACCCTGGTTTTTCTCAAGCTAGATGATTTTTTTGTCCCATTATTAATAGTTGTCCCAACTGTAAGTGCGATCGCCACTTATCATAGTTATTTGATTTTTCCCCGTCATCATGGAAATTTTCAACGTTCTATTATCTCCTTGATGGCAGGTTTAGTTTTTTTTGTTAGTTTAATCGGTAATTATTTACCCCTATTAATAGAACAAAAATTTGATAAATTTATTATTCCTAGTGAATCAATGAAACCTAGCTTACAAATTGGCGATATGGTTTTAGTTACTGAATCAACCAATTATGTGCCGCAAAGGGGTGATATTGTGGTTTTTACAGCCTCAGAAGCAATTAAGGCTCAAGATCCTGAACCCTCTGATTACTATATTAAAAGAGTTATCGGTAAGCCAGGAGAAATTTTTGAAATTAATAACGGAAAAGTTTATATTAATAATCGTCCTCTTAATGAACCTTATATCGCCGAACCTCCCCAATATCGTCTGAATGCCGAAGTTATCCCAAATAGTTCTTATTTAGTATTAGGAGATAACCGCAATAATAGCTTTGACTCACACTTTTGGGGATTCTTGCCTAAAAAAAATATCGTGGGTAAAGCTTATAAAATTTGTTGGCCTCCCGATCGCATTCAACCATTGGAATAATTTAGATACTTAATAGTTAAATGAACCCAGATTTACTTCAATCCCTTCTAAGAGAGATCGCACAAGGAGAAATTAGTCCTGAAAAAGCTTTAGAAAGACTCAAAAATTTTAGTTTTGAATCCGTCGAAGATTTTGCCAAAATTGACCATCATCGTCACCTCAGAACAGGATTTCCTGAAGTGATTTGGGGACCTGGTAAAACCCCCGAACAAATAGTCCAAATTATCCAGGTAATGGCCTCTCGTTCCCCCGTAGTAATGGCGACTCGCATCGATCCCTCAGTCGCCGAACAACTTCAAGAGCAACTACCAAACCTAATTTATTATTCTATGGCTCGTATTTGCGCCTTGAAGACAGGAGAAATTCCTCTAATGAAGTCGGGGAATATTTCCATTTTGACCGCCGGAACAGCAGATTTACCCGTGGCCGAAGAAGCCGCAATTACAGCTGAATTATCAGGTTTTTCCATACAACGTCTTTGGGATGTAGGGGTAGCTGGTATTCATCGGTTGTTAAGTCACCGCGAATTAATTGCCCAAGCTGATGTTTTGATAGTGGTAGCTGGAATGGAAGGAGCTTTACCTAGTGTGGTAGCTGGAATGGTCGATTGTCCAGTGATTGCAGTTCCTACCAGTGTGGGTTATGGAGCGAGTTTTGGGGGAATAGCTGCTTTATTAACCATGCTCAATTCTTGTGCGGCCGGTATTGGAGTTGTTAATATTGATAATGGTTTTGGAGCAGCGATTCTAGCTGGACAAATTCTGCGCACCGCAAAACGGTTAAACCAAAAAAACTAAGGTTAAATCAGTTAAAATCTAAGTAAAGAAGATTTTGATTGAGTCAAAAGGATAAAAAATATGGCAGATCTCGGTAATCTAGTTCAAAAAGCATTTTATCTTGGGGTAGGATTAGCTGCTTATGGGGTAGAAAAGGCAGAAGTTGGACTACAAGAGTTAAAGGAAAAAGCACAGAAACTGGCTGATGAAATGGTAGCTCGTGGGGAAATGAATGCTGAAGAAGCGCGTAAATATGTTGATGATTTAATTCAACAAGCACAACAAAATCCCAAGGAAACCCCTAAATCTTCTGAAGACAAGGAACCTCGCTTAATTGAAATTATCTCAGAAGATGAAGAAGAATCCAAAAGTTCCCCAACTCAGGATGTCGATCAACTACGCCAAGAGGTAGAATCTTTACAGGAGGAATTACGACGCTTAAAGCGTGAATAAGTTATTGCTTATTTTCAATCTATTTACAAGATTAACTCATTTCCTATGGAAGACTGGCAAAAAGAGTTGATGGAATGGCTAGAGACAGTAACAATAGGGTTTGAAGACTTCTTTGAGGAAGTCGGTCAAACTGTTGAAGATATTGCCCTAGAAATTGAGGAAGATTTTGTTGTCAATGTTGAGATATTTTTCGAGGATATTTTAGATCAAATTATCGATCTTCCTAGTGTAGATAACGTCAATATTTCATCAGATTTTATGGGAGATAATGAGGACGTTTTTTCCCCTAAAATTAAGCCAACCTCTAACATTCATCCTGCTTGTATCGGTTGTCGTCACTATCATGGTCGGGTTTATAATAATAGTCTATTAGTCTGTGGGATGCACCCTTATGGTTGGGATGACAAAAATTGTCCCGATTGGGAAAATCAATGAACGGCTTGGTTTTTATTATTATATTACACTAAAAATCAGGGGAAGCCTCATCCGGGATTACCCCC
>DLXW01000339.1:20283-20714 GCA_003448685.1 Cyanothece sp. UBA12306
TAAAATGAAAATTAGATGCTTTCATCCAGGATTCAATCAAATCTAAAAAAGATTAGCTCAACTCTATGTTAATTTCAGAGATGATTTAAACTTTATTTAGCTGTTTCTTGATAAGGTTCACACTCAAAAGGTTGCACACCAATATCACTGTATTCATCCTTTGCTGGACTAAAAATTCGAGCGAAACCCTCGGCAATGTATTCTACGACATTCCGCAACATTTTGTTGATACTCATAATCTCTGCCTCTCAACTCTCATTAACTTTATTAAAAACCTAACTTACTGGTTAAGTTCTAAACTTCTTTAAGATTCAAGAAAAGATTTAAACTTCTCTATCTAATTTGATTATCTAAGGAATCTTTGACATTAGCCTTAGTTTGCAATAAATATTGAAATTTCTTTGCAATACTTTGCCTTTTTGTTTTTTTTT
>DLXW01000339.1:20918-21089 GCA_003448685.1 Cyanothece sp. UBA12306
CTTTGCCTTTTTGTTTTTTTTTATAAATTTTTATCAAGCAATGTATCGGTTTTTGTTGCTACCCAATTAACACCCCATCAGTTATAGCAAACGTGACAGAAAAAACGAGATTTTAGAGAGAAAAATTAAGCATTACTCATAAGATTAAGTAGGGTCTGCTGAATAAGTCTT
>DLXW01000191.1:0-2314 GCA_003448685.1 Cyanothece sp. UBA12306
GTGCTGCAGGATGAAATCCCTGCGGGTGGGGGGGGGGGGGTAAAGGGGGGGGGGGGGGGGGGGGGGGGGGAGGGGGGGGGAGTAGGGGGAGTGGGGGGAGTGAGGGGAGTAGGGGAGATAGGAGAAGATAGATTTGATTGCAATGCTTGTAAAACTTCTTGAGCAGATGTAAAGCGATCGCTCGGTGTGGGAAGTAAGAGGCGATCAAAAATTGCAGACAGGCGATCGCTTACTTGAGGGGCGTGGGCTTTCCAATTCCAAGTATTATTATAGGAATCAAATAACTGCTCTGGGGATTTTCCAGTTAATAAATTCAAGCAAGTAACCGCTAAAGCATACAAATCGGTTGCAGGATAAACTTTTTGTCCTTGCATTTGTTCAGGGGGAGCAAAACCCTGAGTAAAGATGCCTGTCGACCCCTGAGGATTATTTGCGGCTCCCACTGCTACTTGTTTAACAGCCCCAAAATCAAGTAAGTATAAAATGCCATTCTTGTCCCGCATAATGTTAGATGGCTTAATATCTCGATGAATTGAGCCATTCTCATGAACGTATTCCAGGATTTTCAGAACTTCTATTAATACCTCTGTTACTTCTACCTCAGAAAATTGACCTTTAGTGGCTAATTCCGTCTCCAAATCTTGGCCATCGATCAATTCCTGAACCAGATAGAAAAATTGTGTCTCTTGACCTCCTGCTCGATCAGGAACGATTAACGGAAAGAAAGCCAATAAATCAGGAATTTGGCGATGTCTTTGCCCTAATTGCTCAAGAACAACCGCTTCGCGTTCAAATAAACCCTGGGCAATATCCAAAGCAGGGCCTGTCAAATGGCCTGATGGTTGAAATTGTTTAACTACACAAAGACGCATCGTCGGAGTGTAGCGATCGCAGGCCAGAAAAGCTGCCCCAAACCCACCTTGTCCCAGTAATCTTTTGGTTAGGTAACGCCCTCCCAAAATTAAGGGCATACCACAGGTTGTACAATATTTTTGTTGGATGGTTTTTAGAACTGTTGAATCATCGAGATCAGAGAAAGAATTTCTCGGTTGAGAACATCCAGGGCGTGTACAAAGGATTTCCATACTTAATTTTCAGGGAATTTTACTTTTACAGCAGTTAGAGCAATCACCAAAGTGGTTAGAACAACAACTTTCATCTTCAACTCTTGTACAAAGCAAGTTTTATTTGAAGACTTCTGCTATAAACTGCTGCAACTTGGAGACTTATGACTTTTGACTTCTACTATATCTTGCTCCAGAGGTACAAGTTTCCTGAATTTCTACCGCTTGGAGTCCTTGAAGTCCAGACTTTTCGAGTTTCTCAAAAATCCATTGGGCTACTGCTTCACAAGATGGATTTTCTAATCCCGTGGTTTCATTAAGATAGTAGTGGTCTAAAAAGTTTTCTAATAGGGGTTCTAAATACTGCTGAATATCGCCAAAATCTAGAACCATTCCTTGTTTTGGACCTTCTTTGACTAGATGATTCCCTTGGACATAAATGCGGCCAACCCAACTATGGCCATGTAAACGATGACATTTACCGTCATGGTGGGGAAGTCGGTGAGCGGCTTCAAAGCGAAATTCTTTAAAAATCAACCAGTTATCAGTAAAATTAGCATTCATGTCTGTTAAAGCAAAACTGCGATCGCTTTCGAGAATAAGTTAAATCATAGCTATTTTTAGCTTAACGAATTGTCCTTATCCTAGTAGACAATGCCCTAGGTGGAACAGCCAAAGCTTCAGAAAACAACTCAGACACGATAGACTATGAATAGTTAATTTCGTCCATATATTTAGACTATTTAAGCCGATCAATGATGCTCAAATCTTTGTTAACTCCCCGTCGTAGCTGGTTTTATTATTGCCTATCTCTATTGATGACTAGCACCATTATTTTGACTAATATTCAACCTAGTTATAGTCAATCTTGGATCGATTTATTATTACGAGGAGTCCAAGTTATTCAATTATCTAATTTATCAGATCGTCAAGAAGTTAAATATGGTCAAAGAATCAATCAAGAATTAATTCAGGGTGGTCAATTTCGCCCTTTAAACAATAGAGAGTTAGCTCGGAGAATAAATGCTATTGGACAGCGTTTAGCTCGTACCAGTAGCCGTCCTAATCTTCCTTATACTTTTCAGGTTGTTAATGACTCATCGGTTAATGCCTTTGCGACAATGGGAGGCTTTGTTTATATTAATACTGGATTGATTGCTACTGCAGAAAATGAAGCGGAACTAGCCAGTGTAATTGCCCATGAAATTGCCCATATTACTGCCCGTCATTCTATTAATCAAATGCGAGAT
>DLXW01000191.1:2476-12336 GCA_003448685.1 Cyanothece sp. UBA12306
AAATGCGAGATGTGGCTCTCTCTCAAGGTTTAATGTCAGCTGCGGGATTAAGTGAAAATAATATTGTGCAATTAGGGGTTCAATTAGGAGTTAATCTTCCCCATAGTCGAGAAGCAGAATTAGAAGCAGATCAATTAGGTTTAAGAAATCTTCAAAGTGCGGGATATGCTCCTATTGGAATGGTCAATTTTATGAAAAAATTAGTCCAGAAAGGAGGAACACCACCCGCTTTTTTAAGTACCCATCCTGCAGCGTCAGCTCGGGTTAATTTATTAAGTAGAAATATCAATTCTCAACAAGCTTATCAAGGGGATGGACTCGATCAACAAGCTTATCGACAACAAATTCTTAGTGTATTGTAGTAACCAGTTTTTATTGATGATCAACTTTTGTGGTTTTCAAGGTTATCAATTGCTTTAGCTAATTGAATATGAAGTTTATGACTGGCTTTGTAAGCCAAAAAGTGAGCTTGGGGAATAGTTCCTAATAGACTCAAATCACCGATTAAATCTAACATTTTGTGACGGACAGGTTCATTTTCAAATCGTAAAGGAGGATTTAACCATTTATCTTGTTCACAAACTAAAGCATTTTCTAAGTTTCCCCCCTTAATTAATCCGGCTTTTTTCAACTGTTCAATTTGATCAGCAAAACCAAAGGTTCTAGCAGGGGCGATAGTCTCCTCAAAAGGTTCTAGCGCGGGATTCCAACTATGCCACTGTTTACCAATAATAGGATAAGGATAATCAACACCATAGGTAAAACGAGTTTCAGAAGCAGGTAAAGCAGCTACAAAAGCGTCTCCATCAATGACCCAAATTGGTTCCAATATGGGGGAACCCAAGGGCAACGGTGAGGGAGTTATTCCTCCTTTAATTATGGCTTGAACCCATTCTTGAGCGGACCCATCTAATAATGGTACTTCTGGTCCATCAATTTCAATGCGGGCATTTTCTACACCCATTGCGGTTAATGCAGCTAAAAGATGTTCAACGGTGCGAACTTTAGCTTCTGTGTGACCTAATTGTGTTGATAATGTAGTCTGATGAACCGACTCCACCCTCGCCTGAATTATGGGTTTTTCGGGTAAGTCTACTCGCACAAAATAACGGCCTTCCCCAGAATTGGTAGGAAAGATTTTAACTTGAGTTGTTGCCCCAGAATGTAATCCAATTCCTGATACCTTAATCGTTTCCTTCATAATTTTCTAGATATATTTAGTCAAAATTGTCAGTATTTATCAGACTTAATTGACATCTTCACGCGCCCTCCGCTATCGCTAAAGGGCGGTGATTCCCTCTTAAAACAAACTAAGTTGTTTATAAGGAATTTTAGCTTTTAGCTGCCAACTTTTGATCTTTGAGTTGATCAAGATAAGTAAAAACAGATTTATCGCCAATATCAGGGGGAATAGGTTGGATAGCTTTACGTAGGACAAAGACAATAAATAATCCACTCCAAGCAAGCAATAGGCCCTGTTCTAGATTAACGGGTAAGATACCTGTTAAATGTCCTAAGAGAAGACTAGGAACTAAAAAGGTCAAAAATTTGGTTTCGAGACGATTGAAACAAAAAGCTTCCTTAAAATAAATCCCCGTTAAGGCCGCAAAGGTCAAACCAATCCCTAACAGGGTTAAAGGATGATAATAAACAAATAAGGCTAAAGGTTCGGAACTTTGCACTGTCATAATCAATGCGGTTATGGTTCCCACCAACCAAAATAGCTGTAAGAGTCGATGCAGAGGGCGCAAATAAATGTGAATAGTAACTAAACTAATGCCTAATCCCAGAGAAAATAGGCCAAATAATATCGTTAGTAATTTTAATACCCAAGGCAGTTCTCCTGTAACCAAGATTAAACTGCTTCCTATGGCAAAACTTAAGGCTGCTAGGGATAAACCTAGACGATAGATAACCACTTCACGGCGATCATCTTCGGTAATGGTAAATTCACCAAATTGTCCTTGGTAAATTTCTGAGCTATTATTCTTAGTTTCCATCTTTACCTTTTTAGTTGATTGAACTTTTAAATCCTATCTTTTTTTGTTACGACTTTGTATAACTTAACTTAAGTATAAACTAAATATTAAATTTTTTGAGGCTATTTTTAAAATTAGGTTATCATTGGGTTTATATTTAATATTTTACTAAAAATACTGTTTAATTAATCGATTATTTTTGTTAGCCAAATCCAATTGTTAATAAATGCTATGATTGTTAGTTTTGAACAAAAGTATAACGTTAGAATAGATATTGTAATAAGTAAGGCGCTAGATTAAAGCGAGACGATTAGCGACCGAATGATAGTGTGGAGTGAGGAAGTGTAAAAACCCAAAGCTTTTGAGCTAAGGGAAATTATTAAAAAAATAGCAGCAGCTATCAAAAATACTGCTCCTTACACTCTCTGGAGGTCAAAATGGTTAACAATTCAGCTAAGGTTATTGCGGCAAGTGCATTGGTTACTGTTGGTTTACTAAGCACAATTTCTGGAGCCCAAGCTCATCCTAAATATCCTCAGTACAATATGGTTTCAGAAGGATTTCCTTCTACTGTAGACTGGGAAAGCAGCCGTGCAGTTACCCCTCATGTTGTAGAAAAGGTAGTTTTTGCCTGTGAAGCTCAAGGGGATGGAAAATACGCGACTGTTGAGAAAGTTGTTCGGGAAACAATGGATCCTGACCACTATCCTGTCTACACCTCTGAAGATATTTCTTCTAGCTATGGACTCAATGGTGAACCCATGATGGTTTGGACAGCAACCCTGCCCTCTAATCATCCTGATGGTTCCTATATTCCTGAAAGTCGTTGTTACACCGTGAGCGCTCGCTTAACTAATCTTTCTTATGCCTTTGGTTTAGTTACTCCCGAACAAGTGGCACAAATTGGCGAATCTAGCCTAGCAGGAAAGGTCAATGGAGAACGAGTGATTTTTATCTCTCATGATCCTGAAGACGCTTCTAGTGAAAACGTTATCTTCACGCTTAAGCCTGATAATGCACGGAAGCCTGCTACCACTCTTACTCAATTTCAAATTGGAATTGCCGGCAGTGCTGCTGCTGGGATTGGTGGTCCTGATCTTTCTGTCGAAGAAATGCCTCCTATCATTGAATAGGTCAAGTGTGGGGGAAAGAGCTTTAAGATTATCTAGTTCTTTCCTACTTGATTCGGTTAATTGTCTAGAGAGTCGGCTATGTTGCTACTCTCTATTTTTCTTTTTGGGGACAAATTCATGCACATTATTCTTAATGCTCTAACCCCTGTCTCTCTAGGTACTGAAGTCGATTAGAGGTCAAAAAAGCTTCTCCCATGATCTCTATTTGACAAAGACTGGCGATCGCTGATCTTGATTTTTACAAATTTTCTCCCCGAATCATATATCCTTGAAATTCAGGATGTTTTTTAAGTTCAAAGTTTTCAAGAATTTTAATAATATTGAGCCAAAAAATTAGTTAATAGTCACAAATAAATGAAGTAAAGTAATCGCATTATCAAGATCAATTTGTCCATGACGGGTTCGATAAAGATCTTGATAATTACCAAAATGATCTTCTGTTATCCAATTTTCTTCTAAATTAAGTATTTGAGTACGATCATTAATACGTCTCTGTATTCTATTGACACAGTTATCAATATTACCATCAATAACAAACCCTAACATAGCAGCAAAATCATGATTTGGACTATAAATCCCTTTAACAAAACGCATGATTCCATTGGTTACATATTCAGTGGCTAAATTTCTGTTATTTCCTTGAGTAACACTACTAACCCTTTTACATTCTATCCCAAAATAGTCTTGTTGTGTCCATCCATAAATCATTTTAAAATCAATGAAACCATCAGGTTTAAGACTTTCTTCTGATTGTCTTTCTGCTGATTCATTTTCAATTCTTGGTGGTCCTGATATACCTCTACGTTCTTTCTCATTCCACATCTCATGATACAATGCACCTGCAATTCTTGGTTCATCACAATTAATGGTAATATTTTCTCGTTGACATACATGAACCCATGCACCTTGAATAATAATTAAAACCGTAGCAATAATATCTCGACGCTGTATTAAAAAAGGTTGTCCAAGACTCCCAGTTTCATCTAAAGGAAGCATTATTAACCCCCAAATGTTCAGCTAAAATAATATCAGCATCATTTAATCCCGCAGAACGACTCCAATAAATTAATTTGCTTGGTTTGACAATATAAAGTTCATTTTCTAAATAGATTCTAACGTTACGTTTAGTATAAATACGAGCTGCTATTTTTTGCGGTAATTTATCAGCAATGCTTGTTACGATAGACTCTAATTCTTGAATAACACTCTTTTTTATTGTTGGTTGATAATCAGATACAGAAACCATACTAAACTTTATGACTTGCAAAGGTGCTTGGTTAATCTCAAAAATTTCAGCCGTAATTTTTCTTTCATTGAGAGTATTTAACAAAGGTTGAATAACACTGATTAAAGCATTTACGTAAGCTTCCAATTGAGAGAATTTAGGCTTTTTGATTGCTTTAGATTTTTCTCGATTCATATACCAATCAATGGTAATTTGAGTCATATCTTCTACTAATATTTGTTCTTGTTGATTGAGGTTATAAATATCAAACACTGCTTTATCAAGTTTCTGCTTTAATAGTTTTTCTTTTGATTGATCACTACATTGACGCAACTGAGATTCAATTTCTAACAGTTTATTCAATTTTTCTGTTTCTAATTTCTTGGGATCAGGAATCGGAAGACGTGCTAAATCTTGAGTCGGAATTTTATTTCTTTCTATTCCCCAAGATGAAGCAGTTAAAAATAAAAAGTAACTAGCAACAGATGAATTAATAATCCCATTCAAGTAATGAGCTACATCACTGACATCAGGAGAAACTGGAATTCCTGAATAACTATTTCGATAAATAATATCTTCTGCACTATAGGTACAATAAACTCCATCTGGAGTAACTTTTTCAGAAATAATAACTAAAGGAGATTTATAGATACTTTCCTTTCTAGGAGATTCAATTTTAGTATAGTTGAAAAAGTTTAAGTTACTTTGTTTAATTTCATATCTTGATAGTGAACCTGTAGGTAATATTTTTTTATTGAATAACCATGATGGACTATCTTGACTTTTATTGCCAACTTTTAATCCAGTTTTAGGAGAATTTTCACTAATACTTTCAACATCTGGATTATAGTATTTGAGTTGCTTAATTAAATATTTATCTCTTGCACTTCCCCAAGTCGCTACTTTCAGCATATCTGAATCATTAGCAATCTCAAAAACTGATATATTTTTAATATTTTCTGAACCAATTTCAATAATTTTATGTTCTCGATAATCAACTGATCTATCGGGACAAACAAAATAACAAATATCTTCTTGTTTTGGTTTTTCTGCTTTAGCAATTACAATTAAAGCAGGTGCTTCTGACTTAGGAAACAGTTTCTCTCTCCTGAGTTTAGAGAAATTAATCAAAATGTCAATTTTAAACCGAGTAAAAAGCTCTTTTTTAGCAGTAATTGCTTTAGCATCATTACTAAAAAATGGCTTGCTATGTAGAATAATACCAATCATAGTATTATTATTAGCGAAATCCCCTATTCTCCACCAAAAAGCTTGATCAGGTGGACTTCCATAAGCGATTGGATAAGCATTTTTCTGACAATATTCAGTATGAGTTGCTAATGGATTCTTTTTAGATTTTGTCCAGGGTGGATTACCCACAATAGCGTCAAATTGTTTATTAATAAAAGGTTCTTGTTGATTAAATTCTGCTTGTTCATTAAAAGCATCACTCGCAAACAAATTTCTATCAATAATTGAATCAAATTTTAAGTCATCGGATATGGTGGGTTTTTGTTCTAGTTCATAATCTAATTCTAATGCAGTTAAATAAAGACTAAAAGCTGCAATGGAAATCGCTTTAGGATTAATATCAAACCCATAAATTTGATTATATAATGTTTCTCTAATTAACTTCCGTGACGGTTTTTCTCCCTGCATCAAACGCTTAACAATTAAACGTCTTAATGATTCAACTAAAAAGACTCCTGAACCACAGGATAAATCTAATACTTTTGCATTACCATCTAATCCTTTAAAAACTTCTGATAAAACTAAATCCACTAAATTAATTGGTGTGTAATGGGTGCTATTTTTCCTAGCAGATTTTGCATCTTCTGCATAAATAAATTTTTCATAAATTGAACTAATTAACTCAATGGGAATGACTTTAAAGTTATACATTCTCCATAAGCGTAGTTGTCCTGTTTTGATTTCTTGTTGACCCCCTATAAAACTTTTAATGATGGCTAAATGTTCAACTGTTATCCAATTTATTTCTTTTTGAGATAAAGGAAATAAATCACCATTAAAAGTATCTTGTATCCAACTAAATAAATTGACGACCTTTTCTTTATCGTCTAAAATCTCACTAAAATTATTGACCTTGAATAATTTATTAAAAAAATCAGCTTTTAAAATGTCTCTATCTTCAAGATATGCAATAAAGATAGATTGAATTAATAAAGATTGAGCAATAGAACGCTTTAATTGTTTTTCTTCTACTAATTTTTCTTCTGTATCTGTTAAATCCTTAACTAAAACTTGCTCAACTCGTTCATTTCTTTTAATATTTTTAGCTTTTTCCCATTGCCAAAATTCCCCAGATTCAAATTGAATACGATGAGCATTTTCTTTCAGTTTCTGTAATCCTTCATTAAGGATTTCAAATAATTCAATTAAATGCTTTTTGGGATCTTGTTGATCTTCTAAAACTGGTTTAGAGAAACAGTTATATAATCAAACTTTAGTAGGAGTAATCACCCATAACAAAGGTGCTAACCCATGATTCCATGCAAGTTTATGTAACTCAGCTAAGTCTTGAGGATTTGGATCAATTTGATCGAGTTGAGTAAAATAAATACAGGGGGAACCTGATAATTCGTAAATTCCTGTTACTTTAATTTCTTTAATTGCAGAATAATATTTAATATATTTCTCTTTATTCTTCTCTAAAGATTCTCTTGTAAATACCCCGGAAGTAGGCAAACCATTACGATAGAAACCTGTCGTTTCCATTGCCTGTAAATAGGAAGTTGTTACAGAAACCATGACTGATAACCTCCCTAGCTTAATAATGGTTGTCTGAAATGCAAATTTATAATTTAGTTCTTATGATATAGTACATAATAACTTACTGTTAATCAAACTAAATTCAACAGATTCTCAAAAAATTGTACAGTTTTTCAAAGAAAATGGACGTAACTGGACTCGAACCAGTGACCCCATCGATGTCAACGATGTACTCTAACCAACTGAGCTATACGTCCGCACAGATAATCACTATAACACAAGTTTTTTAAAAGAAACAATTAACTTGATTAATTTAGATAGATTTCCTTAAGAGATGGGGGGTTTAACCCATTGGGGGAATGTAATAAAAAGACGACACTTGAGTATCAATACATTCTATGTACGAGAAACTAACCCCCCCGACCACTGGTTCTAAAATTACCTATAAAGAAGGTAAACCTATTGTTCCCGATGATCCCATTATTCCCTTCATCCGTGGGGATGGAACAGGGGTTGATATTTGGCCAGCAACCGAAAAAGTGATCGATGCTGCGATCGCTGCTGCTTATGGAGACAAGCGTAAAATTAATTGGTTCAAGGTCTATGCAGGAGATGAAGCTTGTGATCTTTACGGAACCTATCAATATCTACCCGATGATACCCTCAAAGCTATTGAAGAATATGGTATCGCGATCAAAGGCCCTTTAACTACTCCCATTGGTGGGGGTATTCGGTCTCTCAACGTTGCTTTAAGGCAAATTTTCACCCTCTATGCTTGCGTTCGTCCTTGTCGGTACTATCCTGGTACACCTTCCCCCCACAAGTCCCCAGAAAAACTAGATGTTATCGTCTATCGGGAGAATACAGAAGATATCTATTTGGGAATTGAATGGCGAGAAGGTACAGAAATTGGGCAAAAATTGATTAAATATCTCAATGATGAATTAATTCCGGCTACCCCTGAACATGGGAAAAAACGCATCCCTCTAGACGCAGGAATTGGAGTTAAACCCATTAGTAAAAAAGGTTCGCAACGGTTAGTGCGTCGCGCAATGGAACACGCATTACGTCTCCCCAAAGCTAAACAGATGGTTACTTTAGTCCATAAAGGTAATATCATGAAATATACTGAGGGCGCGTTTCGTGATTGGGGTTATGAACTGGCTACGACGGAATTTCGAGATGTCTGTGTTACGGAACGAGAATCTTGGATTTTGAGTAATAAAGAGGCTAATCCTAATATTAGTATAGAAGATAATGCCCGCAAAGTTGAGCCTGGTTACGATGCGCTGACTCCTGACAAGAAAAAAGAAGCCTGTGACGAAGTTAAGTCCGTTTTAGAGGCGATTTGGCACAGTCACGGCGAGGGAAAATGGAAAGATAAGATCATGGTCAATGATCGCATCGCTGACAGTATTTTCCAGCAAATTCAAACCCGTCCCGATGAATATTCGATCCTTGCAACTATGAACCTGAACGGAGACTATCTCTCTGATGCTGCTGCTGCGGTGGTTGGTGGTTTAGGAATGGGGCCAGGTGCTAATATTGGGGATACCTGCGCTATCTTTGAAGCGACCCACGGAACTGCGCCAAAACACGCCGGATTAGACCGCATTAACCCTGGTTCAGTGATTTTATCTGGGGTAATGATGCTAGAGTATATGGGATGGCAAGAAGCAGCAGATTTGATCAAAAAAGGCTTAGGGAACGCGATCGCTAACCGTCAAGTTACGTACGATTTAGCACGTTTAATGGAACCTCCGGTTGATCCTCCTTTGAAATGTTCAGAATTTGCTCAGGCAATTATTGATCATTTTGGAGATTAAACTAACAACAATTAAGGTGGATTATGCCACCTTAATTGATTCTCAACAATCAATATTTTCACCTTCAATACTCATAAATATTTAATATTTTAATTAAGTAATTATGATGATAATTCCTAAATTATCTACACTTACCAAATTTGAGGTTTAAACTCAGAATTATTAATGATTTTTATCGTTTCTCCTGATGGCTTAATGACAAATAATCCTTTTTTATAGGAGTAACGATCTACTCCTTCATCGATTTCTATTCCTGCTACTGCACCATAAGCTTGAAAATTTTTATAGTGGGGAAACGCTTGTTTAAATTGACTTAACTTTTCGAGAAATTCATCAACATCATCTTTGGATAACCTAGACTTACATTCAACTAAAACTACCTCAATATCATCAACAACTAAGATATCAATTTCCATGGCAATTCCTTGCCGTTTTACCCTAGCACGACTGTAGGTTTCTTTAACATCAATTCCTCTCGACCGAAATAGTTGAATAACGGCAGGTTCTACTAATTCTTCAACAAATCTTCCCCAACAAGTAGTTAACCCTTCAACAGCACGCATGGCATTGTCAGATGTTCTTCTGAGTTCAGCTAGACTGCGTTCAAGTTCAGCAGTACGAAGTTGAGCTTCAGCCTCACGAAGTTGAGCTTCTGCGGCAGCTTCGGCCTCACGACGTTGAGCTTCTTTGGCAGCTTCGGCCTCACGACGTTGAGTTTCAGCAGCAATTTCTGCCAGACGACGATCAGTTTCTATTTCACGAAGTTGAGTTTCTTTGGCATATTCAGCTAAACGACGATCATACTCTTGTCGTGACTGTTCAAATTTTTCGTTAGTCTTCTCAAATAGCTTATAAATGTCTTCTAGAGTAACAGGTTCAGACATCTTTAATTCATCAATTGACATACTCCCCCGTTAAACTGCGTTGTAACGGGGGATTCTCTCCGTATCACTACTAGAGATTCCTT
>DLXW01000133.1 GCA_003448685.1 Cyanothece sp. UBA12306
ACCATGGCTTTCAACCTCAACGGATTTAACTTCAACCAATCCATTCTTGACTCACAAGGTCGTGTAATTGGAACCTGGGCTGATGTATTAAACCGCGCTGGAATCGGAATGGAAGTAATGCACGAGCGCAATGCTCACAACTTCCCCTTAGACTTGGCGAATGCTGAGCCCGTTTCTGCTCCTGCTATCAATGGTTAATTCCTGTTGATGACAAATAAATATTAGCAAAAAAGCACTCTCAATTTTGGGGGTGCTTTTTTGTTATTATAGTTATTTAGTCAAAAAATGCGGAAATGTCAGAAGGATTGAGAGTTATGTTATCACCTCAAATTATTGAAAAGGTTATCAAAAATACATTTATTAGTTGATTCAGCTAGATCAGAAGGCCAAATATTACCAAAACCTAAACAAATATTTGATGTTGCTTGACTACTATAGCAGTACGCAAAAACATGATAGTATTTTTCTGTTCCTTGTTCTGGTGTTCCCCGTTCCCTTTAACTAAAATTAAGAGCAAAATAGAGAAAGAAAATAATTTATCAAAACCTAAGGTAAACAAACATGGTAGCAACTTTATTTACTCAAAAGAATAGTGTAATTCTTGATCATATTCGTTGGGAAACCTATCAAGCTTTGGTTAAAGATAGTGCGGAACAATCGAATAAACGCTTAACATATTTTCGTGGGATTTTAGAAATTATGACTCCTTTACCTGAACATGAAACTTATAAGAAATTACTTGACCGTTTTGTGTTAGTTACGGTGGAGGAAATGAATAGAGAAATGCGTAGTTTAGGGTCTTGTACTTGGAGTCGTGAAGATTTAAGACAGGGGTTAGAACCAGATGAATGTTATTACATCGATAATGAGAAAGAGGTAAGAGGAAAGCTAGAAATTGACCTCAATAATGATCCTCCTCCTGACTTAGCAATAGAGATTGATATTACTAGCAGTTCCCTGAATCGGATGGAAATTTATGCAGCGTTAGGTGTGGCTGAGATTTGGCGGTTTGATGGTCAATTTTTAAGTATCTATCAGTTAGTGAAAAGCGGTTATCAAGAGTGTCAATTTTCTAAGGTTTTTCCGTTTTTAAAGAGTGAGGATATTATGGGATTCTTAAAGCAGTCTCAAGGGGGAGAAATGGCTTTAATTAAGGCTTTTAGACTTTGGGTTAGGAGTAAGCTATAGCAGAATGTAGAATTTAGAATGAAGAATTTAGAATGAAAAACATTATCATTAGCAAGTTTTAGCGATATACATTGTCCTAAAGTAAGCATTCAACAGTCAGGTTTCAGCCTTTGAATAAAAGCAGTAAATATTCTTTTTCTGGCATTAATTTTTAGCTTGAATCTAATAGCTGAATGCTTAAATCCTAGCAACTTTAATTATATTTTTCTAGTAGTTTTTGCAAACTATTATAACCATCAACTCCAATAAATTTAATAATATTAGATCGCTGTTTTTCTAATAAATTCTGAAACTGATCACTTGGCATTTTTCCTTTAATAATTGTGATTAAACCCGCAGCTTGTCGCCATTCTTGGGAATTAATTTGAGACAATAAATACATCCCTATACAACCATAACTGAGAGTTTTTTCTTGATTACTCAAACTATAATAAGCTTCCGCTAGATAAGTAAAATTAAGCCCTTGTAGATAAAGATCTCCTGAAACTAAAGCAATAGTTGTTCCTTTCTCTAATGCAGTAATTGCCGCTACAGGCTTAGCTAAAACCACATAGGCAATCCCTAAACTATTATAAGCTAAAGCCTGACTTTGGGAATCTTCTAAACGTTGAGCTAACTGTAATCCTTGTTCAAGATAACTAATAGCTTGCTCATAAATACCCTCGTCCATTGTTTCCAATTGACGTTCCTTAAATACCTGGCTATAACCCAAATTCACTAGCGCGTTAGCCTCTCCTAATCTATTACCAAATTGACGAGCTAAAATCAAGGCACGTTGACTACAACTAATCGCTTCATTATAGTTTTTTTGGTATACTTCAAGACGACTTAAATGATTAAGATTAGCAATTTCAGTAATAGAATCAGATGCTTCACGAGCAATCGATAAAGCCTCTTCATGAAAAGATTTAGACTTTTGATATTGTCCTAAAGTACGTTCAGAATATCCTAGTAAAGTTAAAATTTTAGCTTTTTCTTGGCTTCTTTCTACCTCTTTTAAAGGATCATCAAAATAACTAAGTGTTTCTTGGAGATAATCCCCAGAAAATGAGGCAAAAATCCCGCCATAAAGAGGAAAATCATCTCGCCTAGCGAATTGACGGAGAATTTGTAACATCCTCAAAAAACAAACTTCACTTAACTGCTTTTTACCATAACTAAAACCTTGAGATAATTGACCCCAAATAACAGCAAAAGTCAGAAAGGTACTATAGGATAATTTCTTACCAAATTGAGCATCATAAGGCTGTTGATCAAACCAATTTACCAATCCTTGTTGTAGATATCTTAGGACAATCATCAATTGAATCCATGCCCTTAATTCTACTTGATTAGTAACCCGAACAAAATCGATGATCGAACTTTGTTGATTAAGATTTTTAAATAACTGTTGAACTAAGGGACTATCAATCTTTTTTGACCACCAACTCCAAGGACTTCTTTTTTCAGTTCCAAACCCTAAAACACTTTGATTTTGTTGATAAATCCAGCCAATTAAATCCGGTTCTAACTTAGCAAAAGAATCTAATCCATCCCTAATTCCTTGACCCAATTCTTGAATTTCCTGAGATAAATCTTTATTCAATAAAGCTTGGGCTAACTTACTTAGTTCCTCTCTGGTTAAATTAGGAGTATTATTAGGGTCAACTACCTGGAAAAAAACCGATAAATAATCATTATTATTAGCCAGGGAAATTTGTTCAATAGAACTAGCTATCGCTTGATCTGTTTGATGCTCTTGTTGCCATCTTTTCCATTCTCCCTCTATGGTCTGTAATGCCCTTAAAATACGAGTAGCTTTAACTTTGGTCTCTAATTGTGCTTTAGTGGTTTCTATGCGTTGAAATAAGGAGCGTTCAAAAACTTCTCCAGTACCTTTAGTAATTTCTCTAACTAGCATTTGATAAACTTGCTCTTTTGAGCGAATATTGCCCTTAAGAGTAGTTTCGACAATAGAATCAATTAAGGCCAAATAATTATCAGATATATTGTTAGAATCAGACATATATTAATCAGAAATCAGATGTGAGAGCAAAAATCTAGGCAAATTTGAACAGACAAGAGGTTTGAGAATTTCACTTACATTTTATTGTATCCTTAACCCATTTCGTTATATTTACTTAATTGATCTAACCCAACTGGGTGAGCTACCTGGGGGAAGTACCTAGCAAGACATTGTTTTAAACTAAATAATAATGACAGCCTAGTGGATAACACGCAATGGCAAAACATAAAGTCTTTCGTTCTTAATATTTAATTTCAACAGGAGAACCCCCATGGAGCTAATATCCCTTTCTTTAATCTTAGTTGGCACTTTCCTAGCCGATTATCTCCTCCATAATTAGCTTGGGGGTTCCTAATCATCCTCATCAAGAATAGAAAATAAAAACGCGGGTACTAGAAGTATCCGCGTTAATTGTATTTTATGGTAATAGTTAACTACTCAACTGTTGTAAACGACGACTTTCTTGTTCGATAACTTGACGAGAAAATCCAGTGTCTTGGGAGAGAAGCTCATCAAACATAGTCACTTCGATCGCCAACAAATAAGCTTTAGCAGAAGTTACCATGAAGGTTGAGTCAGTTTCCATTCTCCCTAACACCTCTAATTCGTTTAAGGGAACAACAGGAACTACTTCCTCGGTAATAACTTCTCCATCCTCTAAGTGGTGTTGAGCTTCGAGTTTTCCTCGCAGTAGCAAGAATAAGTCCTTAGATACCTCACCTTGTTTCAAGATAACCTGCGATCGCTCATATTCCTTCAGAGATACCTGATAAGCTAAATCCATGAGACTTTCTGCTTTTAATCCAGTCAATAAATCGTAACTCGATAAATATAATAATTTTTCGAGGGGAGTAACAATAATCGATTGTGTGTCTTGGGATCTTTCTACAATCTGTTGTGCTGTTTCCTTTAACAAAGTATTGAACATCAACTGGCTATTCAATAGTTGCTGTGCTTGTTGCTGTCCCCGTTCTACATCCAATTGAGCCAATAAATACAGACTCACAGCTTTGGTTAAGGAATCAGGTTCGTTAAATAACGCCTCGAGATAACCCACCATAACTTCATCCGCAACTTGAGATGCTTCATCATCCGTTTGTTTTAGCTGCTCTTCCATGCGGGAAAAAACCGTAGGATCAAGTCGTTCTTCCCAACTTGGCTCCCCAGTTTCGAGTAATTCGGGTAGAACATGATGGGTTAAACTGCCCAAAGCTAAGGCAAAGCGGGTTGCTTCGGGGCCTGATTCCAATTCTTCAAGAATCTTGAGAATTCCCTTGGCAATGACTCTTTGTTTTTGGGCGATGGTAGAGCGTAAAATTCCTAGTCCTGTGCGTAGGTGGGGAAGATTTAAACCAGAAGGAGGGTGTAATAAAGCTAGTTCTTGCTCTCGTAGATCATTCAACTGTTGCAGAACAATATTACCCCGACGTAGCAGTTGGGAATCTTCGTCCAAATCAGCGAGAATTTGAGCTTCTTCTTCAAGAGTTAAACCGTATTGCTGAGATAAAGATTGAACTCCCTCTTTTTCAATCACATCCCCGATAGATTTTTCTTTTTTAACCACTTTAAATAAGTCTTTGGCTAACCCTTGCGCTCCTCTTCTGCGCTTACCGCTACCTCCTACCATACCCCGAATTCGAGAACGGAAGCTTTGCATCCGTAGTTGATTTTCTCGGCTACGCTGTTGATTAGGATCGAATAAATCGGGATCTTCTACCCCTAATTCCGTCAAAATGGTTAAGTGTTCCTGTTCACTAACTCCCAATTCTTCGCGCATCTGTTTCAACACTTCCAAACTGGTGGAACTGTTGACATAGCCTTCTTCTAAAGAATCCCGTAAGATACCTTTATAAGCTTCTAGACGTTTATCTCCGGTAAATCCAGGGAGTATTTTCGCTAAAACATAGACTTCATCGGAGTTTAACGAGTCGAGAGAACGTCCTTCTAAGAAACGGGAAACATCCACCTCTAAACGTTCTAATTGCTGACGCAAACGACCCGCTAAGCTTTCACGAGCATAGCGATCATTAGTCCGTCCCCAGGTGCGATATAACCACAGGGTGCTGACCACTACTAAGGTAATATTAAAGAGATATTGTAGAGCAACGGGTAACTTAGCAATGTAGGCGCGACCAGCAAAAATAAAGAAGAAATTGAACACCCAAAAAGTTGTCAGGGTAAAGATTTCGTGTTGGAGTTTGAGGGGAGGAAGATTGGGATTACGACGACGTTGATAGGTAATATAGAATTTTTCTAGGTAAGTTCCTATGTAATAGGCTAACACCATGGAAATACCCACCGTTAAGGGTGCTGCTATTAATCGAGGGATAGGAATAGCTTGACCAAACAGATAAAATCCTGGTCCAAAGAGCAATTCTATTTGATTTTCTTGGTGAGTCCAGGCACCTGACAATAAATAAGCCCAACTTCCTGAATAAAGATAATAGTAAGAGAAAAAACCCACCACCAAGCCAGCATAGCTATAGTAGAGTAATTTGTAATCAGGACGTTTAATTCTGTCCCAATAAGCTCTTTCTGCATCGATATCTACACAGGGGCTATGACAAGCTACACAAGCACTCGATTCGCTTCCATCTTCATTGATTTGACGACACATCGATTGGGTAATTAGGCTTTTTTGTCCTTCATGGGCGACACTGTTGAGTAGTCCTCTGGGTTCGCTATAAAATTCCTGAACAGGAGACATGGGACAAAAATACTGACACCAGGATTTGCCGCCATAGAGATAACCCACTACCATGGCAGAACCAATACTGAACAGTAAAAAGCTACCTAAGATAATCCGGCTAGAATCATAAAAAAGCAGACGGCCACAAACCCCAATGTATAAGAGGGCTAATTGTACTTTGATATAGTTTTGCCCTAACCAAGAATCGTCTTTAATTTTGACTAATTCGTAGCGAATTTTCCCAGTTTTAGCATTAACCCGTTTTTTTTGTCGTTGTTTTCCCAGATGTCGAGCGGTTTGGGAGAAAAATCCCAAAGGACAAATGCGTCGCCAAAATTCATGGCCAAATACCAACAGGACAAATACCCCCGTAGGAACAATTAAGCCCCAAAATAAAGAAGCTCCCATAGCATAGGGTTTTTCTTCTAAACATACCCCCTGGACGCGAATACAGGTTTCAGGGTTAAAAACTGCCTGACTTAATTTAAAGGGACTCCAACCCGTATTGGGGTTTGTTAGCCAGGGGGAAATGGGGTCATAAAATAATGAAAAAATTAAGATTAACCAACCGCCGGCCAGAATAGACCGAACGATGTGCATCTGCTTTTCAGGGATTTTAGCCAACATGGGAATTTTAACCTAGATATCTAATGATTGTTGACATTTTTCTGTCCAATTCTTTCGATTCCTTTGTGATTCGGTTAAGGCTAACTTAATTTGTCCTGCTAGGAGAGAGCAATTGTCTAATTATTCGGTAGCTTCTGAATCATCTGTAGAAGACTCTTGAGGTTTGTCCTTTTTTTTCTTAGCCAGTAACCCCATAGCTGCCTTTTTCCGAGTTTTTGGCTGTTTGACTTGATATAAATCTACTTCGCCTTCTTCAGAGACTTCTTTAATGAATCCTTGGTTAACTAAGGGAGTGAGAATGGCTAAAGTAGCTTGTTCATCTTTGGCGATTTTTTCAGCAATTTCTAGTAAACTCTTTTTTCCTGACCTTCTCAGCCAATTAATTAAAGTTCTTTCATCTTCAGGGAGTTTCTGAAGATTACTGAACTTTAACCCAGAGGAGTCAGATTCCTGATTTTCATAAAATTTAGTCATGGAAAGTTCCTCTTAACTTCAGTTAATATGGCTGACAATGTTTTTATATTCCTGGGTTAAGGCATGATCGGGGTTTTTCACGCAAAATAGTCCTTGACTTCCTAAACGTAACATATCTGTTGAGAGGGGCATAATACCTGCTACGGGAATTTGATAGGTTTCTGTGACCTTATCTTTGAGTACACCAAAATCGAAGTCCGGTAGAGCTTTATTGATCACCAGTAACATTTGGGGTACTTCTAATTCTCTAGCAACTTCTACCATTACCGCCGTTCCTAAATAATCCTGTTGGTCGGGCCGCAGGATAATCACCAAAGTTTCGGATAATCCAATCGAAAGTAAGGTCTCTTCGTTCATTCCAGGGTGAGTATCGACCAAGAGATAGTCCAGTTCTAATTGTTCCCCTAGTTCGTAAAATCCTTCTTGTAATAGACCTCTTGCAAAAGTTT
>DLXW01000236.1:0-1696 GCA_003448685.1 Cyanothece sp. UBA12306
AGTTTTTGCTGTTTTGAGCGATCCTAAAACCTTTAATGCAGTGCTTTCTCAAGAGTCTCCTAATATTTTTGGTTATACCTACGAAGGATTAATTACAGAAAATCCTTTAACGGGAATTAAAGAACCTGCCTTAGCTGAGTCTTGGGAATTTTCTGATGATAAATTAACCATTATTTTCACTTTAAGAGAAGGACTAAAATGGTCTGATGGTCAGCCTTTGACAGCCGATGATGTAGTATTTACTTATAATAATTTGTATCTAAATCCAAAAATACCTAATAATTATCGAGATAGTTTTAGAGTTGGTCGCAGTGGAACTTTTCCTGAGATTAAAAAACTCGATGATCGGCGAATACAATTTAAAATTACTGAACCATTTGCACCGTTTTTAGACGGGGCAGAAGTTCCCATTTTACCTGCCCATATCTTACGACAAACAGTAGAAAAAACCGACCCAGAAGGAACCCCAGAATTTCTCTCAACTTGGGGAACTGATACACCTCCTGAAGAGATTATTGTCAATGGTCCTTATAAAGTTAAAGAATACGTTACCAGTCAGCGCATTATTTTTGAGAAAAACCCCTATTATTGGAAAAAAGATGAACAGGGAAATCAACTGCCAAAAATTGAACAAGTAATTTGGGCAATCGTAGAATCAACTGATACTTCTTTATTACAATTTCGTTCTGGTGGGTTAGATTCTATTGGTGTAACTCCTGAATATTTCTCCTTACTAAAGCGAGAAGAAGATCGAGGTAACTTTACTATTTATAATGGCGGACCAGCTTACGGTACAACCTTTATTTCTTTTAATCTAAATAAAGGGAAAAGAGACGGTAAACCCTTAGTTGATCCTATTAAATCTGCATGGTTTAATAATCTAAATTTCAGAAAAGCAGTTGCTTATGGGATTGATCGTCCTCGGATTATTAATAATATCTATCGAGGGTTAGGATCGCCCCAAGATACACAAATTTCTGTGCAAGCACCCTATTATGATCAAGATATTAAAGGCTATGATTATAATATTGAAAAAGCCAAAGAATTACTCAAAAAAGAAGGCTTTAAACTCAACAATCAAGGACAATTATTAGATCAAAAAGGTAATCAAGTCAAATTTAGTTTAATTACCAATGCGGGGAATAAAATTCGGGAAGCAATGGGGGCGCAAATTAAAGAAGATTTAAAAAAATTAGGAATGCAAGTTGATTTTACTCCATTAGCATTTAATGTCTTAGTTGATAAACTAAGTAATTCCTTAGATTGGGATTCTCATATTATTGGATTTACGGGGGGAAATGAACCCCATGCACCTAATATTTGGTATACAGACGGCAATTTACATATGTTTAACCAAAAACCCCAAGCAGGACAAAAACCTATTACGGGACGAGTTGTCTCTGACTGGGAAAAAGAAATCGAACAATTATATTTAAAAGGTTCCCAGGAATTGGATCGAGAAAAGCGTAAAGAAATCTATACTAAAGCGCAAGAATTAGTCTCAGAATATTTACCCTATATTTACTTAGTCAATTCCTATTCTTTAGCAGCAGTCAGAAATCGTTTTGAAGGAATTCAATATTCTCCATTAGGTGGTGCATTTTGGAATATTGAAAAGATTTCTATTCCAGAAATTAGTGAACAATAAGCTATAGTGCTACGCTAAATTTAGAATGTAGAATTTAGAATGTAGAAT
>DLXW01000236.1:1977-10836 GCA_003448685.1 Cyanothece sp. UBA12306
AGAATGTAGAATTTAGAATGCACAAAAAATTCTAATTCTCGGTATGCTTTTTCCCTATAACGGTTTTCTAAAACTATGCTGTTTTCGAGAACCGAAGCAGCAGAAATAAGACGACAAAAATCTGCTTCATTAATTGTTTTAAGTCTCAGATTTTAGGTAAAGTAACTGTAAAAGTTGTTCCTTTTTCTAAGACACTATCTACCGTAATCTGTCCATAATGATTTTTGACGATCGCTTGGGCAATTGCTAACCCTAAACCCGATCCTGACGAACCTTGATGACTGCGGGAAGGATCAACCCGATAGAAGCGATCAAATAGATGGGGTAAATCAGCAGTGGGAACACCTTTTCCAGTATCTTTAATCATAATTTGTAATTGGGACAAACGATCGCGTTTTAGGTGTTGTAATTCCACTTCAACCGATGTTAAATTAGAGCTTGAATCAATTTTATCCGCTTTAAAACTATGTTCTAAAGCGTTACTAATTAAATTAGTAAATAACCTCGCTAATTGATCCCAGTCTCCTTGTAGGGTAAATATTTCCTCCGACTTTTCGGATAATTTTGCTTCAGGTTCCTTAATACGTAAAGAAAGAAAAACTCCTTTTTGTTCGGCCGTTGTTCTTTGTTCTTCTATGACTTCAATTAATAAAGCATCTAAAGGAACAGGTTCATTATGGACTTGTAACATTCCGCTATCTGATCGCGCCAAAAATAGGAGATCATTCACTAAATTGCCTAATCTTTGGGTTAACCGTTCGACTACCCGTAATTGTCGCTGTTGTAAGTGGGGATCAGCTTCTGGATATGCTAAGGCCATCTGAACATTAGTTTGGATAATAGCAATGGGGTTTCTTAATTCGTGAGACGCATCGGCCGTAAATTGTTTGAGACTGTTATAGGAGTCTCGGATCGGTTCGATAGCAAGTCCTGAGAGTAGCCAACCGATTGCCCCTACTGCAATAATGGTCACTAGAGTGCCTAGTGCTAAATCAAAACTTAACTGTCGAATAGGTTTAGTCACTTCAAACCAAGGATGACTGACCCTCAAATAACCCAAAACATAGCGATCGCGGTTAATTCGTTGGGTAACTTGTCTGAAGGTGCGATCGCTTCCCAGGTGGACAGTTTCCGCTTTTTTATTGGTTTTTAAAGGAATATCAGGAGGATCAACAAAGGTAGACCATAATAATTGTCCTTGAGGGTTAAACCATTCTAAATCAATGTGATCATCTTCCACTGCTTCTGCATTATCTCGAAAACTTCCCTCAACATTAACTTGATAGCGACCTTTATTGATGGAAACTGATTGAATAACTAGAGATCGGTTAACAATTTCGACAACGTGTTTTAGGGTATCATCGATTCTTTCAACTAAGGTTGTTCTAACGTAGAAAAAAACTGCTGTAGCGAATAACAATAATAATACTGCGGTTACCGTAGTGTACCAAATAGCTAAACGGCGACGGGTTGTTTGAAACATCAGATATTCCCAATCTAGCTTACTGATTGATCATAAATTATAATTAGGAAAAATCAATTAAATATTTATTTTTTTTGTTTGACTTCAATCATGGCATTTTGAATACGTTTTTTAAAGTTTTCATCGCCTTGTGCTTGTTGTGTCATAACATTAAATTTATTAGAAGTTAATCCACTTTTTTGAGCAATTTCCTTAGAGTTATTACAAAAATCCACTGCTATTTTTTGCGCCTTATTTGGTAATTGTTTCAAACTATTAGGGCGATCGCAAGCAATTTCTGGGGGAGAATTACCGATAATTTTTTCAATTTCTTGGTAGGCAATTTGACGTTTAGACTCTATTTTTAAGACCGTTTTAGCATAATTAGTGACATCAGAATCAGTGATCTCCGATTTCAAGGAAGAATCTTGTCCCGATATTTTCGAGCCAATATTACATCCATGAAGAATACCGATCACTGCCAGTAAACCAGCCATTAAGGAACGAGTCAAGGTTCTGTTCAAGTTCAATAGGGAACAGTGGATAAACACCATGCGCGTCAACTGCCAAGTATATAATAATATCGAAATCCCCGCCTGGGTTTCCTCTTTTTTTTGAATTATTTTAAGCATTATAAGTTCCTTTGATCCCCGAGGGAAAACCTACTTTTATCATCCTTATTGCTGTTGAATTCTCCCTATATGTATTATCCTCAATTATCCTTTGTTTTCCTATGAATCAATTTAGTGATCACCTCTCAATAACCACTCCAGAAATCCCAGATTCTCCCTTTATCCATGTTTCGGTGTTATCCCAAGAAATTATTGATGGTTTAGCAATTAGTCCAGGGGGACATTATCTAGATGCAACAGTAGGTAGTGGTGGCCATAGTCGTTTAATTTTAGGGGCCTTTCCGGATGTGCGGATCACCGCAATTGATCGGGATTCTCAAGCGATCGCTGCTGCTGCCTCTAATTTAGCTGAATTTGGACCCGAACGAGTTCGGTTTTGGCAAGGAAATTTTGCTGATTATCCAGGACAGAAAGCAGAATTTAGGGGAATAATAGCAGATTTGGGGGTAAGTTCTCCTCAATTTGACCTTCCCGAACGAGGGTTTAGTTTTCGCCATGAAGCATCGTTGGATATGAGAATGGATCAAACCCAGTCTTTGACTGCTGCTGAGATTATCAACCATTGGTCCCAAACTGCTTTAGCAGATCTATTCTACCAATATGGGGAAGAACGGCGATCGCGTTCGATCGCTAAACGTATTGTACAACAACGTCCTTTTGAGACAACGACTCAATTAGCCGAAGCGATCGCCTACAGTGTTCCCCCAAAGTATCGCTATGGACGTATCCATCCTGCTACACGAGTTTTTCAGGCGTTACGAATAGCAGTTAATGAGGAATTATCGTCTTTAGAAAAATTTTTAGATCGATCTCCGAATTGGTTACAACCTGGAGGACGAATTGGGATTATTAGTTTTCATAGTCTTGAAGATCGTATCGTTAAACATCATTTTCGGGACTCTGCAATATTGAAGGTAATCACCAAAAAACCCATTATTCCCGAACCTGAAGAACAGTCAAAAAATCCTCGTTCTCGTTCTGCTAAATTAAGATTTGCTTTGAAGAATGAAGAATGAAGAATGAAGAATGGAGAATAGAGAATATATCAGCAAAATTTAGATTAAGACTGATAAAAACCGAATAAATTTTTATTATTCTTAGTTTTACTTCTTTCTCATTCTCCTATATTCTGTATGCTGTCTCCTGACTTTTTGTTAAACAGGAACAGCAAGTAATTGATCAACTTGTTTAGCGGTTTCAAAGAAGTAACCCACATTTTCTTCAGGGGTTCCTACCAAGACACCATGACCTAAATTTAGAATATGGCCACCCTTTCCTGCTTTGCGAACCGTGTCTAAAATGCGATCGCGGATTACCTCTTTAGACCCAAATAAAATACCAGGATCAATATTGCCTTGTACCATCATTTTAGGGCCTAAGCGTTTTCTAGCTTCAGCCATATCTACGGTCCAGTCCAGACTAACGATGTCTACCCCCGATTGACCCATGCGTTCAAGAACCCCTGCACTGCCGCTAATATAAAGAATAAGCGGGGTATTAGGATGAGTTTCCTTAACTTGACGGACGACCTGCTGTTGGTAAGGAAGGGCAAAAACTTCGTAATCTTGGGGACTCAATTGTCCGGCCCAAGAATCGAATAATTGAACTACTTGGGCCCCACAGTCAATTTGATAGCGGACATAAACGGCGATCGCATTTGCTATCTTACTCAAAAACTGATGGAGTATGGCCGGTTCGGAGAAAGCCATCGCTTTAATGATGGCATAATTTTTAGAACTTTTCCCTTCAATAGCATAGGCCGCTAAGGTCCAAGGAGAACCCACAAAACCTAAAACTGTGGATTTATTCCCTACTTCTTGACTTAAAGCCTTTAAAATAGTCTTGATGAAGGGTAGAGACTCTTCTGGATCTAAAGGATGAAGGTTCTCGATCTGTTCTTTAGTTCGAATGGGGGGATCAATGATAGGTCCTTTGCTTTCAGGAATTTGAAAAGGAATCCCGATCCCAGGGAGAGGAGTTAGAATATCAGAGAACATAATCACCCCATCGGGTTGAAAAGCTTTCCAGGGTTGTAGGGAAATTTCAATAGCTAAATCGGCATTCTCTGATCTTTCTCGAAAACTTGGGTATTTGTCGCGCAAATCTCGATAAACCTTCATATAACGCCCCGCTTGTCGCATCATCCACACAGGGGGTCTGTCCAAAACCTCTCCCCGTGCCGCACGGAGTAAATAGGGGGTATCATTACCTTGAGTCATAGTGGCTTACTTATTAATTTTAGTCCATCTGTTAGCTTATCATTGTCGGTAGAGTCCCTTAATACCGAGTTAATGAAAGTTTGGGATAGGGTAAAGTTTGAGAGGTGATCGTGGTATAATAGAAAGGCTGTTTAAATTTGCGGGATGTGGCGCAGCTTGGTAGCGCACTTCGTTCGGGACGAAGGGGCCGCTGGTTCGAATCCAGTCATCCCGACTTTTTTATCCCAATGTCGTCAGAATACCCTAATCTTCTAAAAGTTAGGGATGAATTGACGACCAAAATATAAACCGCGAAGCGTCCATTAAAAATAATCACGCTCTATATCTTACTGAGATGTTACAATATGGGCAAGATGTATCATAACCTCATTATCTCAAAAAAGACGGTTATTTTCCCTTAGTATATCCTCAACCCTATATTAAGGAAGGAGCGATTCAATTTTCAGTCTCTAAACTGCGCCAGAACCTGATAGAAGCGCGAAATGAGCCAACCTATGGACTGAATAAAGATTAACTCGTTGTCATCACGAAAAATTTTGACCAATTTATCCCTAACCCCCAACCCCTACAACCTATCCCCTATCTTAACTTGAGTTTATTTGTCACCCCGTGAGTGCTCGAACAGTAAACGTCTGAAAAGAGAATCGTCTCTGCATTAAATGCCGCAAGGGATTTAATTTAAGATAAATACTGAGCTACTCCTAAATAAAGTAATCTTTCAGGTGTCACTTCAAAGCGACATGGTAAAATCTTTACCCCTTGTTTCACTGCTTCTCTTAAAAGTTGTCCATAGGTGGGATCAAATTCGTCTCCAGGAGCAAAAAAATGGCAGTCTCCTCGATTAATAAAATACAGCATAATTGCCTTCGCTTCGGGTAATAAAGCCATCAATTCTCTTAAATGTTTCTGTCCTCGACTGGTAACAGTATCGGGGAAAAGAGCAGTTTTTTCTTGACTGAGGGTAGTATTTTTGACTTCTAAGTAAATAGGATATTCTCCCCCATCTTGAGTCAACAGAAAATCAATACGACTTTTCTTTTGTTTTCCATAGGGAACCTCAGAACGAACCTGGGTATATTGGTCACTTAACTCTGGGAACCATTTTTGTTCTAAAGCATATTTAATCACCCTATTGGGAAGAGAAGTATTAACCCCAACCCAAGTATTATTAACTTGGATCATCTCCCAAGTATAGGCTAATTTGCGCTGAGGATTGTTGCTGCGAGAAATATAAACTAGACTACCAACATTACATACCCCTATCATTGGGCCAGTATTAGCACAGTGCGCCGTAATAATTTCCCCTGATTCTAACTCAATATCTGCTAAAAACCGCTTGTAACGTCTGCGGAGAATCCCAGGAATTAGCGGAGGGTAAGGGTAAATTAAATTAGCATTCATCTGGATGTATCAAGATCTTATTTATTGAACTGTTGATTAACCTCAAGATTTCCCTAATTCGAGCGATCGCCGATAAGCAGCTTGTACGGCCTCAATCACAGCCGAACGAAAACCTGACCTTTCCAATTGTGCTACCCCTGTAATGGTAGTTCCCCCTGGACTAGTAACTTGATCTTTTAATTGGGCCGGATGTAACTCCTTGACTTGCAATAATTGGGCAGTTCCTAATACCGTTTGTATAGCAAGTTTAGTCGCGATCGCCCTCGGTAAACCAGAGGCTACCCCGCCATCGGCCAAAGCTTCTACCATCATAGCTACAAAAGCAGGTCCCGATCCCGATAGTCCCGTGACAGCATCTATCAAAGATTCTGAAACTTGTACTACTTCTCCTACTGCCTCAAAAATTGACCTAGCTAAGGTCAGATGATGTTCTTCTACCTTAGTTCCAGGAGAGATCGCTGTCATTCCTGCACCCACAGTCGCGGGAGTATTGGGCATTACTCTAACTACGGGATAGTTAGGAAATCCTGATTCTAAACGATCTAAGGAAACTCCAGCCAAAATAGAAATAACTAGGGGATAATTTTCCCTTGGTTGACCTAAATCTAATCTTTCTACTACTTTATTTAAGATCTGGGGTTTAATAGCCAATAATAGTGCATCTGTTGTCTCGATTGTCTCCTGATTATCTGGGGTAACAGCAACTTGGTAGGTCTGTTGTAGAAAATTACGCCTTTTTGCGTCAGGTTCGCTGATTAATACCTCTGATCCTTGATAAAGTTGTTGTTGAAAAAGGCGGGTTAGAATGGCTTCGGCCATAACCCCACCTCCAATGATTCCTAATTTAATAAGCACGAATTTTTAAATAATCAAACAGTTGGCTTAAATTATTGGACTAATCTATTACCTTCTACTCCCCAACTAGGTGCAGGGGAAGGATTTCGAGGGGTTCCAGCAGGAACATCGGGTACATCATGAACTGTACCAGAAAGAGTACTCACTTTGACGCAACTGGGAGTAAACAGAAAAATGCTTTCCCCAATACGTTCTTGATGACCATCAATAGCATAGGTTCCACCCGCTACAAAGTCTACTGCTCTTTGGGCCTCTTCTGAGTCCATCGCATTCAAATTGAGCACAACGGATTTACGTTCGCGTAAAGTTTGAATCACTTGGGGCATTTCGTCAAAAGAATGGGGTTCAACCACTACTACTTCAGCAATACTGTTAGTGATCCCTGGCATCCCAATAACGTTGCTTCTGCTGTTTCCCATATTAGGTTCTGTAGTTAAATTTAATGTTTCTGAATTGCGTGGACGGGGTTGAGAATATTCTTGGGTCTCAGCAGTCGAATGTTCTTCTTCTGTGTTGGGATCCCACACCATTTCTTCGTATTCATCATCGTATCGATCTGATTCGTTGATGCCTACAAAGTTTTTTAGCTTCTCCGTCAAAAACATATTCTTAATTTCCGTTGTTTACAAGGGGTTAGTTAATTAAGTAGCAACAAATAAACTTATTATGGTTGATTCGTTCTCAGAGCGGAATAATCGACTTTTGATTGAGGAAATTTAGCAGGGATCTCTAGATAAATTCTAGTTCTTCTTTCTTGATTTCCATTTCGTTAATTCATCTTGAGTACGAACGAACTCCTAAGATCAACTGAACGCACTGGGGTAATTCCAGTTTATTAAGCTTGGGGGGTTTCCTCCTGTAGTCGTTTTGAGGATGTTAGATGTTCCCCAAATTTTGAATTTTAGGAGGCTAAAAATTCCACACCACAATTTTAAGATATTAAGGGTAAAAAATATTTAAAAAGTATAAAGACTTTTTGAAAAAACCTTAAGTTTTGTAAAGAAAGCCATGATCTTGTTTCATTACATTTAGGAGAAAAAGTCCAAAAAATACCTATTCCTAACCTGTTAAGCTTCTTTCTCCGAAGATAATCCTTCCTAGACGAATCATGGTTGCTCCTGCTTGTATGGCCAGTAAGTAGTCACCAGACATTCCCATAGACAATTGTTCCATCATTAAATTCGATTGACTTTGAATATGTGCAGCTAAGTCTCTTGTTTGTTTAAAAGAAGCTACAACTTGTGGTTTAGATAAACCTAAGGGCAAAATTGTCATTAAACCTTGAATTTTTAAGTTTTTACACTGGTCAAGTTCCGGTAAATCTTCTAAAAGCTGTGAGGCTGACCAACCATACTTATTGGGATCGGGCAAAATTTTGACCTGAAGACAGACTTGAGGGTAAAGAGAATGTTCGGCAGCTAGTTGATTGAGACGTTGCGCAATTTTAAGATTATGAACCGAGTGAATCCAATGAAAGTTTTTTAGCACTTTTTTGGCTTTATTTGACTGTAAATGCCCAATGAAATGCCAGCAAATATCCGTCAAGTCTTTTAATTGTTCCTGTTTAGTCAAGGCTTCTTGCAGCCGACTTTCAGCAAAGTCTCGCACCCCAGCCTCATAAGCTTCTTTCATAGTATCAACAGATACTTGTTTACTGACGGCGATTAAGCGAACATGGGGAGGTATTTGTTGACGAATTTGGTCAAGACGTTGAGCAAGGGTCATTGAACTATCATTATATTAGAGAAAAGTCTTTTTATTAATAGCTTGAAGTTGTTGATATTCTTCCGATGCACCTAAACGACGAAGGGTTCTTAAACGGGCTTCTACCAATAGCCTAGCATCAGAACGACTAATGGGTTCAAAAATAGTATTATCAGGCATTGTTTTAATCACAAAGAATAGCCTTTGAGCATATAGAGTAGTAAATAACTCTTGATTATCATCTAGAAGGCAGACTCTATAGAGGAGTCCAAAAGTGGGGTGGTTAAAATAAGTTTCGTTGCTCATTTAGTTTCCTAAAGAAATACCTCGCTTTTGAATAGGGAATCACCAAAACCTTTGTTTTATGTCATCTTACCTTTGTGTGGGTATAACTTATGGTCAATTGTGATTAAGATTGAAGATAACTTGAGGTAAATGTCATCAAATCTCGATAATATTTTGACTAAACTCCGTCTTCAGTTGACATTTAAAATTTTTTTGAAAAAAAGCTTGCTATTATTTTGGTTTTGTTGTTATACTGGGAAAGGCGACGCGGGATAGAGCAGTCTGGTAGCTCGTCGGGCTC
>DLXW01000243.1 GCA_003448685.1 Cyanothece sp. UBA12306
TTTCCTCTAAAATCACAATTCCAACTCTAGCGTTGGCGTAAATATCGCAGTTTTCTATATTTACTAAGCCATTGTTAGATATAACAATCCCCGATAGATTATCATGAATTTTACAGCGTCGAATAATAGAATTATTCTGAGAACCACTAATAAAAATGCCACACAGCGAAGAAGATGTAATATCACAATCTTCTAAAAGTAACTTTCCTTGAGCAATATCTACTGTAGAGAATTTATTTTGATTAACAGACTCAGAGCATCTCAAAGTTAAACCACGAACGATCGCATAATCCGTCTGCATTAAAATACAGCTAGAATCAGCCGTTTCAATAATAATATTATTAATCTCACCTTCACCAACAATCTTGAGAGGTTTATTTAAAATAATTGCTTCTTGATACAAACCCTGACGGATTAGAATCTCAGTTTCAGCTTGGGCATTTTCAATTGCTTCTCCAATGGATACATAATCACCATTACCTGATGAATCAACAATTATTTGATTGCCCATCTAGGTTCACTCCCCTCCGTAATCAATCAGTCATTCTTCCATCAGCGTCTATAGTATAACACTTGCTTTTTTACTCAAAGATAAACTAAACATAGGGGTCAACAGCAGTTAACCCCCAAAGAATTATTGAGCAACAGGTTGCTTATCTTTTTGTTGTGCTAAGAACTTCTCCAATTCCGTCAAAGCATCCGCATCAACTTTAGTCTGCATGGGACAGAATTTAGGGCCACACATCGAACAAAACTCAGCAGTTTTATAGATATCTGCCGGTAAAGTTTCATCGTGGTATTCCTTAGCGCGATCGGGATCTAACGACAATTCAAACTGACGGTTCCAGTCAAAATTATAACGAGCTTCCGACAGTTGATCATCGCGATCGCGTGCCCCTGGACGTTGACGAGCAATATCTGCTGCATGGGCAGCAATTTTATAGGCGATTAACCCATTACGTACGTCCTCTGCATCAGGCAAACCTAAATGCTCTTTAGGAGTGACATAACATAACATAGCCGTGCCATACCAACCAGCCATAGCTGCTCCAATAGCCGAGGTAATATGATCATATCCTGGGGCAATATCTGTCACTAACGGACCCAAAACATAGAAAGGTGCTTCACTACATTCTTCCATTTGTTTTTTGACATTAAACTCAATTTGATCCATGGGAACATGGCCCGGACCTTCCACCATTACCTGAACATTGTGTTCCCAAGCACGACGGGTTAATTGCCCCAAAGTTTTCAATTCCGCTAATTGAGCTTCATCAGAAGCATCATGGGTACAACCAGGGCGTAAAGAATCCCCTAAACTAAAAGAAACATCATATTTCTTAAAGATCTCGATAATTTGGTCAAAATGGCTATAAAGGGGATTTTGCTTGTGATGGTGCAGCATCCACTTAGCAATAATACCGCCACCACGGGATACAATCCCTGTTAGACGACTTCTGACTAAGGGTAGATGTTCGATTAACAGTCCTGCATGAATCGTCATATAGTCCACACCCTGTTGAGCGTGTTTTTCGATGATATGCAGGAAATCATCGGGGGTCAAATTTTCAATGTTCCCGTGGACGCTTTCCACTGCTTGGTAAATAGGTACAGTACCGATGGGAACGGGAGAAGCGTTAATGATAGCCTGACGAATGGTATCTAAGTCTCCTCCCCCTGTGGAAAGATCCATAACGGTATCTGCACCATATTTGACTGCGAGGTTGAGTTTAGCTACCTCTTCATCCAGGTTAGAAGAATTAGGAGATGCACCAAGATTGGCATTTACCTTACATTTTGAGGCAATACCAATACACATTGGTTCGAGGTTTGGATGATTAATATTCGCCGGAATAATCATCCGTCCTCGTGCGACTTCTTCCCTAATTAAATCAGGAGGAAGGTTTTCCCGTTGAGCTACATAATCCATTTCCTCGGTAATCATACCTTGACGAGCATAGTGCATCTGGGAGACATTGCTCTGTCCGTGACGCTTCGCAACCCATTGTGATCTCATACTTGTTTATACCTCAAGAAACAGCTTCCCTCCGCTGGTATTACCCAGTCTCAGGTTCTAAGGGTCTTTCTCAGCCTGGTTTATCAGACACCCCTAGCTATAACTGCTAATTGTAACATTGATGAGGAGCGATCGCTTGCCTCCTTAGGGCAAATTGTAAATAATTGTGAAAGGATTGCTGAAAATCTTCGATAGTCCGAGACAATCTGCAAGGAGTTTGTGAGCTTCCCAAACAGTCTTTCTCGACTGACAGGTAAGTGACAAAATTCTGGAGAAAACTCTCTAAAATTGAGGTAAATTATTGATGAATAAACTTAACCCATTGCTCAAAGTTGCTGTTAGCTTTTTATTTGCTTGTCTGATTTCTTTTAATTTTGTAGTTAACCAAGCCATGGCTACAGGAGATTTTAGTCAAAGCTGTAGTGAAGTTGGAAATTACAACTCATTCTTGATCGCCACATATTGGCGCATTATTAGGTAATTCTTCATTCATCTTTCTCGAGAGCATTTTTGACAATACAATGATAAGCATCTCTAGCAGACATGACCTGAATAATCGCTTTCTACATAATAATGTTAACATTTTCCCAATAACTACTGGCTAAAGAAAAGTCCAGTCAGGAAAAGTCGCTGCTTGACCAACAATGTTACTATTAACATCAATAATATTCCAAACAGTTACATTTTTAATCCAAAATTTTTTGCCTGTACGAGAACTACGAATACCACGATAATTTTCAACAAAACCTTTGTTTTTTACAGTTTTTAAAAGTTCTTCTCGTTGTTCTATCTCATCAGGATTAACTGGACTTTTAGAAGGAGTTTGGATAAATTCCTGCCAACTCATTTCCCAAAGATTAAGGGCAGTTTGATTACCATAATTAAAAATTGGATTAGCTTCTTTTCCATGAGAAACCACTACAATAGGTGACAAAAAAAGAGCTTTAGCGTTTTCTTGTGCATTATCAGTTCTTGTTATCAATTCCTTTGCTAATAACTTCTGATAACTGTCTAAGAGAAGTTGACTCCAACTAATAATTTTGTTTTTTTGCCAAATTTCTTGATTCATATTTAATCTATATAAAATAATGTGATAATTTAAGATAATACCAAATTGTTTTAAACAATCTTAAGAATAAAAAGGGAAAAACTCTTGGGAGTCTGGCCATGTTTCGACCCCAAGAGTTTTTGTCTTTCGTTCTTACTCCTCACACACACACCTATCTTGACGCAGGGGACAATAATAAGTTTCCCCTAAGTGACGATTTTTTGATTGTCATCACTAATACCACTCCAAGGGAACTAAAATTATCCTTCGACAGTCAGTCGATATTGCCAGATTATCATGACTAAAATTAATGTAGTACATAGATAGAAGTGGTATCATATTGCTTTATTTCTTTAATTAAAAATAAAAATGATCATTGCAATTACAGCCCTAAAAGGGGGAGTTGGCAAAACCACCACAGCTATTCATCTCTCAGCCTACCTACAACAAAAAGCCCCTACTCTATTAATAGATGCTGATCGCAACCGTTCAGCTTTAATTTGGTCACGCGAAGATCTACTTCCTTTCCATGTCGCGTCTCAGGCTGGTTCAACCAGTATCATACGTAAATATCCCCATATTATTGTAGATACCAGAGCTAGACCTGAACCCGAAGAATTTAAAGATCTCGCCGATGGTAGTGACTTATTAGTTATACCCACAACTCCCAATCATTTAGATTTAGATGCGACTTTTAAAGCCGTCGAACAATTAAAACCCCTCAACGCTAATTTTAAAATTCTCTTGACTAAAGTCGATGCTCGCACCAAAACTGGACGAGAAGCCAAAAAGATTTTAAAGGAGGCTCAGTTTCCCCTATTTAAAACCACAATTCCCCTATTAGTCGCCTTTGAAAGAGCTTCTCAAAGAGGTTTAGTCATCAAAGACTATCCTGATCCCCGTTCTAAATTTGCTTGGTCAAGCTATGAAAAGGTAGGAAGGGAAATTTTGCCGTGATTTTTCAGAAAACAAGCTGTAGATCAATCTTGATGACTCCTAATTTTTAACTCAGATCAGCTTAAGTTTTGGGATAACTTCTGGCATAATAATCTGAGGCAACAACTTCTATCACTTCTCCAGGTTTGAGAAGGGGACAAATGCAATTAACTCGATTTTCCCAGACTTTATGGGCAACGTCGTAATTAGGACAGTGGATACGATAGGTAGATTTGGATATTGCCGACAAATTACAACCAGCAGGAAGGACAAAGGACAAAAGCAATTGAAGGGTATCTTGGGTTAAGTTTTTAGCACTCATGAAATTATCTTTAGACTTTTTTAAGCTTCTTTTTAAGATTTTACAACCAATGGCCCCTTATTAACCGTCAATTGAGAGTTCAGAGCTTCTTCTAGAAGACAAAAACCTAAACAAATATAATCTGTCAAGGAAAGCAGTGGGAGAATGAAGCTTTGGGAGTTGAATTACGCAGTTACGTCTATTTAGATCGCTTACAGTCCCAACACGCCGCCTATATTGGTACAGTTGCTTTAGGCTATTTACCCCTCCCTGGGGATGCTTCTCTGTGGATTGAAATTTCTCCAGGGATTGAAATTAACAGAATTACAGACGTAGCTCTAAAATCTGCTGTGGTGCAACCTGGGGTACAATTTGTTGAAAGACTGTATGGACTACTAGAAATTCATTCTACTAATCAAGGAGAAGTGAAGGCCGCAGGAAAAGCGATTTTGGCTTCTTTAGGGGTTAATCAACGAGATTGTATCAAACCTAAGGTTATATCTAGCCAAATTATCCGCAATATTGACGCTTATCAAGCTCAATTGATTAATCGTAACCGACGAGGACAAATGATTCTCGCAGGACAAACCCTTTATGTCCTAGAAGTTCAACCAGCAGCCTATGCCGCCCTAGCCGCTAATGAAGCCGAAAAAGCTGCTTTAATTAATATTTTACAGGTTTCAGCCATTGGCAGTTTTGGCCGGTTATATTTAGGAGGAGAAGAACGGGATATTATTGCAGGTGCTCAAGCAATATTAGCTGCCATGGAAAATGTACCAGGAAGATTACTTTCTCAAGATGGAAAAAATGAATAATAATAATTAATACGATAATCTCTCTTAATGACAAAATGACGAAGATTGCTCAACTCGAATTTGACCTGTTTTAAGGCTTAGTTGGATGGAGTAAAAACTCTGTTAAGAGACAAAAAGTTATTAAATCAATTCTACATTTTTAGTCAATTCTATAATGATTTTTGAGTTTCTTTTAAGTTGATAAATTCCTTGCCAAGTTCCTGATTTTAATGGATTATCTTGAGTATTTCTTTGTCCAACATAACTAACCCAATTACGATAAGATTTTTTTACGTATTTTTCTTGTTGAATCATGATTTTATGTTGAGGATTAATGAGAGTAAATGATTCTATATCCCCTTCTAAAACACCATATAAATGTACCCAAAGAACTAAACTTTTAGTATCTAAAGCAAGTTTTGTATCTAGAAATTTACCTTGCCAAATTTCAACAGCTTGAGGGCTTTTAGGGGAAAATCCGGCATCAATTAATCCCGTAGATTGATAATTTATTTTTGATTTCCACATTGAATTCCTAGGGGTTTTACAACCATAAATAGCTTCTTTACCAACAAAAGGATCAATGACTTTATTGTTATATCTTAGGGTTAAATGAACATGAGGAAATGAAGATTTTCCAGAAGAACCTACTAATCCTAAAGTAGTCCCTTCTTCTACTTTTATTCCAGGTTTTACTAAAATACTTCCTTGTTTTAGATGACAATATTTAGTTGTCCAAGCATTACCATGATCGATCAAAACACTATTACCACATTCTTTTCCTTTAACTTGCGCAATATCCTTTTGATTAACTACTAATTTATCAATCATCCCTTCTCGAACTCTTTTAACAACCCCTGGGGCAACTGCGACAACTTTTACCCCTTTTTCCATCACCTGTAAATTAGGAATTCCAAAATCTGTCCCTCCATGATCATTGTAAGTTTGTCGACCACAATTAAAATCAATTTCCTCTTCATTGGGAGCGAGATCAACGTAATGGAAAATAAAACAACCTTGTCCTAATTGGCAATCAATGGGTAAAGCGATCTGAAAATTAGAATTAGATCCTAAAAACTTAACCCATGCGAAAATAATTAAAATACCTAAAGTCAAACAGACGATTAACCAATACTTAGGGAGTCTCATGAAAAAATTAAGCTTAAACTATCTTAATTACAGAATATAAGTAGTTGAACAAAATTAAAGTTAACTGTGAGAAGAGGAGTCAGGATTCAGGAGTATAAAAGTATGATTCTAATCTCTGTTTCCTTGTCGCTACCATTTTATAATTAATTCTGTCTACCTACTTATAAAGCTACAATCAAAAAAAGTATAAAAGACTATTTGTCAAATAAGTCTTAAGTATTATCACTTAAATTAGCTTATGTTACCAAGAGAAAAATTGTTAAAAGGAATTGAAAACCGCGAAGAAATTGCCCGTATTATTGATCTTTCAGAAATTGCTTGGAAAACTTGGGAAGTAGTGACTAGTGACTTTCTCTCCCCACCAATTATTGCCGAAGTTGAAAGAATTTTTCAAGGATTAACTGAACTAGAAATTTTACCCTGGGGAGGTTATCCTCAAGCAGAACGACAACGGGTTGGTATAGCAAGATGTGAAATTCCCCTAGAAAACCCTCAAATTCCCTTAGCAGCCTTAGATATTGCGGGAAACTTTCTTTTTGATCCTGCAACCCATAGAGACTTCTTAGGGGCAATTTTAGGCGCAGGAATTGTCCGAGAAAAAATTGGCGATATCATTGTCTTAGGAGAACGGGGTGCGCAAGTAATTGTAGTACCTGAGATGGTTGATTTTTTGCAAACAGCTTTAACTCAAGTTCGTTCTGTCCCCGTTAAAGTCCAATTAATCGAATTAAACGAGCTAAAAATTCGTCCTCCTAAAACTAAAGAAATCAATACAGTAGAAGCATCAATGCGTTTAGATGCGATCGCCTCGGCCGGTTTTGGGATGTCCCGTAGTAAAATGGCTCAAGCGATTAGTACAGGTGATGTAAGAGTTAATTGGCAAGAAATTACTCAAGCAAGTCACAATGTTCAATCTGGAGATTTAATTACATTTAGAGGAAAAGGACGCTTAGAAGTGGGGGAAGTTGCTATTACTAAAAAGCAACGTTATCGCATTAATTTAACCAGATTTCAGTAAAATATTAGAAATCTATCAATTAAATTATTACAGACCAAAGATCCTCATTTAAATGGATTTAAGGCAATTAAATAGTTTAGATTACTCTAAAATCTCCTGTACAAAGCTGAGAAAATCTGTTAAGTTATATGTAGAAAGCTAAAAATGCTAGTGGTCAAAAATTGTAGATAAATAACTAGACAAAATTATCTACACATTTTCGGATCAACTTAAATCAGTGAACAGTGAGAGATTAGTAACTGTAAACTGAAATAACTGAGCAAAAATCACTAAATTAACAAGCAGATGACCCCACCAATTGACAGCATCCGCACTTATCTTCAAAACATTGGAAAAACACCCCTACTAACTGCTGAACAAGAATTGCTTCTCGCTTCCGAGATTAAAGCAATGATGACTTTACGAGAAAAAGATAACCTAAAACCCCAAGAGCAAAAAATTATCCAACGGGGAGAAAAAGCCAAAGAAAAAATGATCAAAGCGAATTTACGCTTAGTAGTGTCCATTGCCAAAAAGTATCAAAACCGTGGTTTATCATTGTTGGATTTGGTTCAAGAAGGAAGCTTAGGTTTAATGCAGGCGGTAGAAAGATTTGATCCAGATCGCGGTTATAAATTTTCGACTTATGGCTATTGGTGGATTCGTCAAGCGATTACCAGAGCGATCGCTCAACAAGCGCGTACGATCAGGCTTCCCATCCATATTACTGATAGCCTTAATCAAATCAAAAAAGCATTACGCCAACTCTCTGTTGAATTAGGCCGCCGACCAACAGAAGAAGAAATAGCTGATAAGCTAGAGATCCCCCTAGAAAAACTGCGCAAGATCAGCCAAGCTGCTTATAGAACTAATGCTCGCAGTTTAAACATAATCTTAGATGACAATAACACTGAGTTAGAAGATATATTGTCTGACACTAGCAGATTACCCAGTGAGTTTATTAAGCAACAGGAATTAGAATCTAAAATTGAGGAACTGTTAGTTAATTTACCGCCTCGTCAGAGAGAAATTATTACCCTACGTTATGGGTTAAATAATGGAAAACAAATGAGTTATAAGGAAATTGGACAGCAATGTGGACTGAGTCATGAAAGGGTAAGGCAATTAAACAATAGAGCAATGAGAACCCTAAAGAATAAAGCCTTTCAATTTAAAGAATTAACTGCCTAATTATAGTTAGCCTTACCTAATTCAAGACTTGAATCCTAACTGGGATTCTTCCAGATTTCAGGGAACCTATTTGTCGAAATGCTGCTTGAGATAAATCGATGCTACAGCGACAGCGGTCAACAACTCGCACAATTACACTCTTCCCATTTTTACGGTTAGTTACTTTCACTTTACTGCCAAAGGGCAAAGAAGGATGAGCTGCCATAGGTTGAGAATTGCTAAAGCGAACCCCCGATGCAGTTTTTCTTCCTTGATAACGAGAAGAATAATAAGTTGCGCTTTGAGCCTGTCCAGGAGCAGCAGTCAACGCTATCATCAAGATAGATAAGAACAGTTTTTTCATTGAATTAAACTCCTCACTTCCAAAGTACCTAGGTTAATATACTCAGTTTCTTCAACTTTGTCCAGTAGGAGGAAAATTTATCAGTGGTGTAATGATGAGTTATGAATAAGACTATGACTGAGATCTGGTTATCGGTTCGTCATCAGATAATACTTGTACCAAAGGCTAGACCCCGCTGTTGGCTATTGATGGTATTTTTGTTGGTATTAACTTCTATGATGGCTTGTCAAGGAAATTTATCCTTGAAAAACTCTGACAAGACAGAAACCGAGTTAGTAAATGTTGATAACGTATCTTTGGTAGAACAGGGTATCAAAAAAAGTCATCAAGGTAAATATCAAGATGCGATCGTAGATTTCACCGAAGCCATTGACAAAAATCCCCAAGATGTTAATGCTTACTTTAATCGTGGTTTTGCTTACAGCAATTTAGGAGAATTTGAGAAAGCCTTGGCAGATTTTAGCCAGTCGGTAATGCTCGATCCTAAACTGGCTGAAGCCTATGTTAACCGCGGTAATGTTTATTTACAATTAGGAGAAGATCAACAAGCCATATCCAACTATCTCGAAGCCATTAAACTTAATGCCAATAGTGCCTTTGCCCATAATAATTTAGGACTAGCTTATTTAAACTCAGGTCAAGCAGATTTAGCTCAAAAGAATTTCACCAAAGCTATTAAAATTACTCCCGACTATGGAGAAGCTTATTTTAATCGTGGTTTAGCTTTCTCGGATTTAGACCAAACTAAAAAAGCTAGATCTGATTGGCAAAAAGCGGCCCAACTTTGGCAAGAACAGGGAAATCATGAAGCTTCTGAAGCTGCTCTTGAACAACTTAGTGTTTTAGAAAATTCGCCATGAACTCACCACCTAACTCTCCCCAATCTCAAGATCAAGAGATAATTAAACTGCCTGAACCCTTATCTTTAGAAACTCTCGAGCAAAGTATTAAAAACTTGGGATTAAATCAAATCCAACGTCATCTATTCTTGTGTGCCGATCAAACCAAACCAAAATGCTGTTCTAAAAAAGTTAGTTTAGAAGCTTGGGACTACCTCAAACGTCGTCTTAAAGAATTAGGACTCGATCAACCCACTCCTGAACAACCTCAATGTATTTTTCGGACTAAAGCCAATTGTCTAAGGGTTTGCACCGCAGGACCGATCTTACTTATTTATCCTGATGGGGTTTGGTATCGTCAAGTTACCCCAGAAGTTATTGAAAGGATCATCCAAGAACACCTTCTTAACAATCAAATTGTCGAAGACTACGCTTTTGTTACCCATTCTTTACCAAACACCACACAAATGACAGCAACTCCAGAAAGTTCGGAAAGTTCCGTTACTGAATCAAGTTAATATATTTTATTAGCTCTTGTTAAAGTTTTCCTCTTGATTAAGGGCATAATAGAGATATGACTTTTTAACCTTTAATTGTGATTTGAAGCAAATGCAACATAATAATTCAATTTCTTTAGATTCCGACCCTCAAGTCAAAGTCCCCAGTAATGTAAAATTAAGCGCAACCGAGCTAAAAGTTATTCTCTTAGCAGCCAAAGGATTATCTAATCGAGAAATTGCCAGTCAGCTTAATGTGAGTCGGCGCACTATTGAAGTTCATGTCTCTAATATGCTCAATAAAACCAGTCTTCACACCCGAACAGAGTTAGTCCGTTGGGCCATTGAGTCTAAACTGGTTGAAGCCTAGAGCGATCGCATTTGTTCCCTATCCTTAACCAAACATCCTAGAAATAGCAGCAACTTTAGCAACTTTCAAAAGTTCTATCAGTGAATCAAGCTGATATATTCTAGCTCTCTTGTTAAACTTCTGCTCTTGTTTCATCCAAAAAACAAGATTAGAACAGGTAAATAAATAAAAAACATCATCAAATAAAGGGCATAATAGAAATATCACTTGTTAACCTTTGATGTTGACCTTGAAGCAAAGTAACAATTCTGTTATCGGAGTCTTCTATTTTCTCAGATAAACTTGTACATAAAAGTTAGAAAAAAGTTTATTAAAGATTAAAGTAACCTATTTTTTCCCTTTTAGTCTAGTCTATTCTCCATTATTCCTTCTTAACTAACCTAGTTAAAGTAAAAAATAGCAAACTACACAAACCCATTAATACTTGACTAACAAGCTACCGATGAAAGACAACTCAAATAAAGATAGCAACCACCTATTACTAATTGACGATGATCCAAATCTGATTTTACTCGTCAAAGATTATTTAGAACTTCACGGATATGAAGTCACTACGGCTGAAAATGGTCGAGAAGCTTTGGAAATTCTCGAAAATAAAGTACCTGATATGATTATCTGTGACGTGATGATGCCAGAAATGGATGGTTATGGTTTAGTAGAAAAAGTTAGACAAGATTCTCGCCTCAGTTGGATTCCTGTGATGTTTTTGTCAGCTAAAGGACAAAGCCAAGATCGAGTTAAGGGACTAACTACAGGGGCTGATGTTTATATGATTAAACCTTTTGAACCCGACGAATTAGTGGCCCAAGTGGAGTCTTCTTTAAGCCAAGCCAACCGTTTAATGAAACATAATAATCAAATTTCTTTAGATCCCGAAACTAAAATCAGAGTTCCCAGTAATGTAGAGTTAACAGCAACAGAGCTAAAAGTTATTCGCTTAGTAGCTAAAGGATTATCTAATCTAGAAATTGCTACCCAGCTTAATGTAAGTAAGCGTACCATTGAAAGTCATGTCTCTAATATGCTCAATAAAACCAGTCTCCACAACCGAACGGAGTTAGCCCGTTGGGCTATTGAGAGTAGTATGGCTTGATTACCCTGAGGCTTGTGAAGTACCCTAACTCGCTTGCCTGAAATTGGGGCTTCCAACAACAACTCAACTCAAAGACGGAGTTCATGTGTATGGGGAAAGTTCCGTTAGAACTAAGGAAAAAATAAACTTTGATCGCGCGAGTGTCAAATTTTGCTATTCTAGTAATAGATGCTGGTGTAGCTCAGTGGTAGAGCAGCTGATTTGTAATCAGCTGGTCGCAGGTTCAAATCCTGTCACCAGCTTTTTGTATTTTTTGAATTTAATGACAGCAGTTTGTCTCCCTCCGTCGAACTCACGTTAAGTAATATTAAGCCACAAAAATTATCATAAACCTTTTTATAGCAGTCGCCAAGGTGGTTAGG
>DLXW01000190.1 GCA_003448685.1 Cyanothece sp. UBA12306
CCTCAATGTGTCATATTATGTCACGTTGTATCAGTTTTATGTAGCAGTTTCAAACTAGCAATTTATTGTTCTACTCAATAATGATGTCATTTTTGCACAGGAAAGATAAACATGATTCAATTTGGCAATTCTCTACCCGATGATCAAGTAAATCAATGGCGGTTCCAATTAGATATGTTTGTTGAGGAAAACCAGAGATCTTTAGCAGCCTTAGCCTGGGGATTATTGCAAGAATGGGATAATAATCAAGAAACTTTAGGAATTGATTTGCAACCCCAACCCCATTTTGTTTGTTGTTCTCGTCAGTCCATTGGGGAACTTAATCAAAAAGTTAATCGACAGATTCAAGAAATTCTTGGGGTTTTAGACGGTTATAATCCTGAGGAAGAAGTGGTTATAATTGCCATTGGTAAAGGACAACTTAAACTGATTAACTTTAAACCAGAACCGTCTCCACCTTTGTGTTTTGAGCAAATATCTAGTAATTTGGAGCAGTTAATCGAAGATTTGGAAGGATTGATGGTCAAACAAATTAGTAGTCAGACATAGATAACGTTTAATATAATTCGTATTTAAGTAAAGTGCAAAGAAGAGAACCATTGTAAACTTTAATACGCCTAGCAGTTCTGAGTCCTATTTGTTTACTTAATTCCTTATTTCCTGTGAGAATATAAGCAGTCCAACCTTTAAATTTTTGTTTTAAAGTATCTCCTAATAATTTATATAATGCTCCTAATTCCTGATTGTTACCCACTCTTTTGCCATAAGGAGGATTGCAAATTATAATGCCTTCAGAGGTTGGAGCTTCAATTTTATCTAAATTAATTTGAGACAGTTTAATATCTTGATCAAGTCCACAAGCTGTTACATTACTACGTGCTTGTTCTATAATTCCTCGTTCTTTATCGCTGGCAAAAATTGGAGATTTAAGTTGGGTTAGTTGTTGTTTTTTAGCTTCACTGACTATTCTATCATAAATAGCTGGTTCAAAATCGAGCCAATTCTGAAAACTAAACTTATTTCGATATAAACCTGGAGCAATATTTAATCCTTTCATTGCAGCTTCTATCGCTAAAATTCCTGAGCCACACATAGGATCTAAAAATGGCAAATTAGGCTGCCAATCAGCCATTTCTAATAAAGCTGCCGCTAGGGTTTCTTTTAAAGGTGCTAAACCCATTGCTGGACGATAGCCACGCCGATGTAAACTGTCCCCTGAACTATCTAAACTTATGGTACAATTATCATTTTTAATATGAGCATTAATAATAATATCGGGATTTTTAGTGTCAATATTAGAGCGAGTATTTAATCTTTCTTGCTGTTGTTCAACGATAGCATTTTTGATTTGTAAAGCTGTAAAATGAGTATGATTTAAGTTGTCATTTTTTCCTGTACAATTAACAGCAAAAGTTTGTTGAGTTTGTAAATATTTAGACCAATCTATTTTTTTTATATTCTTAGATAACTGCTCAGAATTATAACTTTTAATAGTTTGGAGAGGAACTAAAACTCTAAAAATAATTCTTGACCATAAATTAACCCGATAAAGTAATTCTTTGTTTCCCTGAAAATAAACGCCTGTAAAATCAGGTTTTACCATAGTTGCTCCTAAAAATTCTAATTCTTTGGCAGCAATTTCTTCTAATCCTCTAGCAACGGTTGCAAAATAAGTATTAATCATCATTTATGAGTCAACAAAAAGTTTTTATATACTTCCCACATTTTACCATTATGTATTAGTAAAGTAAGATGGTCAATTAGAAACTCAAAATAAAATTTTTTGTCTTTAAATTCTGCCCAGGCTTGAGCAAAATTAGATTTAGTTAAATCTCTAAAAGCTACGGTTAAATGGGGATTAAAAGGACGGCTTTTAGAAACTTCATGCACAATATCTAACGATAACTCAAGCTCAGACATCAGATTTTTTTGAATTGTCAAAAGTTCAGGAGTTTTTACTACATTGATGTAAATAACACGTGGTTTGAAAGCAGAAAAGCCATCTAAGATCATAGGAATAGAACTATGAAATTGGCAAAATTTATCTAATTGTTTTTCTAATCTAGATAAGTCTTCAAGCTCCCATTCAAAGGGAGGCTGTAAGGTAATATGAGGGGGAGATTTTAGGGCTGCTTTACTGTGGTAAAATTGAGCAAAATATTGTTTAATTTCGGTTGCTTTTTCTTGTACTTCCTGTGGAGGTAGCAAAGCAATAAAAAATCTTTTTTTTGATAATTTCATGGGTTTTTGAGAATTATATTTTTCTCAAAGTAAATAATATGTTAAACTAACCTAATGATGTGCTTTTATTATTGATAATTGATCATGGGTTGGTTTGTTAAAATTGAACGAGGAATTGTTGACAAGGAAATTTTCGATAGTTATGTCCCATCCCACAAAGTCTATGTAGAAGAACTAATAGCTAAGGGACATCAGGCAAAAACTGGATATTGGGGAGATTTTGGCGGGGGTATGTTACTATTTAAAGCAACTTCTTTAGAAGCCGCTAAAGCTATTGTGGCACAAGATCCTTTAATCATAAACGGTTGCGTTGAATATGAACTTCATGAATGGTGTATAGTAGTGGAATAATCAACCAATAATTTGGTCAATGTTTAGTCATATTTTTGTTGCTTATTTTTTTGGGAGCTAAATTAACAACAAAATTTAAGATAAGCTTCTTGAGCAGCAGCTTGTTCGGCAATTTTTTTAGAACGTCCTTTCCCTGAGCCTAATTTACGATCTTTTAGCCAAACTTCCGCTAAAAAACAAGTTTGTTCTTGGGGTGATGATTCAATAGATTTGACTCGATATTCAGGGAGCATTTTATATTGAGCTTGAGTCCATTCTTGTAGAGCATCTTTATAGTTTTGACGAGCCGGATCTTGTCTAATTTCTTCAGCTTTGGTTTTTAAAAGATAATCTAACCAAGGACGCACTAATTCCATGGTGTGGGTACTTAAATAAAGAGCTCCTAAAACTGCTTCAAAAGCATCAGCTAGACGAGAAACTTTTCCCACTTCATCTTTAGCAACACTATCAGAAACTAAGAGATAGCGATCTAAGGAAAAACTCTCAGCGAACTGAGCTAAAGTGCGATCACTCACCATGATAGAGCGTAAGGCAGCAAATTCCCCTACGGACTCATCAGGATAGGTTTCTAGAAGAACTTCTGCTGCTGCTAATCTTACCACGGAATCTCCTACAAATTCTAGTTGTTGATAATTTTTTTCCTGGGAAATTGTCGGATGGGTTAGAGCTAAATCTAACCAAGACCAATTAATTTGTGTTGTTTGAGATAATCCTAATTTTTGGGTTAATATTTGTAGCTGTTTTCTACGTCGTGGATCAATAAAAGTCATAGTCAAAGTCAAAAGTTAACTTGAGAAATATTGCTGAATATCAGTCATTCATTTATATAGCACAATTCAGCAGCAAAACTCGTTTTTTATAAGGGTTTAAGCTTAAAATTTTGTCCTAACCACTTTGGGTATTGCCATAGCATTTTTACTTGATGGGTCAAAACTTAAACCCAAAATAGATTATAGAGCAAATTTTGAAAGTTGTTTGTCTATAATCTAATACCTATTTCCTTAAATTAAAATACTTCCCATAACAATAAATAGCTATGTACTATAATCTTATTCAGTTGCCAGGTAAAACTGGGACATTTATCAGCAAATCTTTATAATTATTAATAGCTTATATTTTAAATTTTCTTAATATTGTCAATTAATCTTTAAAGCTATAATGTTTAGAGATTTTCAATAATTCAACCCATGGATAAAAAATACATAAGTAATGCTTTTTTGCAAATACAAAACTCTAATGTGTATAGTATTTTTGCGTGGAGTCAAAAAAAAGCTGAGATTATTTTAAGCAAATCTTGGTTACTTATTTTGGAGATATTTATTGAAGAAAGATCTTTAGAAATGGCTTATGAAATTTTTCAAGCAATCAAATCAGATCCCATTGATCAAGAAGTAATTGAAACCCTAAATAAATATAAACAAATAATTGTAAATTCTGAAAGTTTATTAGTATTTTTATCCCAAAATAGTCTGACACTTTTGGGAAAAGGTTTTCGTAGTTTTATTGAAAAACAAATGGAATTTGAACTTGGTTCATTGAGCTTAAAAACTCATCAAATTCTCCTTGGTTTATTTGCTGAGCAAAAACTAGAAGACGATCTTAATTTAATCAACAGTTTAGTTGAATTTACAAAAGTAGTTAAAATACTTGAAAGTTTTGGTTTATTATCTCCGACTAAAAACTCCCTTGATTGGGGGGATTTAAACAGAAAAGTTCCTATTTGTCAAGCTTTCGGATTAACTAGGGGAACTCCAGTTGATCGTTACTATCTTAAAAAATTTATCGCGGAAATTAAGGAGCAAGTCAATGGTAAAATTTTAGAGGTAGGTGGAACTCCTAAAGATAAAGATTTTTATCAACTTAATTCAGGTAGTTCTTATCAAATTCTTAATCTAGAACCAGGACCAGGTATAGATATTGTGGGAGACGTTCATAACCCATTAGTAATTGCACCAGAATCATTAGATTCTGTGATTATTTTTAATGTTCTTGAACATTGCTATGCACCTTGGATCGTCGTTGAAAATATCTATAAATGGCTCAAAAATGGTGGTAAATGCTTTGCGATGGTTCCCAATGGAATCAGAGTTCATGCAACTCCTGTAGACTATTGGCGACCTTTACCTGATGGGATGAAATTTTTGTTTAGAAATTTTTCTCAACAGAAATTATATGTTTATGGTAATCCAATGAGTGTAATTGCCAGTTATCATGGCATTGCAACGGAAGAGTTATCCGAAGAAGAACTGAACAACTTTCATCCAGATTATCCTGTTGCTACTTGTATTGTCGCCGAAAAATAAGCTTATTTATTTTACTTTGTTCAACTTTAATTTATATGTAGGATGATTATTGATTAAATTATGAGTAGTCTTGAATTTTTATTAAAACCTGAAATATCAGTTATTCTTTGTACTTATAACCGTGCGGAATATTTAAACAAATGTATTGAAAGTGTTATTGCTCAAACTTATCAAAATTGGGAGTTAATTATCGTTGATGATGGAAGTCATGATAATACCTTCGAGATTGTCAATAATTATTTGTGTAAATTCAAGAAAATTCGTTATTTAAAGCATCAAAATTGCAAATTAGCCTATTCAAAAAATGTAGGTATTCAAGCATCATTTGGCCAATATATTACCTTTATTGATAGTGATGATCGATATCATGAAAATCATTTAAAATCTCGTTTAGAGTATATGCAAACCTATCCAGATGTTGACTTAATTCAAGGTGGATTTTTTATAGATGAAGAAATTTTAGTTGCTGATTATTACCAACCAAGCAACTTGGTTAACCTTAAAAACTGTGTTTTAGGCCCTACTTTTTTTGGTAAAAGAAAGGTTTTTTTTGAAGTAAAAGGATTTAATAACATTGCTTATGGAGAAGATACTGATTTATGGGAACGTGCTGAAAAAGTGTTTAACACCGAAACATTGACCGAACCGGAAACTTATATTTATACCCGTGCAGAAACCAGTATTACTAAAAGTGTTTTACAGAACATTTCCTCAACACATTAATGACTAATTGATGCTATCTTGAGAAAAGACTATTTATTATAAGTAGTCAGACATAAATTATAGTTAGCTGTTTTAAGAAATGTAAATAGGTCGGAACCTATCTTCCCCGCTCCCTTCACAGTAACGTTTATTTTTGTCCAGGTACCTAAATTAAATTTCTATGACACCTGTTATTCCATCAGATATAACTCAACAAACAGTTGAACTTGCACCTAGTTACAAGATTCCCTTGATATTAATTGGTCTAGGTATTATTTTAATTTTTCTGCAACCTTGGGTAAGTTTACCCATAGCATTGTTAGGGCTATTTCTCTTGTTTCAAACTGTCACAATTCGATTACAGTTTACTCCGACTGATTTAGATATTTATCGTTCTAACCAATTAATTCGGAGTTTCCCCTATGAAGAATGGACTAATTGGCGTATTTTTTGGAATCCCATCCCCATTTTATTTTATTTTCGAGAAGTAAAGAGTATTCATTTTCTCCCCATTATCTTCGATCCTAAAACCTTAAAAACCTGTTTAGAACAATATTGTCCCCTTGATTAATCAACTGGTAAAAAACCAATTAACCGCTTAATATCAGATCAAGATACTCTATTTAAGTATGTGATCCCGATCCCAGTCTAATTACTAAGATTTTCTTAAGAGTAATAGGATTTATGAATGCAGACGAACCCAAAAACCCAAAACCAGAATTAACAACCGATTTAACTGACAATTTAGCCAAAGATATCCTTTCAGATGCAGAAAATAGCGATGTTATTCGAGAAATACCTCAATCCCAAACAAAAATCGATAATCCTCCAACTGCTATTTTAGCATCACAAAATCTAGGGGAAGAATTGAGTCAACAAGTTCAATCTCTAGAACAGCAAAAACAAAGTTTGATCGCCGAAATAGAAACGATAAAAGCCAATAGAAATCAGATTATAGCCGAACAAACCCAAGAAATCCAACAAACCCTACGCTTAATGGTTAAAGAAGGCTTAAAAGAACTTGAACAGCAAAAACAAGTCCTAGAAATTTCCATCGAAAAACTCGAACGTCGTCGAGAACGAATTAAAGAGGAAATGCGCACCACTTTTGCTGGAGTTTCTCAAGATTTAGCCATTAGAGTCAAAGGATTTAAGGATTATTTAGTGGGAAGTTTACAAGATTTAGCCGCAAGCGCTGAACAATTGGAATTACCCACAGCTAACAATTGGAATAGTTCCCCAGAAATTACCCCACCTCCGGCGAGTAGTTCTGCTAATGTACAATTTACTCCCCAACAATTTGAGAATCAAACCAGAAGAATTAAAGATGTTTTAGCACAATATCGCAATAATCCTGACTACTATGGACCTCCGTGGCAACTACGCCGTACCTTTGAACCTATTCACGCTGAACGAGTTCAAAATTGGTTTTTTACCCAAGGAGGAAGAGGTTCGATCCGTTCCATGGGGACTCGCTTACAAAATATTTTGGTTGCTTCATCTGTGATTTCCGTCTTAAATCAACTTCATGGCGATCGCCTACGCTGTTTAATCCTAGCCAATAGTCCTGAAAGACTCGGAGAATGGCGAAGAGGACTACAAGATTGTTTAGGAATCTCCCGTGGTGATTTTGGCCCTGAACGGGGAATAGTTCTCTTTGAATCTTCTGATGCGTTAGTTCTCAAAGCAGAAAGATTACTCGAAGATCAGTTAATTCCTTTAGTAATTATCGACGAAACCGAAGAACAAATAGAACTCTCCTTGTTACAATTTCCTCTATGGTTGGCATTTGCCAGAGATCCTCAACAAATGTCTAGTTATGTATATTAATCGCTCAATTAACTAACAAAAAACAACATCAGGAACTATGGCTGCGGCAATTAGTGGATTATTAGTAATTTTAGGCTATTTACTCGGTTCAATTCCCACAGGATATCTCATAGTACGACTCATTAAAGGTATTGATATCCGCCAACAGGGTTCGGGGTCCACCGGAGCAACTAATGTGCTGCGAACTGTGGGAAAAATGGCTGCGATCGCTGTTCTGATCATCGATATACTCAAAGCTGTTTTAGCCGTAGGGATAGTCAAACTATTGTATATTTTCAGTCCCCTAGACATAATTCCTCTAGACTGGAAATACTGGTTAATGATAGCAGCAGCGATCGCGGCCATTGTCGGTCACAGTAAGTCCATTTTCCTCAATTTTACAGGAGGTAAATCCGTGGCCTCTAGTTTGGGAGTTTTGTTGGTTTTAAACCCCTTAGTGGCTCTAGGAGCCTTGGCTAGTTTCTTATTAATGTTAGCCATCACTAGGATTGTTTCTCTGAGTTCAATCACAGGAGCGATCGCCGTTAATATTTTAATGATTGTGCTTAATCAACCTCTGCCTTATCTTCTATTTTCGGTTTTAGCAGGGATTTATGTAATTATTCGCCATAAAAATAATATTAGCCGGATAATTCAGGGAACAGAACCTAAAATCGGGCAAAAATTACAAGAAGAAGCCAACACCATGTCTTGACAAAATAATGATTCATCGAAGTCCAAGGTTTAGCAATCTCTCAATTTTAGCTAAGTCGCGGGAAGCCC
>DLXW01000329.1:0-354 GCA_003448685.1 Cyanothece sp. UBA12306
GATAAGTTAAGGTCAATTCACCGCTATTATCATCGATTTCTAGACTACTAAAAAGATCGGCATTAGTATTATCAATAATCGAATAATCTAACTCATTATCCTCAGTTTCGGCATCGTCAAAAGCATCAAATAGACTAATAATTGTGGGGTTTTGATCTTCATTACCCACAACATCGTCAATACCACTCGTTGTCGGAGGTTGATCGGTGATAACAGCAATATTAAATGTTTGTTCTGTGCTAGTATCCACACCCCCATTGACAGTACCACCATCATCAGACAGGATAACAGTAATGTTGGCTGTGCCATTGGCCCCGGTAGCAGGAGTATAGCTCAGATTTCCTGTTTCGGGAT
>DLXW01000329.1:611-4594 GCA_003448685.1 Cyanothece sp. UBA12306
TCGATGGTACGGTTTGGTTATCCCCTAAGGTAAAATTGGGGGCATCATTAACTGAATTAACAGTAGTAGAAAAAGTCGTGTCGATTGTTTGTCCTGATAAATCTTGCGCTTGAACCGTTATATTAGCTATGCCATTGCTATTAGGCTGATAAGTTAAGGTCAATTCACCGCTATTATCATCGATCTCTAGACTACTAAAAAGATCGGCATTAGTATTATCAATAATCGAATAAGTTAAATCACTATCATTGTCTTCGAGATCGTCAAAGGCATCAAATAAACTAATAATTGTTGGTTCTTCATCCTCATTAACGATAATATCGTCAATACCACTGGTTGTCGGCGGAGCATCCTCAACTGTGACGATGAAAATATCTTCAATGACTTCTCCCACCAAATTGGTAGCACGAATTGTCACTTCTGCCGTTCCTAATAGGCCTGGTTGATAATCTAATAACAGATTTCCCTCGTCAATGCTCACATCGACCAATATGGAATTGGTGTTGTTCACTACCTCAAAAGTCAGTTCTTCTCGTTGAACTAAACTAATATTTTGGTAACGCACCAAATTTTCATCCCCTGTGATCACGGGATTTTCTTGATCAAAGTCGATCAATGGAAGGTCTGAAAACGCCCCTTGCTCAAAAAAACCTCTCCCATCTACAATTGGGAGTGCAGCGATCGCTTCTAGTACATCAAAATCTTCTTCCGACAATACCTCTCCAAAAACGGTAAAGCCGCCATTTTGAACGTCTAGATTGTTTGGATTACCCGAATTAATCCCGTTATCTCCTAGATTAAAAAACCATTCATTGGTGGCACTATCGGGATCACCCCCTATTTTAGCCATGGCGATCGTCCCACGAACATTGGAACGTTCAGAACTAAATTCGTTGGTAATTGGAGGATCTGTTGGTACTAAAGACACCGCATCGGGAGCATTATTGGGAAGGACATCTGCTAAACCATCAACGGTGAAACCACCCCCTTGCACCACAAAACCTGGCATAGATCGATGGATAATGGTGTTGACATAATCCTCATCCAACACATAATTAGAAAAATTAGTGACTGTCCCAGGTGCACCGGAAGTGTCTTGATCAAACAAGACTATTTCTGTAACACCACCAGCAAGAGAGTTGTCATATAATTCAAATCGGGCGGTTAGACCTGTGGTGAAGGGATCATCAAAATGGCTGGAAAGCTCAATCGTGGTCTGATCACTGCCATTGATTACCTCAATATCATCAATATCATCAATAATAATTGGAAAACTAACCACAACAAATTCCTCCTTAAAGTTTACTTTCTAAAATTTATCAATTGAGTTAAAAGCCTTAAACTACAATATAGTATGGGGATCATTTAAGATTCAAAAATTTATCTAAAGCAATAACCATCTGGGGCGGCCAACGACGAATCTTAGTTACCCAATCTAAATCCTGATAACGATTATCCATTCCCACAGCAGCGACCCAATTGCTTTCTGCTTCTCCTTGCTTGCCTAAATGCCATAAAACAGCCGTTAAAGCCGCTCTTATATCGGGAAACATAGGATATTTACGGGCAATTTTTCGCATTTCGGATAACGCTTCTTCTGTGTTTCCTAATTGATAGAAAGCCAGAGCAACATTAGCTTTAGCAAAAGCAAAATTCGGCTCAATTTTTACTGCTTTTTGATAATCTGATAAAGCTTGATCCCAATTTCCTAAACCCCCTTGGGCATTCCCTCTATTATTATAAGCCATGGCATCATTGGGATCTAATTCTAAGACTCGATTATAATCAGCGATCGCTGCTTGATATTTGCCTTGACCCTCTAATGCTGTTCCTCGATTAAGATAGGGATCGGGAGCATCAGGGGCTAATTCAATAGCCTGATTAAAGTCGGCGATCGCTTCTTCTAATTTATTCTGACTGACCAAGGTATTTCCTCGATTACTCCAAACTGCGGGGTTTGTGGGAAATTGTTGGATTAACTCGGTCCAGTAGGTTTGGGCTTGGACAAAATCTCCTTTTTGGGTTGCTTCAAAAGCTTTTTTAGCGACTTCGTCCCCTTTTTGTAATTTTTCTGCCGTAATAGCTGGGATTGGGGTATCTTGAGCTAAAGTTAGGGGACTTGCTCCCAATCCGATGATTAAGATACTGCATAACGTTAGGATCAAACGAATCATTGCGGTTTTTTTACTTAGTGTTTTTTACTTATTATGACTGCTGTTTCCGTTTTTTTAAATAGTCCTTGTATCCTAACTGTTTTAATTCAGATTGTTTATCTTCGACGGAATTATGCAAATTTTTCCGATATTTTTCCACTTTCTCGCGCAATGATGAGTCATGGGATGCTAAGATTTGTACCGCTAATAATCCGGCATTTTGGGCATTGCCAATGGCTACTGTAGCGACGGGAATACCTCTAGGCATCTGAACAATGGAGTAAAGAGAATCTAACCCTTTTAGGTAGCGTGTAGCTACGGGAACTCCAATCACTGGAAGAGGGGTTAAAGAGGCTACCATTCCAGGTAAATGGGCTGCTCCCCCTGCTCCGGCAATAATGACTTTGATTCCACGTTTATGGGCGTTTTGGGCGTATTCTACCATCCTTTCAGGGGTACGATGGGCAGATACTATGGCCACTTCATGGGTTACTTCAAATTCTTCACAAACAGCGATCGCGTTTTTCATGGTGGGTAAGTCCGAATCACTTCCCATAATAATGCCCACTAAAGGAGAAGATTGAGTCATATTAGTTAATAGTTAATAGTTGATAGTTGATAGTTAATTAATTTTATGAGCATAGTATAATTCTTTTAGTTATTGTAAATTTATTTTAGGAGAGTTTTTAGGATGCTTTATCTTCTTGATTTTCAGGTAGAATATTCTGTAACTATGACACAACAAGACTTATTTTCTATTTGGTCCAAGGAAGCAGAGGTGGCATTAGGAGCTAAAAAAGAAGGGATTGTAGTTGATTTGTGGAAATGCGTGGGAGAAAGACGAGTTATTGCTATTGTCAATGTAGATTCTCCTGATACCCTCGATAAAATTCTCTTTACTTTACCTATTATGCAAGAGATAGGACAACACGTCCAGGTTAAAGTGACTTCTTTGCGTCGTTACGAAGATTTTGCTGCGGATGTTAATGATTTATTGCCAAAATAAAGGCGTTAATTACCTTTGATTGGAATATTTCTGCCAAAAATGACCTTTATGGGGTTCTCTTTTTGTATTTTTAAAGATTTCATCTAATGAGGAGTTTAATCAATGACTCGAGTAGTAAAGACAAAAACCTACGAGACAGATTACTATCAATGGACTATAGAACAAGTCCAAGCTTTAAGGGAACGCAAATTAGACAATTTAGACTGGGAAAACCTGATTGAGGAGATTGAGTCCTTGGGACGTAGTGACTATAATGCCGTATCTAGTCTTCTTATGAGACAGATAGAACATCGTCTCAAGATCGACTATACCCCCTTAGAGGAATATTATAAAAAATGGAAAATTGAGATACAAGCCTTCAAAATCGGGATCAAAAGGAAAATATCACCGAGTATGAAACCAAAACTTCAACAAGACTTAGAAGAAATCTATCAAGATGCTGTTAGTTTAGTTACTTTGGAATACGGGATTAATTTACCTAATCAATGTCCTTATAGTCTTGAAGATTTACTAAGCTGTTAATGAAGCAAAAAAGGTTTATTTAGATTTCTTAAGACAGTAATTTAAAGGGCGATTAACGTCCAAAAATAGCCATCGAGTGCAGTAAAAGAAAAACTCAATTCTCCAAATTCATTAGTCGTAATTTCTGTAATATTTTTAGCCTTACTAATCTTAATACGTTCAAAATAGGCGGGTAAATCCAGCACTCGATAAGTATACAAAGACATTCCTAAACAACCAGGTTTCGCCTGATCATAAAAATTAGGTAATTCCAATCTATCAGGAAATCTCACCACATATAATCTGCCCGATCGCCCATCTTG
>DLXW01000329.1:4771-12181 GCA_003448685.1 Cyanothece sp. UBA12306
GTCGCCCATCTTGCCAATGCAAAGAAGACCGAGGATCATCAAAAGCAGTAACAAACAATTCTTCATCAGGTTGCAATTCAAAAATCAGTTTTCCGCCCGTTGAGGTTTCGTAGGTACTTGGTAAATTATCCTGAACCCGAAGTAACCCCAAAACCTCATCATAAAACTTTAAAACTTCTTGACTATCATCTTGAATAATCATCCCCAAATGGGTAGCCTGACTGGTTTTAAAGAAAGCCATGGGATGAATTTGACCATAATTCGGGACATCATAATTAAACCTTTGAAAGAGAACTTGTCGAGTCAATGGCTGTAATAACAACATCTCCCGCACCCCAATAATAGGATCAAGAAAAGGTTTTGCTTGGACGGCCTCATAGATAACCGTCCATTGGGGAGGTAGATATTTAACAGGCATACCTACATCTATAGCCTTTTGTGCATGATTCCAAAGAGTCATCAGATCAGCAGTCAAAGTAGTTGCCCAACGGTTCCCTAAAACCTTCATCGATGTCATTTGTAACCCTTGATTAAGGGGTTTTTCCCAAACCATCAGACGAATTAAACCATGATCTGCCCCTTGATGGTAAAGTCTAATAGAACGCAAGGATGAATTAACTTGATAAAGTTGGTCAGCAACGGGGGCAGATAAATCCCCAATGGAACCAATACGATAGCCAAATTGCTGCCAATATTGAATTAAAGGAAGAGGATCGGTTGTACCGATACAAACTTCATAGATACCTTGTATTGGGGCTTTTTGTGGTTGATTCATGGGATTTTTAACCGTAAACTTTTCTGATTTTACCCAATATTATTGCGCAGTCCGCAAAAAGCACTATAAGCAATAGCGATCGCATCAACAGAATCATCAATGGGCAAAGATTCGAGATCAAACAAAGTTTGAACCATTGTAGCCACATCTTTTTTAGTTGCCCTCCCGTCCCCTAAATGACATTTCCAACTAGCTTGGTGTAGCATGACTGGGGTTTGTTGGATTTCTCGAAAAATAACCAAATTAATCACCCCTAAAGCTTGGAGGACTCCTCCTGCGGCTTTGATTTGTCGACTGAAAAAAGGCATTTCTATAGCCACTTGTGACGGTTGAAAATCTTGGATTAATTCCATCATATCCCGTTCAATTTCCACTAACCGTTCAGAGGTAGACAAAGATTTATCAGTTTCGATCATGCCATAATCAATTAAAGTAGGAATTTCCCCTTCTTCTCCTTCTAAGATTGCCCAACCAATAATAGCCAGTCCAGGATCAATACCTAACCAAGTTTGTTTCATGAATTAGGTTCACCGAATAAAACAAAGGAACAAGTCAATTTTTTGATTAGTTCTGTAGTCAAGTCGCTAACCCTTAAACCTCCGGCGGTACGACGACGGAAGGAATGTAAAATCACTAAATCAAAAGCACTTGAAGCCCTCATAATAACTTTAGCGACATCATCATGGGCAATAATTTTAATTTTACATTTAACCCGAAATTCGCTTTGATTAACTACATCCATCAATTCATCTTTAAACAGATTTATTTGTTCTCGGGGAGTGAGGCGATCGCAGACGTGCAGTAATGTTACTGTACAGTCATTAGCATCAGCAAATAATTGAGAAAATTGTAGAATATCAATAGTTGCTGCGCTAATATTTTTAACTGGAACCAAAAGACGACGGAGATTCATTGGCTGGTCTAACAGACGCATAACCGCTACTGGACAGTGGGAAGACCAAAAAACGCTATCGATCACATTCCCAAATAATCGCGCCCTTAAGCCAGTGTTTTCACTCCATCCCATAATAATTAAATTAGCATCTTTTTCCCTAGCAGTACGACTAATTCCTCTAGCTATATCATCATCAATACGAATAGTCGGTTCAGCCTCAACCTCAAACTGCTGACTGATTTCTGTAGCACGTTTGAGCAACTTCTGACTACGTTGGAGATTATGATTTAATTGAGGATCATCCATGTGAACATGGGCTGAAGCGATAGAAACAGGGACAATAAATCCTGATTCATGATGCGCCAATAATGCCCCCATTTCAATTAAATCCCGTTGAGTGCGAGGATTATAAATAGGAATAACCACTGTAAACGAAGATAATGGCTTTTCTGACTGTAATTGCGGTAGCCATTCATCTAAGCTAATTTCTCCCGTCCCAGACTCCGATTCTTTAGTATTAGTAGTTTTTGGCAAAGGTAATTTGGCAGCAAATTGTCCGGTTAAAACTGGTCCGAGAATCGAGGTAATGAGCATTAAAACAATAATACTATTAAAAACCGCTTCATTAATCAGTCTTTCTCCTATGGCATTTTGCACTTCATAAGCGGCTAAAGCTGCGGCTAAAGTTGCTGCTACCTGGGGTAAGGACAAAGACCACATAGTCAGTGCTTCAAACCAACTATAACGATAGATTAATTTAGTGATCGATGCAGCTAAGAATTTAGCAAATATTAATCCCCCTACAATACTAAGAACTAGAGGTAATTGAAATTGAATAGTTTTGACAAAGGCGGGAATATCTAATAATAATCCCATTCCCACGAAGAAAAAAGGAATAAATAAAGTGCCTCCCACAAATTCTACCTTCTCTTTAACTGGTCCATTTCCGACCACATCATTAACCGCTAAACCGGCTAAAAATGCTCCAACAATTTTATCAACATTAATGGCTTGCGCTCCCACAGCAGCGAGAAAGACTGCTAATAAAACAAATAGAAATTGATTACTTTCTTCATCTCCAGTACGCCGAAAATATTCTTTTCCCAACCAATATAAACCAAATAGTATGGCAGTTGCATATATAGCTAAAGCTAATAATTGAATAATTAGGCTAGTTACTGAAAATTCACCTCCGTGAATCGAAACACAAATAGCCAAAACCAATAAAGCAGCAATATCGGTAAAAATAGTCGCTCCAATTGTTACCATAACTGCTTGGTTTTTAACTACTCCCAACCTTTGAACAATGGGAAATCCTAATAAAGTATGGGAGGCTAAAAGAGAACCGATTAAAATTGAGGTATTCCAACCAAAACCAAATAGTTTTCCTGTTAGTGATCCGAGTATTATTGGCAAACAAAAAGTCATGATGCCAAACCCTAATGACCGATCTTTTGTTTTACGAAATTCGGCCATATCAATTTCGAGTCCAGCAACAAACATTAAATAGATTTTACCAATATCTGAAAATAGTTTAATACTTTCTGACTTAGGATCAAGAAAATGTAAGCCATCTTGACCTAAAATAACTCCTGCAAATAACAAACCAACTAAGCCAGGAAGCCGCAATTTTTCAAAAATAGGTGGTAGGATCAAGATTACCATCAAAAGGATGGTAAAAGATACTAGGGGATTATTAGCAATTGTGGCTAAATTGTTCATCATCTAATTTATCCAAGAGATAGTGGGGATATCAACCTTTACCCTAGTTTTTTCCGTCGAGGCGATCGCTTAATTCTTCGAGAGTAACATCTTGATCAGACCGGTCAGATTTACGATACATTTGTACTGAACAAGGAGGTGCAAGGGTCTTTGACGAATTTTAGCAGTTTTTCGCCCCTATCCCCTGGCTTTTTCCCGAGTAAAATTGGTCTGTAGGCTTCTTTCCATAAGGCTTGCATCGTTTTTCAGCAAACCCTATTTAGGGTTTGCTGAAAAAATCTCTCAAAGATTTATGCTATTTCGCTCATTTAATTTTGAAGACAGTCAATAAGTTTAACTTGTTTTAAAACTTTGAAATTATAATCAAAGTTAATACGTTGCTGACTTTTTAGTGTATCAGTTCTAGGCATGGTTCAAAAACGGCCAATTTGAGGTAACAAAACAGCAGAAATTTAGCCACCTTTTCAGTGACTACAAAGACAATACAAAAGAGAAAATTGAAGGCTAGACTGCTATTTTCGGTTGCCGAAATAAATCAAATCCTAATAGTTCTAACCAATGAGAATGAGGTTGACCTGTTAATAATTCCGTCGGACTTTTCCCAACTCTTTCGGGATGTTCACTCCGCAGAAAAGTTCTATGATTGAGGAAAAAGCGTAATAAATCCAGATAATCATTCCCCAATGTTCTTCGCAAGAAAAAGTAATTTCTTAAGCGCGAGTTAAAATTCTCCACAAGGGAACTGGCTCTGGGAGTTTCTTTCATGGCTTGTTCTACGGCTTCAAACAGTAGATAAAATTGATAGCCAATTTTTTGATGGAGTTCGTTCCAGGTTGACCAATAGGCATTTTCCTGTTTGTTTTGTCCTCTGAGAAGACAAACCTGACGAACCCAATACAACGGAATATCAAAGCGTTGAGAAATCTCTGTCAGTTTTTCATCTAGCACCAGGGCAAAAGCCAGTAATTCTTTCTTTTGGTTCTCTAATGCCGTTCTAACGGGGCGAATTCGGTGAAGGCACAGGGACTCTCGTTGTTTGAATTCAGCTACAATAAAATCCCACAACTCTGCCCGTTCAACACAATCAGGACAGGCCAAAGCCAAAACATCTTCCTTAAGCCAGTCACAGAGTATAGATATGTCTTTAGCTAATATTATAGCTTTTTGTTCAGCACGACGGGCATTTGTTAGTTTTGTTGACCAACGGTTTCCTTGACCTTTGCTTTTCGCTTTTTCCATCTTCTTCTCGAGTTTTTCTCGTTGCCCGGTGCGGGCTTTGGCTCTTCTGTGTACATAGTTTTCTAATCCTTCGGTCTTGTGGAGAATATGAAAGGTATCTCCATGACAAGGTTTGCCAGGCCAAGCTGCCTCATGTCCTGCCCTGAGTCCCTTCCCCGCATCGGCAATGCTGAAATCTGGGTTTAGTCCTTGCTGGCTGGCTTCCAATAGATGCCACCCCCATGTATCTTCATCCCGATGGTCGGCACCGACAAGGAGATAGCAGTAGGTTGAGAAAGCATCTATGCCCGTTAAAACAGGTAGCCCTGATTGGAAGATTTCATCTTTCAATCCGACCTTAATCCCCGAGAAATCCTGGGATTTGTTGATTTTCTGGGCTGTCTCTATCATTGAGGACACTTTATTATGAACCGTCCCCACACTGATGGGATAGTCGAAGAGATCCCTTAAGAATTCGACCACACCCCGATAAGAACTATGGCAGATGAAGATTAACGCCAATATTACCTGAAATATCCACTCTTTTGTCACAGGAATCCAATATAGGATGTCTGACTCTTCTTTTGGTTGATTAAACCCTTTTTCTAACGCTTGATCTCCTTTCTTCCTCTGTTGGTACAGAAATTTTCGACTGACTCCTTCTCTATTGGCGATCACACTAATTGTTTGATTAGATGATTGCATTTCCAGAAATAGTTTCTTTCGTTGCGCCGGGTTCAAGTTAGCAGCGACTGATGAGTTGCGAGTCATTCTCCTCCACACAAATTTCGGTACGGTTGTTTCTTCCTAAGTATTGTGTATTACGCCTTCTTATTTCAAGCAGCCTACATCGTTTTGTTTTGTAACCCTGATTTGAACCATGCCGAAAAAGCGACAAATTTCTCAGAAATAAAGGATAATATTGTTGAAGAATAAACCAAGCAAATTAGACCATTTATCTTGATAAGAATACTGGCGATCATCAATCTTTTTGATTAAGTGATTAATTCAAAATAGAAAAATTTCGGAAGGAATTAAAGTGCTTGAAAGTAAAGTATGTTGCTCATACAAGACATTAATAGAGTTTTTTTATTGATGTGTATAAGCAATTAAAACAGCAATTATATTAACCATAAAGTTAACAACACTTCTATGTCTTGAATGAGAAATTTGGGAAATATTTTTAAGTTGATCATTGACGGTTTCAATTAACGAGCGTTTTCTCAACATAATTTTATCTATCAGAGGCAGTAAACGATTTTTCATCTTTTTTCTGACAGGAGTAATAAATTTAACACCCTTGGAGAATAGGTCTTCAAATAAGTCAGAAGAAATATAACCTTATTTAAAGAGAATCAAGAATTGATAATAGAATTGTGAGTTTAACCCAACCCCATATTCGTCCTATTGTTAGAGGAAAAGCCGGGAAAAACGTTGAGTTTGGGGCCAAGCTTTCAGTTAGTTATTTTGAAAATTATGTTTTTTTAGACCATTTGAGTTGGGATAATTTTTGAGAATTTTTCAGGGTACTTTTTCAGCAAACCCTAATTAGCCCCTTAAAGGGGCTAAAATTATAGTTGGAATATCAAAATTATCCTTGTGGTTTTGCTTGAGCTTCTGCCATCTGTAGGGAACGCATCAGGTTTCCTAAAGCATATTCTAAGTGTACCCCTGCATCAACAGCCACCCAGCCTTGTTCGGTTAAATGCCGCCATTCAAAATGGAGATGGGGACCAGTAGAATAACCCGTATTACCTACTCGTCCGATCACAGTTCCCTGTTCAACCCATTCTCCAGGTTGAACATAAATTTCTGAAAGGTGAGCATAACGGGATTCTTGGGTTCCTTCTAAATGACGTAAAATCACCATTAAGCCATACCCTCCGGCCCAGTCTGCTTGAGCTACTTGTCCTTGATAAGTAGCTAAAACGGGGGTTCCTAAGGGCGCAGCAATATCAGTTCCCTCATGTTGACGGCCGGTTCGGGCAATGGGATGAATACGCCAACCAAAAGCCGAACTAATCTTTGCTGCTACAGGAAGAGGATACATTAAATCAGTTTGACTTGGTCCTTGTTGAGAAGCCATTCGGCTATAAAGACTTGCTGCTCGATTATATTTAGGTACAGGTTCGAGGGAAATGGATAATCCCTTTCTAGCAATAGGTTGTAAACTGACTACCTGTTTAGGACTGACTCGACGAGCTCGGAATTTGGCAGGTTGTACTTTGGGGGAATAATTAAAATTTCTAGCGACTCTAGTAGCTGAGGTCTTTTGACCACTTCTGACACTAATGCGACGAGGAGCAACAGCCTGTTGAGTTTTTCTAGTAGAGGTTGTTTTGGCCACTGAAGGACATTGGCCAGTAATTAATTGACCCTTTTGAGCAAAGGTTTGGCATCCTGTTGCTCTTTCTGTGATGACAATTGAAGTTGGGGGAACAACCTTATTCTTGGGATTTAAACCGTAGCTAGTGGGATCAATATAGCTATTTTTACCCTGGGTGATAGCAGGAGCAGCAATGGGAGTTTTTTTCGATTGTATGGGGACTACAGACTTCTTAATCGATAGTGAGTTATTAACTTTGGGACTCGGATCTAAGATTTTGGGCGCTGAGAGTTGCACCTTGGGAGCCGTACTCTTTTGATATTGAGAAACGGAGGGCTTGGGTGCTACTTTGGGGGGAGTTGGTTTGACGGGAGTAGCTTCTAAAACTGGTTTAGTAGCAGGTGCTTGAGGACGAGAAAAAGAAGATTTAGGAATTTTAACAGGACTTGGGGTAACAACCTGGGGCTTGACGGG
>DLXW01000329.1:12409-12826 GCA_003448685.1 Cyanothece sp. UBA12306
TGGGGCTTGACGGTTGGGGCTGGAGCCGGAGCCGGAGCAGGGGCATCAGGAATCACTAAAGTATCGGTAGCTAAACTAATGGGAGCTAATAAAAGTTGACTGCTGACTATCCCTAGTCCACTAATCAAACTCATTCCTTGTTTAAGCCAATCATTAGTCTTATTTAGTTTAGGCTCCCTGGATCTACGGTAGAATAGTTGATTCATAATTCGTTTCACTTCTCACAATTACTTTTATTCACACAGTTTAACAGAGTTTTTTTATTTTAATTAGCTTGAAAATATCATAGACAATATAGATTTTTGGCTTTGTTACAGGATACTGCAAAAAAAGCCCACTCAGTTCACTGGAGGGATTGAGTTTGTCCATCTTTAGGGGAAACAGAGGGAAGATGAGGAAGACAAAAATTGGACTATT
>DLXW01000187.1:0-7600 GCA_003448685.1 Cyanothece sp. UBA12306
GGCTTTTTCCATACCTCACATTCTAACAGATATTTTGTGGGAGTGCTAGACTTAAGCCGTAAAGCCGTCGTAGAACGACGGGGTTTCAGACCCAGATTTTCGATGAGCAGAGATATTTGAAACAAAAAAACGGTACTCCGTATATTAAGGATCGTCCCTATCCAATTTTACCAAATTGTTATATTGAGCGTTTGCAAAGACAAAAAGGTAGATTTACTATTCATGGAAGAGATACTAGACCGTTAGAAGAACAATTTGAGCGAGGGGATATTGATAAGTTTTTGGGGAAAATAGTCCTCAAAAAAAAGGCTATTGAGAAAGCTCATGAAATTCTACAATATACTAATTTGAATGCTTTTACCCTTTTTCCTGATATCGAAGGAAGAGCAGAATTTGTGCGAAAGGAGGTCTTAATGTCTAGCGAAAAATCGATGATGGATGAGATTCATCGTAAGCTTAAAGAGATTTTGGAAGAGGATAAAAAAACATTAGAGCAACACTCCTCAAATCTAGTTCATCTTGATAGTAAGGGAGTGGGTTCCTGTATTATAGATAAAGAACATTTTATTTGCCGAAAAAAGGAAAGAGCCCAATTAATTGATTGGTTGTGCAATTATGATGACGGATCTAGGTGTAAATTTATTTCTGGAGAAGCAGGATTTGGCAAAACTAATTTTTTGCTTAAATTCGCTTTAGATTGGCTTGATGCCGCAACATTAGTTGAAAATTTTAACAAAGATAAAGAATTAATAAGAAACGAAGAAAATCTTGAAATACAGGATATACAGGAAGAACAAATAGAAGAAAAATCTCTTTTATTTTTGTCTTTATCGTCTTTAATTACTCTTTGTGAAAAGAATAAAAATGATGAAAATAGTCTAACCTTAGAAGAGGCTATATACAATCATATCTTTAATAGGAAGGTTGATTCTTCTGAATATGACCCACATAAAGCTAAAATGAATAAGGATTATAAACATAAAATGAGTACGTTCAAGACGATGTTTCGTAATGGCGAAATAGCTCTCATTTTAGACGGATTGGGTGAATTAGCTCAGGGGAACGATAATCAATTTTTTAAGAAACTTAAATCTGAATTAAGAGACTTGATTGATAGTAGTAAAAAATCCAAATTAATTATCTCATGTAGCAATCATGTTTTAAAATATTTTGGGATTGAAGAAATATTTTATAGCTTGATCAATCAAGAAAGTAAGGGTAAAGATTTGATTAAAATCAAACCGTTTGATTCTGGCGAACAACATAAACAAGTCAGAGAAAAAATCGAAGAAATATTTAGCAATGCAAAAAATCAGTTAGACGAACCGTTAGACGAACCGTTTTTGGGTAAACTAATTGAATACTTTATTTCAGAGTCCAAGCAAAATCCATCTTTTTATGGATTGTTAATGAACATGGACATAAACAAAAAAGGGGATAATCACGTTTCTGGAGGACTGTCATCATTTTTGAAGTTAATCAAGAAGAATTTTGATGAAAACAACAATAATAATAACCAAAATAACGATCATTTTTATTACCATGTTTGTTATAAATCATGGATAAAAGCTATGGTCAGAGAATCCAGTAATCAAGAAGAAAGCTACGATAATATTCTAAAAATTGCTAAAATAATGCTTGATCAAAGAAGTGAATTTATTAAAATAGAAAACATCAAAAATACAGATAATGATAATAGTCTCAAAGAATTTATTAAGCGAAATGATTTAGATCAAGAATGGGGAATTTTCATACAAGAAATCCAAAACGAGTTTGCTTTTTCTCAGCATTCAATTCGTGAATTTGTTATTGCAGATTTGATTTCTGAGGACATAAAAAGAAAAAAATTTCAAGTCTTGGCTACTCATTCTACTTTTGATTATGAGGGTCCTGAAATTTATGAGCATCTAACTAGGCTGATATCTTTTAAAGAGTTGACTGAATCTCTAAAAGATGTTCTAAGTTTTAAATCTGATTGCTTTAACAATCAATCTGGAAATTGGACATGGAGAGAATGGAATAATACGGTCAGAAACTTATTTGAGTTTCTCGGAGTAATAGCTGAAGTTACTAGTCAGAACAAAGGCCAGTTTGTTGGATTAATTGATTTGTCTTTAAAACTACTTAATCAAACTAGGCATCAAGGATTTTATATATCCTATAGAACTAAGTATGATATTGTTCGTTTTCTTGAAAGAATTCATCCTTCTAGTCCCCAACCTTACTATGGTTTTATCTTCCAAAAGAAATCCTCTAAAGTTAGAATTCAAAAGAAATCCTCTAAAGCTAGAATTCAAAAGAAATCCTCTAAAGCTAGAATTCAAGCATATGCGGTTCGAGGTTTTCATAAGTCAGAACTTCAAGTCGGTATTTTTCCTTCAATGCGTTTTAAACAAGACCGAGGTCTGTTAAAAGATCAAGAAAAAAGAGTTTGTGAAACCCTGATAAATTTGATTAACCAGGTTAACGACAAACAAAGAGAGGAAGAATTAACAGAAGGTGCTAATTTTTTGCGAGTTAATTGTAGTTTCGCTTTAATAAGATGGTTTCCAGAAGAGCTAGATGACGATATGCTCAACAAGGTAAAAAATATTCTTGAAGCTCTAAAAGAGCCTTATAATCACTGTCGTTATACTCAAACAAATATCTTCTATATGCTATATCGTAGATATCGCTATCGTCAACGACTTGAGCCTGATTTTTGTGGGTATTTTCCTGATGTTAAAATAGATGAAGATTTAGAATTAGCATCTCGAAAAGCTAAAAAAAAACTTTCTCGGCTGCAAAGGCCTAAAGATTGAAGTAGCATTGAGATAGATGTCCTTTTGACTGGACCGTAGATTAACTCATTCGATAAGTTATTTCAATTAATTAATTTTTGTAGGATATCTCCCAAATGGCTTTAGAACCCTATGAATTTATGGTAAAAATGGAAAAGCGGATGTTCTTTAGCGACCAAGATAAATCCGTTCTACAATCCTCAATTGATTGGGGGAAAGAAAGCGCACCAGTAATGGCAACAGTCTTTTATGATTATCTAGGTCGCGACCCTGAAATGAATGCCATTTTAAACGCTTCAGAAGGGCGGATAGATCGTCTGCGGAAAACGTTTATTCAATGGTTTTATGATATGTTCACGGGAATTGATGAATGGGGAGAATGTTATGCCGAGAGTCGCTGGCGTATTGGTTTAATTCATGTGCGTATTGGTATTGGTCCCCAGCACGTTGTTCTAGCTATGGCTACCGTTATCCGAGCCGTTGAGAGTAAACTTGAAGCTGAAGGTAAAACTAAAGATCTCAACAGTGCTTTAAGTAAGATTTGTATGATTGATTTAGCTTTTATTGAACAAGCTTATGTGGAAATATATTCAGAAGCTTTTCGTCAAGAAGCAGGATGGACAGAAAGTTTTTTCCGTCGTTTAATTGCCCAAAGAACAGAAAACTTATAACAGAAAAGATCATATTTTAATATATTTAAGTTATATTATTATTCTCGTGAAATTGATGTCTGAACTTGCTCAATCTGCTCTGAAAGCTAAAAATAATTTGCTGGCTATGTTGGGAGCGCATATCATCTTAGATGCTATGCTGGTAGCGATTGCTAAAGATATATGGGCTATTGGTCGCATTTTAACATTGTCGTGATGTACTTTACCTTACAGGGACAAAAATGGGCTAAGTGGGTTTTAATAGGACTTTTAAGTTTTCTAGTCGTTGCTTTAATAACATTGGTTATTGTCCTATATTGAACGCACCCACAACCGGCGCTTCGCTATAGTTGGGGATTCGTGCGCCAGTAGAAAGCTACTAGCTTTTTGGGTAATGCCCGCGCTCAAGGCGAATAACAGGACTTTAGCCATGTTAGACCCCAATAAAATTAACCAAGCAAATAATGATTACTGGTATTTTTTAGGACTCAGGTCGTGTCTCCAGCTAATCGCTTTTACCGTACCCTTATAACATAATAACCCATTTCTCTGACAAATATTGTGATTTATATGAGTTTTAACCAAGATTTGAAACGTTATTTTTTAGCTCAAAGACAAGCTCAGTAGATCAAAAAGTCAGTTTCAGTATAGCGACGAAAAAGGGATTTTATTCCTAAGTTTTCCTTGTTTTAAGCCCATAAATCTTAAAATCCCCCCAATTTGGGGGGGAATATCTGTCAAAGAAGATTGTTGAAATTTAGTAAACTTCAACGTGCCAACGATGTTCTTTTTTGAGGGTCTTCACAAAATCCTTCCATTCTACGCCCTGTTCTTTGGCAAAAGGACTTAAACCTTCTTCGATGCCACTTTCCATACCCTTGAGTCCACACATATAAAGGTGGGTTTTGGGTTCTTGTAGCATGGCCCATAACTCAGCAGCGTGTTCAGCAACCCGATGCTGAATATACATCCGGCCACCGTCTTTATTTTTCTGTTCCCGACTGATAGCAGTGGTTAGACGGAAGTTTTCAGAATAATCTGCTTCCATCTTCTCTAAATCATCTTTATAGAGAATATTAGCAGTGTAAGGAATACCAAAGATTAACCAAGCTAAACCTTTGAACTTGTAATCTTCGTGTTGTTCCTTAAACATCCGCCACAAGAAAGCGCGGAAGGGAGCAATTCCTGTTCCCGTTGCCAACATGATAATTTTGGCATCTTCATCATCAGGGAGTAACATTTCCTTACCCACAGGGCCTGTAATTGCTACATCGGCCCCTTTCTCTAAATGACACAGATAGGTGGAACAGACCCCATAAACGGTTTCTTTCGTTTCAGGATGCTCGTATTCAAGTTGACGAACACACAAAGAGACGGTTTTATCATCCACATTATCGCCGTGACGAGTAGAAGCGATGGAATAAAGTCTTAATTTGTGGGGTTTGCCATTTTCATCGGTTCCAGGGGGAACAATCCCAATACTTTGCCCTTCAAGATAGTGTAAGTCTCCTCCTGAGATATCAAAGGTGAGGTGTTGAACGATGCCACTACCTCCCTCAGCCACTAGGGGATAATTATCAATACACTTCCCAATATAGGGATTTTTGGGTTTGTAAATATTAACTGGAATTTTCGCCTTCTCTTTCGTCTCAGTCATAGACTTACTGGTTTTTTGTGTGTTACTTTGCGGTTGTTCAACGACCTGGGATTTTGGTTGGTTGCTGGTGACTTGCAAAGGAGTATCGGCGTTCAGAGGTTTGATACTAACAATACGACCCCCCATGCGATTAATACGGCGCATTTCTTGATTCATTCGCTGATAGGGTACGGTGATAAAAACACTACCACTGCGACGAATTGGGTAATCAAGACTGTCATTATCAGTATTCTGATTCAACCCTGCGACCTCGTAAACAAACAGACGATTTCCATATGCTGTTGCTGGGGTCGAAGTTACTCCTATACTCGGACTGTACATGATATATATGGCTCCTAACTAATTTATCCAAATCATTGCATTCTTTAGCCTACCATTGGAGGTTAGCTAGAACACAGTGGTAAATTTAGGGAAAGAAACCTCAACCCAGACCAGATCGTGCATTGAGCTTAACAAATTTTAATCGTAAAAACTGTTAAGCTTGCTTCAATTTAAGGTTTTTTTCGGAAAAATCATCTTCTAAACTGACGTTAGAGTCCTTGACTTAATAGGCTGATAAAGATTTATGATCATTGGCATTTTAGCTGTACTTTCCGCGTCCGCAGCAGCAGGAATGAGAATTGCTCTCCCTTTACTGATTATTGGTTTACTCCACGGTGATTTGTGGTCTCAAGTTCCTCTTCTATCTAAAATTCCTCCTCCAGTATTATTGGGAATTCTCACCAGTTGGTCTTTATTTGAATTACTAGGCTCAAAAAAATTACTTGGACAGCGAGTTTTACAATTGATTGAGTTAGTTTTTAGTCCTTTAGTTGGAGGATTATTAGCAATTACAGTTGTGAAAATTGGTAATTTGGAGATGGAACCTCTCTGGTTAATTGGAATTATCGGAGGACTTTTAGCTTTAGTTTTAAAATTGGTACAGGTGGGTTGGTTTTTTCGACGAGGTAAACTTCCTTTTTGGTTAGTTTGTTTACAAGATGCGATTTGTATTATTTTAGTCCTTTTTGCTTTTAAAGCTCCAGAAAATGGAGGATTAATTGCTTTAATATTACTATGGTTGGCTATTCGTAGTTCTACTGCTTGGCGACATTGGCATGATGGAAGTCATAAGTCCTCATCTTAAATTAACAAATGTCCTTCATTAATAAACAAAAAGAGTCAGCATAATTACTAATGTCCTAATAATTTATCTCTTAAATATTTAATGCGATCCCGATATTTAGCTGCTTCTTCAAATTCTAATTGTTCTGCTGCTCCTTTCATTTGGCTTTCTAATTGTTTGATTAATACAGGAACTTTTTCTAAGGGTAAATCATCTGATTTTTGATAAATTTCTTCTAGTTGTTGGGAATTTAAACGACGAGAAATATCTAAGAAAGATAAAATAGAGTTACTATCTTTTTTAATAATCGGTTGGGGAGTAATATTATTCATTTTATTATAAGCCATCTGAATACCTCGTCTTCTTTCAGTTTCTTCGATAGCTTTGATCATACTTTTAGTTAAATTATCCCCATATAAAATAGCCTGTCCATTAATATGACGTGCAGCGCGTCCAATAGTTTGAATTAAGGATCTTTGCGCCCTTAAAAACCCTTCTTTATCTGCATCTAAAATAGCGACTAAAGACACTTCCGGTAAATCCAACCCTTCCCTCAATAAATTTACCCCAATTAATACATCAAATTCTCCCTTTCTCAAAGCTTGTAAAATTTCAATTCTTTCAATGGATTTAATTTCTGAATGGAGATATTTAACTCTAACACCTCGCTCATCAAAATATTCGCTTAAATCCTCAGCCATCCGTTTAGTTAAGGTAGTTATTAATACCCTTTCTTTCCGTTTTACTCTCTCCTTAATTTCCCCTAATAAATCATCAACTTGTCCTTCAGTTGGACGAACAAAAATCTCAGGATCTAAAACTCCAGTTGGACGAATAATTTGCTCAGCAATTCTATCTTGGGATTGTTCAATTTCCCAGTCCCCAGGGGTAGCAGAAACGAAAATACATTGATTGACTTTATGCCAAAATTCATCTGCTTTTAAAGGACGGTTATCAGCAGCACTAGGAAGACGAAAACCATGATCAATTAACACTTGTTTACGGGAGCGATCGCCGTTATACATTCCCCTTAATTGAGGAACAGTAACATGGGATTCATCCACAATTAACAGCCAATCTTGGGGAAAGTAATCAATTAAACATTCGGGAGGTTCTCCTGCATTTCTTCCGGCTAAATAACGGGAATAATTTTCCACTCCGTTACAATAACCTACTTCTTGTAATAAATCTAAATCATAGCGAGTTCTTTGACTAATTCGTTGTGCTTCTAATAATTTTCCAGCCTTTTCTAAAAATTCAATCTGTTGTTCTAATTCATCTTTAATTTGTTGACAAGCAATATCTATTTGTTCATCAGGTGTTACAAAATGTCGTGCCGGATAAATATTAATATTATTCAGACTTTGCAAGATTTCTCCTGTTAGGGGATCTAGGTAACGAATAGCAG
>DLXW01000187.1:7819-10398 GCA_003448685.1 Cyanothece sp. UBA12306
CAATAGCATCAATTTCATCGCCAAAAAATTCGACTCTAATTACACGATCTTCATAGGCAGGAACAATTTCTAAAACATCTCCTTTAACTCGGAAATTTCCCCTTTGTAATTCAAGATCATTACGGGAATATTGAACCCCTACTAAATTCCTGAGTAATTCACGTTGATCTATCTCTTTTCCTACGGCTAAAGGGACAGCAGCCTTGAGGTATTCTGAAGGTATTCCCAAGCCATAAATACAACTAATAGAAGCTACCACAATCACATCCTTTCGTTCAAATAAAGAACGAGTAGCTGAGTGACGTAACATATCAATTTCATCGTTAATTGACGAACTTTTCTCAATATAAGTATCGCTCACTGGAATATAAGCTTCTGGTTGATAATAATCGTAATAACTAATAAAATATTCCACAGCGTTCTCAGGAAAAAATTGCCTTAATTCGTTGCACAATTGTGCCGCTAATGTTTTATTATGAGCCAAAACTAAAGTAGGTTTACCTACCTTTTCAATCACAGAAGCAATGGAGAAAGTTTTACCCGTTCCCGTTGCTCCTAATAGGGTTTGGAAACGGTTTTTTTCCTCAAGATAGCTTAACAATTGGGCGATCGCTTGGGGTTGATCTCCTTGGGGTTCAAAAGGTGCTTTTAGGTGAAACGGACTAACCATCTTATAATTACAATTTAATGAAAGGTTTGCGAAGTCCAACTACCATGTAAGCCATAGGGAATGTGATGTTTGAGATGGACTTTTGCTAGGGGAGATTGACTCAAATCTTTTGCGTCTAAAATAACTACATCAGAACGATGAATATTGCCATAATAAACCATTAGTAATAACCAGCCATCGTCTTCCTCATTTCCGTTAGGTTTAGGCACAAAAATTGGCTCACCGACATAACCAAAGGGTGCAAAAGAATATACCTGTTCTTGTCTAGTTTTTTGATCAAATTTGTAAATCGCTTGCACAGGGGAATTATTAATGGGATGATGGGAAGCAGCAAGATATAAATAACGATAGTTTCTACCAACTTTTGCAGGATGTATCGTAGGAAATTCACAAGGGCGATCGCTTAATTTTTCTGATTCTATTGTGTCTTTATCCAAATCAATAGTAAATCTCCATAATTGGGAAGGATCTACCTGCTTAAAATTTACTTCTAGATAACTTTCGTCTGGTTTGATTTCTGGTAGAGATTTATAACAAATTGAGTCAAGGTATATTTTTTCTCCTACTTCAAAAGCATTGCTATGATGGAAAACAAATCCAGTTTTAGTTTTGATTATTTTTATCTGATCGTAAGGAGGAATACGAGGAATAATAACCAATTTACTGGGTTGATCCGGCTGAAATTCAACACAATTTCCTGCACCTTTTAAACCTAAAATATAGGGAAGAGGATTAAACTTTACAGAATTTTGTAAGAAAATACAATAGTTAGGGGTAATAGCAAAATCGTGGATAAAAGAAAATCCTGGGATAACATGGGAATGACTACGTAATAATTTGCCTTCAGGATTAAATTCATACACAGTTATTTTACTTGATAGTCCTGGTTTAATCGAAAAATTAACTAAACAAGGTTCACCATTATCCAATTGACAATAGGGATCAATCCAAGGATGTGCTGATATTGATCCTTTAGGGCCGATCGCACCATTGAGATCATCAAGTTTTATGGTTTCTAAAGTCTTGGGATCTAACTGATAGGGTTGCGCTGCTTCCCACAAACTCAAGAGTTTATCTCCCCAATAAATAACATTTGTATTAGAGATATTTTTGATTTTGAGGTCAAATACATTGCTGAACCATCCCCCAGGTTTTTGGGTTCCAAACACACCTCGATACAGCATTTTTTGTGCTTCTTGTTCTTTCATATAACCTTCGCTACGAACAAAACGGTTACGAAAGTGTACCCGTCCATCGCCTAAAAAAGATATAGCACAAACCATCCCATCCCCATCAAAAGGATGTTTTAAAGGTGTTCCCTGAACCTCTAATAAACCTGGTCCGTTACGGAATAAAGTTCCTTGTAATTGACGAGGAATTTCCCCTTCAATATCATCAACCCAATAATCATATTCATTTGGTTGGGATTGATATCCTCTTAGCCATTGTTCTCGACTATAGTACTGTTGTTGATTTTCTTTGCTTGTTAGACTAGTCATTTTTTCTGATAGTTAAAATCAGACCTGATCGTTTAAATTTTTCTCATTAAGCTTGGGATGGGCTAATTTTTGTTGCTCACAAAATCAGACCCCTTTACAAAACTTAATTATTATTTTACTATAACTTAAATATTGTGCTAAATTTTTTAGCTAAAAATACTTATACTCTCAGTAGTGTTTAAAAAAATAATTAGCACTACATATGGTGTTTTTACGGTTAATAGCTCAAAAGAACGGGTAAAATCATTGAACTCTAGTTAGATTCAGTGAGAAGATCCGCTAAATTACTGAAGCATGATGCCCCATTTTCTGTAACAATTGATACAAATACTGGTTTTAGTAATTAATTCATGACAATATAGATCTTATGAACTCACACTCATTACCACCAGACGATCTACCTTCCTTAG
>DLXW01000176.1 GCA_003448685.1 Cyanothece sp. UBA12306
AGGCCACCGTTACCGTATTAGAACAAGCTGAATTACTTTGTACTGATTGGGTAACTTAGAAATGAAATAAAAATAAGATTGTAACTCGGTTTTTCAGCGAAATATCCCCTAATTTCAAAGGACTTAAGAGAGATGGCGAGATTGTAGAGGTAGTCATCGATAGATTAAGTAACTAAAGTCCGTAGTTGATCCTAACTTAATGCCGCAATTTCTTTACAACATAACTAGAAGTTCTCCTAAAATTCCCCAGGCTATTCCTCAGACAGCGATATACTAGGCATGGTGTTAGACAAAAATCTTCACAATAGAGCCAACAGATACTATTTCTGTGATACTTATCTGTATCAAAATATCGCAAATTACAACCTGTATTGACCAAAATGAACACAGGAATCGACTTACAAGGCAGTTTTATCGAATCTCTCAAGCAATTGGGGCTTCCAGATGGTTTAGCTAAAGCGTTCTGGATTCCCGTCCCCTCTTTTTTAATGATTATCGTAGCCACCGTAGGAGTATTGGTGGTTGTCTGGTTAGAACGGAAAATTTCTGCTGCCGCGCAACAACGTATCGGCCCTGAATACGCTGGGCCTTTGGGGGTACTCCAACCTGTTGCTGACGGCATCAAATTGGTGTTTAAAGAAGACATCATTCCAGCCAAAGCTGACAATTGGTTATTTACCTTAGGACCAGTGTTAGTGGTACTTCCTGTTTTCGTCTCCTATCTCATAGTTCCCTTTGGTCAGAATTTGGTGATAACTGACCTCAACATTGGTATTTTTCTTTGGATTGCCCTGTCAAGTATTGCCCCCATTGGGTTATTGATGTCAGGCTATGCTTCTAATAATAAGTATTCCCTTTTAGGAGGCTTAAGGGCGGCTGCTCAATCGATTAGCTACGAAATTCCCCTAGCTTTTTCGGTTTTAGCCATTGCCATGATGTCTAATAGCCTCAGTACCATTGATATCGTGGAACAACAGTCAGGATATGGCATTTTAGGCTGGAATGTTTGGCGACAACCCGTAGGATTAATTATCTTTTGGATTGCTGCTTTAGCTGAGTGCGAAAGGCTTCCCTTTGACCTTCCTGAAGCAGAAGAAGAAATCGTCGCCGGATATCAAACCGAATATTCTGGGATGAAGTTTGGTTTATTTTACGTAGGATCTTACGTTAACTTGGTATTGTCGGCTTTGGTTTTTGCCATCCTTTATTTAGGGGGTTGGGAATTTCCGGTTCCTCTTGATAAGTTAGCAGGTTGGTTAGGAGTCGATGACAGCAGTGCTTGGTTACAGATCATTACTGCTTCCTTGGGTATTACTATGACGGTACTGAAAGCCTATTTTCTGGTCTTTATTGCTGTTTTATTACGGTGGACAGTTCCCAGGGTTCGTATTGACCAATTACTAAATTTAGGCTGGAAATTCCTGCTTCCGGTTTCTTTGGTTAATCTGTTATTGACTGCTGCCCTTAAATTAGCTTTTCCTGTTGCTTTTGGTGGCTAATTTCTTCTCATTGTTAACCATTAAATCAATCAATTGTTATGTTCAACCTACTCAAACAAGTCGGCGATTACGCTAAAGAAAGTATTGAGGCGGCCAAATATATCGGTCAAGGGTTGTCTGTTACCTTTGATCATATGCGCCGTCGTCCTGTAACAGTACAATATCCTTACGAAAAGTTAATTCCCTCTGAAAGGTTTCGAGGCAGAATTCACTTTGAATTTGATAAGTGTATTGCCTGTGAGGTTTGCGTTCGTGTTTGTCCGATTAACCTTCCCGTAGTAGATTGGGAGTTTAATAAAGCTGTTAAAAAGAAAGAACTCAAACACTATAGTATTGATTTTGGAGTTTGTATTTTTTGTGGCAACTGTGTGGAATACTGCCCCACCAATTGTCTCTCAATGACAGAAGAATACGAACTAGCTGCCTATGACCGTCATGAACTCAATTATGATAATGTTGCCCTAGGAAGATTACCTTATAAAGTAACTCAAGATTCCATGGTGACTCCTTTAAGAGAATTGGGATACTTGCCTAAAGGAGTTCTTGATCCCCATGATTTACCCCCAGGTAGTCAACGGGCAGGTAAACGTCCCGAAGAAATCGTTAACGAAAGTCAATAAATAGAATGTAGGAGATAGTTAATGGTCGGGAAACTAAATGACTATTAACTATTAACTATTAACTATTAACTATTAACTATTAAGGAGCATTAAAAATAGTGAACTTAGCCGAAGGTGTGCAAATTGTTTCTTTCGCCATTTTATCAGCAATGGTAGTGGGAACAGCCCTGGGGGTAGTATTACTCTCAAATATTGTTTATTCTGCCTTTTTGTTAGGGGGAGTTTTTATCAGTATTTCTGGTATTTATATCCTCCTAAATGCAGATTTTGTAGCGGCTGCTCAGATCTTAGTCTATGTTGGGGCAGTCAATGTTTTGATTTTGTTTGCCATCATGTTGGTAAACAAGCGAGAAGATTTTTCGACTTTACCCAGACGTTGGATACGTCAAGGTGCAACTGCCTTAGTCTGCGGGGGAATTTTTCTGCTGTTGTCCACCATGATTTTGATTACCCCTTGGTCAATTTCTACTGCTTCTCCTGGGGTTATTGAGAATACAATTGTTGAATTAGGTAAACATTTCTTTAGTGATTTTTTGCTGCCCTTTGAATTAGCATCAGTTTTGCTTTTAATGGCAATGGTAGGAGCTATTATCTTAGCTCGTCGTGATTTAATTCCTGATACTTTACCAACACCAGAAGGGATCACTACTGCTTTAGAATTGCCAGAACGTCCTAGTGAATTAGAAACTAGACAATTAGCAATATCTAAGGGAAATAAAGATTCTCAATGATTAAAATAAACCCTAGAAAATAGGCAATTTTATCATAAAAAATGTTGTCTATTTTCTTTGATGTGATCAGGAAAAATAGAGAATTAATTAATGGTTGATTATTGCAAGAAAAGGAGAAATTATGCAACTACAATTGGAATTCTGTTTGCTGTTAGCAGCTGCCCTTTTTTGTATCGGTATTTATGGTTTAGTAACTAGCCGTAATGCGGTGCGGGTTTTGATGTCTATTGAATTACTATTGAATGCTGTTAATCTTAATTTAATGTCATTTTCTAATTTTCTTGACCCCGTAGGTATTAAAGGTCAAGTATTTACCGTTTTTGTTATTACTGTCGCAGCATCAGAAGCAGCCGTGGGTTTAGCGATTATTTTAGCAATTTACCGTAATCGGGACACCATTGATATGGAGCAGTTTAATCTCCTTAAATGGTAAAAAATGTTAATTAAGGTGAAGATTATAGCAGAAGTCAGAAGTCTCCAGGTAAAAATCCCTTGGGACAAGGGTTTAAGATGAAAGTTCTGTCCTAATCACCTTGGCGACTGCTATATTTTCCCAGTAGGGAGGCAATCGTTCACCCTACTAACATAGGAGTGTAGATAATGGTTAAACTGAATCCATTTGCGGCCTTTACCTATACGCTGAAGGAGGTCAACAAGAAGGTTTACAAGCACAAGTTATTCGGACTTTAATGGGAGTAGGCCAAGTTGGTTTGACGGCGGGAATCTTAACTTCTATTGGTGCTGTCGCCGGACTACCTGCCGCCGGAATAGGAGCAATTTTGACCGCAGTTGCAGCCCAAAAGCGTGCGGAATAGAAGCAATTTTGGCCGTAGTTGCAGCCCAATCAGCATCGGGTCAACGAAAAAAGCGTGGGCTTTTAACAGTTCTCATAAATATATGATAATTTATGAAAATTGTTCTAATTGGGCAAACTTCGGATGATACACGTTGATTAAAATAAACTAATGTATCGTAACAAAAATCTCCCAAGGTTTTCGCTTGGGAGATTCTTCATTATTTTATAGATCAATAATTATTTGTCTTCCGTGGGAAGGATTACTGTGTCAATAACATGAATAATTCCGTTTTTGGTTTTGATATCAGCTTTAATAACAGTGGCATCATTAACCTTCACAGAATTTCCTACTTTAACTTCTACTTCTCCGCCTTGAACGGTTTTGACAGCACCAGATTTGAGGTTTTTCGATTTGACTTTGCCAGGAACCACATGGTAAGTCAAAATCGAAACTAATTTATCTTTATTTTCGGGTTTGAGCAATTCTTCAACAGTTCCTTTAGGAAGCTTAGCAAAAGCTTCATCGGTGGGAGCAAAAACGGTAAAAGGGCCTTCTCCTTTAAGAGTTTCTACTAACCCTGCTGCTTCTACAGCTGCAACTAAAGTTTTGAAAGACCCTGCAGCTACAGCAGTATCAACGATATCCATTTTTTTCGCTGATTGCATTGTCTGTGAAGAAGAATCTTGAGATCTCATAGAACCAGCCATCACAGGGGAAAGAACGCCAAGGGTGGTGACAGCAAGACCGATAGCGAAGGTAGATTTGAGACTAGAATTAACTAAACTAGAGAGGTTAAACATGGTTTTCTATATACTGGCTTAATAGCCATAAACTTAATAAATCTTAATATAACTGATCCCAAAAAATTTAGCTACAAGGCGCGAAGCCCCGCGCTGGAATTTGGGAGCAGGGAGCTTCGGAGCAGGGAGAAAGGGTTTGAACATTTGTAGCAAAACTTCAAATAAGCGTGTTAAATGCACAACAGCAGTTTTAATTTTTAATTAAAACTGGTCAACAGAGTCTAATTTTGTAATCCCTCGCACTTCGTTAATTATGCTCGAGATTTGTCTAAAAAATTTTGGATATTAGACCAAACTTTTGTTAAAAAATGAGGGGAAGTCACATCAAACCATTGAATCTCAGGATAGGCACGAAACCAAGTTCTCTGTCGTTTAGCAAATTGACGAGTGTGTAAAATAATAGCAGCCTTTGCAGCTTGTAAAGAAATTGTGCCTTGAAGATATTGTTTAATTTCTCCATAGCCTAAAGTGTTTAATAGAGGTAAATCCCAACCATATTTTTGAACAAGTCTTTCTACTTCTTCAACTAATCCAAAATCGATCATCTTTTGGGTTCTCCTTTCAATCCGTTTTTGTAGAGATATTGAATCGCAATCTAATCCAATTTGAAGAATGGGATAGCTAGGAGGACTTTCTCCCTGTTGTTGAGAAATTGGGGAACCTGTGACATAAAATACCTCTAAGGCTCGCAAAGTTCTTACTTGATCATGAGAATGAATTTTACTAGCTGCCATTGGATCAATCTGATGTAATAGCTCGTAACATTGCCCTTGTCCTAAAGTTTGAAGTTGCGATCGCAATTCAGGTTGGGGTGCAACCCGAGGAATTTTCAACCCTCGTACGATCGACTTGATATACAAACCCGTTCCTCCAACTAATAAAGGAGGAATCACACAAGAAGTACAATTAATTAAAGCGTTTGCTTGTTCTTGATATTGGGCAAGGGTTAGAGTCTGTGCCGGTTGACAAATATTGATCAGATAATGGGGGACTAAACTTTGTTCAACTTGAGTCGGTTTAGCAGTTCCGATATCAAATTCGCGGTATACTTGGCGAGAGTCAGCACTAATAATTATTGAATTGAGGCGTTGCGCTAATTCTAAGGCTAATCGGGATTTCCCTGTAGCTGTTGCACCACAAAGGACAATTAAAGGGCGTTTCATGGACAATGAAATGAGGAGGCAACAAAGCCCCATTCTATCAAGATTTATTCAAGATTATCGATTAATTTTTCGGGAATTATCATTTATTGGGCTGTAGTTTATAGATAATTCAGATTACAAAGCCGACTCAATTTAAAAAATATAACATTGATGTGAGTTTTTGATGCAAAATTTGGGAACTATAAAATTAGCCAAGGAATTGCCTCCTGGATTCCTCAAGCAATCCATTCAAAATTGTAATGACAACTGAGAATAACCAGAGAAATCATCATGCCAGCTACACCATCTTGTCCTAACACTGATCATTATTCTAAATTGACATCTGATTGGAATGCTTCTAGAAAAGATCTTCCTCAGACTAATTCTGAATTAGGGAACAATTCCTTGGAACTTGAACTACATGGACTAGAAATCACCGCTATTGAAAAAAATTCTTATCAAGCCCCCACCGATTTAGTTCGCTTATATCTTCAAGATATTGGACGGGTTCCCTTACTCGGTAAAGAAGAAGAAGTAACCAAAGCACAACAAGTTCAAAGCTATGTTGAATTAGTAACCTTGCGAGATGCTGCGGCAAAAGAAGGGGATCAAGTTATGCAGAAATTGGTAGAAATGGTTGAACTGCACGATCGTTTGCTAGTTACTTTAGGATATCGCCCATCTTGGAACCGTTGGGCAAAGGAGGGACAAATATCGGTTGTAGAATTAAAAGAAATCTTAGCTCAAGGAAAACAACGCTGGGCTGAACTTGCTGAAGTTGAACTTGCTGCATTAGAAAAGAGCCAAAAATTAGGCATTAAAGCCAAAGATCAGATGATCAAAGCTAATTTGCGTCTAGTGGTTTCTGTAGCCAAAAAATACCAACATCGGGGTTTAGAATTACTCGACTTAATTCAAGAAGGAACCTTAGGATTAGAAAGGGCTGTGGAGAAATTTGATCCCACCAAAGGGTATCGTTTTAGTACCTATGCTTATTGGTGGATTCGTCAGGGAATCACCAGAGCTATTTCCACCCAAAGTCGCATCATTAGACTTCCTGTTCACGTCACCGAAAAACTTAATAAGATTAAACGGGCACAGAGAAAGCTTTCTCAAGAAAAGGGACGGAAAGCAACTATTGAAGAAATGTCCCAGGAATTAGAGATGACAGCCGAGCAAATAAGAGAAGTTTTATCAAGAATTCCGAGATCAGTCTCCTTAGAGATTAAAGTGGGTAAAGACAGGGATACGGAGTTAGTCGATTTATTAGAAACTGAGTGTCAGTCCCCTGAAGAAAATTTAATTAGCGAATCCCTAAGCAACGATTTACAAGAGCTTTTGGGAGATTTAACCCCTAGAGAGCAAGACGTGATTAAACTTCGCTATGGTTTCGAGGATGGAACTTCCTATTCTTTGGCCGAAATTGGAAGAACTTTAGAATTGTCCCGCGAACGAGTTCGTCAAATCGAAGCCAAAGCTTTACAAAAGTTGCGCCAACCCAGAAAACGTAATCAAATCCGTGATTATTTTGAAGCGCTCAATTAATTTCATTTTCCCCTTTGTATTTAAGCATTGTGCCGAAAATATTCACGAAATCGAGAGATTTTAGCTGGAGACTTCTCCCGATATTTTTGTTAAAATTCATCCGTCGTCGGGTAGAGGCTACCTCCACTGGGATCATTATCTCTTTTAGAACCTAACAAATCTAGACGATCTACTACAACTACAGGTTTGGACCGATTAGCTCCCGTATTGCGATCTGTCCAGCTTTCGATGGTTAATGAGCCTTGAATACCGATCAAACCGCCTTTACGTACGTAATTAGCCGCTATTTCGGCAGTTTTGCCCCATATCTTTAAATTAAACCAGTCGGGTTCATCCGTCTTACTACTACGACGATTAACTGCTAAAGTCAATTCACATAAAACAGTTCCTGATTCAAAATACTTAACTTCAGGATCTTTACCCGCACGACCGACCAAATGGACAACATTTAAACCCATAAACTTTTGAAGTTTGTGATTGACAGTTCTTTGCGATAAGTTTCCTGATCATATCATTCTAATTGCTAAAAATCCATGGCTTTTTGTCATTTACGTCCACACTATAGCGGTTCTTGATTGTAGCAGAAAAATCTGGGTAAACCTAGTTTTTTCTGCTACAATCAAGAACAAATCTCTCAAAAACTAGACGGGGTTCCGTGCTAAAACCAATCTAGTTTTCCCATCGCAAGTAACTGCATGGCAAAGTTGAACAAACAGGAATGGCAAGTGCTTTACCAGTTTTGGGGATGAGGAGCGAGGTTGTTACTAATCTTTAAGAGATTAGTGGGGCAAAAAGCCTCACCCCAAGGGGTATGGGGTGCGATTAAGCACTTTTTTAGGAGAATATTTAAGTTCGTTAAGACTAAAAAAGTTGAAATCAGCAATTTTTTCACATACCTAGGTTTAGTGTACCCCTATGATAACCAGACTTGTTATTATTAACATTGGCCCTTAGCTGTTACTGTCTACCAAAAATAGAGTAGCACCTACAACAAAAAAAAGGGTGTCATCTTTGAGTATGTTTTGATAAGATATGCAGGGTTTATTTAAAAGTATCTGGCAGTGGATTCAACAATTTTTTAGACAGATTTTTGGTGTATCATCGAAATCTAGCTCTAGTCATTCTGGTAGCCAAGAAGACTCTAATCGTCCTCTTACAGATACAGACTACGAGTTTTTATTTAGTCAGTTACTCGAAGGAATTGCCCATGGCTGGCATGAAGGTCGTGTACTCAAGTATTTTGAAGACTTAGGAGAACGAGGAAAAGCCAAACCCTGGATTGCTTGGTTACAAAGGTTTGGGGAGAAAGCCATGGCTTCTTCGGCCCCTAATCTACAACTCGCAGCACGGATGATGCGTTTAGGGGAATTAGCGAGATCTTTTTCGGCTACCGAAGCTATTGGTGAGACAGCTTATGAAATTGGTAGACGTATCTACAATAAAGAAGCAGAAAGTGCTATCTGGGAATACGAAGGACCCGATGTAGAAGGGGTAATTAGCCAACCGACCCCAGAAACAGAAGAAATATTGACTCCCGAACAATTAAACGAGCGATTACAGCAAGATCCAGAATTAGCCCAACAATTGGCAACACAGTTAGGAATAGAATCTACTTCTCCTCAAGAAATTGTCAATAGCTTGATGGCTCAGTTTCAAGCCGAAACAGATCAAGTTCAAGCTCAAACAAACCCCGAGACAGAACAAGACTGGTTTAATCTAGGATTACAGCAGGCTAGTCAGGGGGATTTAGAAGGGGCGATCGCCAGTTGGGATCAGGCATTGGCTCTCAATCCTTCCTTCGCCCAAGGATGGCATAATAGAGGCAGTGCTTTGGGGAATTTAGGAAGATTTGAAGAAGCGATAGACAGTTTTGATCGGGCAATTTACCTTGATGCTCAAGATTTTCAAGCCTGGAATTTAAAAGGTCATGCTCTGTATAACTTAGAGCAATGGGAAGGAGCAATAACCTGTTGGGATAAAGCCCTAGCAGTGCAACCTGACTATTATCAAGCTTGGTACAATCGTGGTAGTGCCTTAGAACAACTCGGAAGACACCAAGACGCGATCGCCAGCTATCATCAAGCCCTCGAAATCCAACCAGATTTTGAATTAGCTTTGTCTCGAATTAACGAATTAACCTCGCAAGACTCGAATTAAATGACTTTTCAACTACGCGTTTATGTCCCTGATCACCCTTTAATTAAGCATTGGTTAGGTGTTGCTCGTGATGTTAATACTCCAAGTGTGTTGTTTAAAACCGCTATGGCCGAACTCGGACGCTGGTTAACTTATGAAGGGACTCGTTATTGGCTACCAACCCTAGAGACTACCTTAGAAACTCCCAATAAAGTTTGCGCTCCAT
>DLXW01000065.1:0-205 GCA_003448685.1 Cyanothece sp. UBA12306
TACAACTCTCTCCTCCCCTGCTCCCCAAACTCAATTTATTAAGTTTTATTAATATACCTGATTTAGTTAAACATATAACTGTATAGTAATAAACTGAACAAGCAATTAATAGTCTTGTCTGCCTGGTAGGGCAACCTCTCCTATACACGAGGAATAAACCATGAGTAACGATTTAGCGACAAAATTACGGGAAGGAACCAGCCAT
>DLXW01000065.1:411-18068 GCA_003448685.1 Cyanothece sp. UBA12306
TACGGGAAGGAACCAGCCATTCCCACACCATGGCTGAAAATACAGCATTTACTAAATGTTTTCTCAAGGGAATTGTCGAAAAAGAACCCTTGCGTAAATTATTAGCTGATTTTTATTATCTCTACAGCGCCTTAGAAGAAGAATTACAGCGTCATCAAGATCATCAAGTAGTTAGTAAGATTTATTTTGCTCAACTAAACCGCAAACAAAACTTAGAAGCAGACTTAGCCTTTTATTACGGTGAAAACTGGCGAGAAGAAATCGTTGATTCACCCGCGGGACAAGTTTATGTTAACCGTATTCGTGAAATTTCTAATAGCGAACCTGCCTTATTAGTTGCCCATTCCTATGTAAGATATATGGGAGATTTATCAGGAGGTCAAAGCTTAAAAAATATTATCCGTTCAGCGTTAGAATTAACTACAGCAGAAGGGACTAAATTTTATGACTTTGATGAAATTCCTAATCCTGAAGCTAAGCGTAATTTTAAAGGAAAATATCGGGACGCGCTCAATTCTTTGCCTATTGATGATGAAACAGCGCAGAAAATTGTAGACGAAGCAAACTATGCTTTTCAACTGAATCGTGATGTAGTTCACGAATTAGAAGATGATGTTAAAGCTGCTATTGGAGAACACGTTTTTGACCTAATTACTCGTCAGGACAGACCTGGTAGTACAGAACATCATCATGGCCATGGTCATCCCCCTGAAATTGCAACTGTTAGCTAATTTATAGTTAATAGTTAATAGTTAATAGTTAATCACTGGTTGCTGTTAGCTAAATTCTAGAATTACTAACCTGAGTTCGATCTAATTAGAACCTCCAAAATACTAAAATTGAACTCAGGTTAACGAATGTTTTTGTCTCCTAAAAAATACTTTGAGCAGGTTGAATAATGGCCATGAAAATTACATCACAAAATGTACAATTTGACGCTGATTTACTCAAAAAATACGATAAATCTGTCCCTCGTTATACCAGTTATCCCCCCGCAACAGAATTAAAAACTGAAGTAGGAGAGATAGATTTTCGCGCCGGAATAGCAGCAGGAAATCATAAAAAAACTCCGATTTCTCTTTATTGTCATATTCCCTTTTGTGAAACAGCTTGTTATTTTTGTGGTTGTAATACCATTATTACTGGTAACAAAAATATTGCCCCCCGCTATTTAGAGTATTTAACTCAAGATATTAATCAAACCTCTGCTTTGATTTCTCCCCAAAGGAAAGTTAATCAAATTCACTGGGGAGGAGGAACTCCTAACTATTTGAATCTCTCGCAAATCGACGAGTTATTTAACCATTTAGTCAAAAACTTTACCATTGAGGACAAGGCAGAAATATCTATTGAAATTAACCCCCGATATATTGATAGAAATTATATCTTTTTCTTAAAGAGTTTAGGGTTTAATAGGATTAGCTTTGGCATTCAAGACTTCAATCCAAAAGTTCAAGAAGCAATCAATCGTATTCAACCAGAATCCATGCTATTTAATGTGATGAATTGGATTCGAGAAGCAGGATTTGAAGGAGCTAATGTTGACCTAATTTATGGGTTACCTTTCCAAACATTAGAAACATTTAAAGAGACAGTTCAAAAGACGATCAAACTTAATCCTGATCGCATTGCTTTATTTAACTTTGCCTATATGCCTTGGTTGAAAGCAGCACAGAAAAATATCTCTGAAGCAGACTTACCTAAAGCAGCAGAAAAACTAGCCATTTTCCAGATGACCATTGAAGAATTAAACAGTAATGGTTATGTCTATATTGGGATGGATCACTTTGCCAAACCTAACGATGAATTAGCGATCGCCCAACAAGAAGGTAAATTACACCGGAACTTCCAAGGATATACTACCAAACCAGAATCTGATCTCTTTGCTTTTGGTGTAACATCTATTAGTATGTTACACGATGTTTATGTCCAGAATTATAAAGGATTAAAGGGTTATTATCAAGCTCTAGATGAAGGAAAACTGCCCATTGAAAAAGGAGTGAGTCTCCATCGAGATGATATCATCCGACGGGCAATTATTATGGAATTGATGTGTCAATTTGAACTAAATAAAGATCATTTTGAAGAAAAGTATAATCTTCATTTTGACCTTGATTTCGATCAATATTTTGCTAATGAATTAGTCGACTTGCAACCTCTAGAAGCAGATGGGTTGGTTAAACTATATAGCGATCGCATTGAAGTTACTCCCCCAGGAAGATTATTAATTCGTAATGTTGCTTCTGTCTTCGATCCTTATCTCAAAGGACGCAAAGAACAATCATTTTCTAAGGCAATTTAATGATAATTTATGGTTACTATGTTCAATTTTGTATTATTGTAGATATTCAAGAAGATTCTAAGCATTTAGAATCGACAAAAAATTGCACAGGAATTGATGTAGGACTTAAATACTTTTACGCTGATTCTAATCGAGAAGCTTCAAGCGTAATATGATCAAAGTACAACTTGGGCAATCGTTAAAAGACATCTATGGATTATCAAGAAGCAGGGGTAGACATACAAGCAGGCCGTTCCTTCGTCGAAAAAATTCGTCAAGGAGTGGCAAGTACCCACCGTAAAGAAGTATTAGGGGGACTAGGTGGATTTGGTGGCTATTTTGAGTTACCCCAAGGCTATCAAAACCCTGTTCTCGTCTCTGGAACCGACGGAGTGGGTACTAAACTGAAAATAGCCCAAGCATTAAACCAACATCACACCATTGGTATCGATTTAGTGGCCATGTGTGTTAACGATGTCCTAACCTGTGGGGCCGAACCTCTGTTTTTTCTGGATTATTTAGCTACCGGAAAACTTAACCCCCAACAACTCAGCGATGTTGTCCAAGGAATAGTAGAAGGGTGTCGCTTGAGTGGTTGTGCCTTATTAGGGGGAGAAACCGCCGAAATGCCAGGATTTTACCCAGTTGGGACCTACGATGTAGCCGGATTTTGTGTGGGAATTGTGGAAAAAAGCCAGATCTTAGACGGTTCTCAAATCCAAATAGGCGATGTGGTTATTGGGTTAGCTAGCAGCGGAGTACACAGCAATGGCTTTAGCTTAGTCCGTAAAATTGTAGAAGTAAATGGGTTAGATTGGAGCGATCGCCCCGATCTACTCAACGGACAAACCCTAGGAGAAGTTCTCTTAACCCCCACCCAAATCTACGTTCAACCCATCCTCAACGCCTTAAAATCAGGAATAGAGATCCATGGGATGGCCCACATTACAGGGGGTGGAATACCAGAAAACCTACCTCGCTGTTTAGGTCAAGGTCAATCACTGGAAATTATCGCTAATACCTGGGAAATTTTGCCGATTTTCTCATGGATAGCCCAAACAGGTCAAATCAATCCCACAAGTATGTACGAAACCTTTAACATGGGACTGGGATTTATAGTAATTGTATCTGCTCAGAAAGCCGAATTAACAATCAATTGGTTGAAAAATAAAGGAATTTCAGCCTACCAAATAGGTCAAGTTATTGAGGGAACTGGAGAAGTGCTGATCCGGTCTTAATGTAAGTGGCTATAACTAGCTCAGAGTCAAGCAGAATTAACAAAAGTTAACTTGATTTGGGGTCTAAATTTTTGGTTGATGTCCATGTATTAGCCAAAATTTTCAGTGTAACCACAGAAACAAAAGTTAACTTTTTTAAAATTAGGTGATCTTGCTCACAACTTTTTGGGACATTAAAGGGCATTATATTAATAGGTAAAAAATACCTTTCTTCAACTTTTCTTTGGGATAACTGGTTGAGAAGTTCGTTATGATGACGATGTTAGTTCAAGGATAAATGAGGGGTTTTTGTTAAAGGTGAACATTTTACCCAAAAGTCTCTCAATCTAAGTAATTCCAAGTCTTAGAAACCTAAGTAAACCTAATTTTGCCATCAGTTTTCCCCTAACCAACTTACTGAAATTTCAGACCGAAATTGACTAAGAGATAGATGTAGTTAAACAACAAAAAACTTTCTTAAATGAGAGGTAAAGATCGTGAGTGTAACTGACTATACAATTAAACACTTTATTGTTCATAGTTTGAACTTTAATCCTTCGAGTAGCTTTGCAATTTCCCAAAAAATTCCTAGTAGTTTTTCCTTCCCAGATTTATTCAAACCCCTACGTAATTGGCTTGATAATCAAGAAATCCGCAATGAAGCATTAGCCCACCGTCTCTGTCGTCTTATTCCTTCCCAATGTCCCTTCGCTAGAGATATTAACTTATTTGGACGGGTTATCTTGAGTATTCCTCCTCTGTGTAAACTTAATCCCCTGTATGAGGAATTAATGAACCTACGTTTCCGGGCCCTTTGCTACCTAGCTGAGGAAATCGGGGAAGATATTAGCCAATACTGCTAACTATCTCCTCAAATCAGTCGATTATTATTCTTCACACACCATCTATAGCAACCGCCAAGGTGGTTAGGACAGATGAGATACTTAAAACCCAACTAGAGACTTATTTTAGCCCCTGTCTCCTGCTATATTAATTCCCTAACCTGAGAGAATAATACTAATGTATTAAGGCTTGACTGAAATGGTGTAAGATAGCAAACGATAGCAATAACCTCATTGATCTTCACCAAAAAAACCCATGGCCATTATCGCCCTTAAAGCCTGGTATCTGGCGCAATACGAACCGATTAGGGAAATTATTCAACGTCCCCCTGATATTCGACTTAGTCGCAATAGCTTACTAAAATCAGGGTTAAGGACAGACTTTTTAGATGACAAACAAGCGATCGAGGAATCAGTTTGGTTTCAGCGTTATCTTGATGGGGATCGGGTAGAGTTTTATATTGAAGGAAGTGGCGGTTATATTATCTCCAATCTTGACCTAATTTCCCAGGAGATCTACTTTAGTAAACAAGAAATTACCGCCACTTTAGAACCGATGATTTACTTTAGTGGTCAAATAGAGTATGTAGATTCGAGTGATATCATTAAAACCGCATTAGAACAAGCGATCGCGGAATATAACCAGCGATCGCGCCTTCAGTTAACTTTAGAAATTGCCCCCCGTCCCTCGGAGTCACCGTTACGACTTAGCGATAGTCAACTGCGTAAACTAAGAAAAAGTCTTTTATTTGTGGCCGATGGAACCCCTATTATGAGTTTAAAAGAACCATCAAGATTAATTTTAAGCTCTAATGTTTGCACAGAATTAGGATACGCGCTACAAAGTAAACAGACTGGTCAAATTTTATTGATCCATCAACAACGTTCTGATTTAAAGGGAAATTGGCCTTTTGATTTGCCCCAACATCAGCAACTCACTTTTGAAACTCCTAGGGAACTCAACCAAACCTTACTTCCTGTCGTAGAAACTTTATTAAAACGCTTTAATTTGACTCCTTAGTCCTTACATAATAAGGTTAGGGAATATACAAGAGTTTTTTCTAGGACATTAACTATGCCCAGAACCCCCGATGAATACGCCGTCTATCTTCTTCTTTCGAGTGGACATCGAGAAGAAGTGCGTTTTCCTAAGATTCAAGAGTTTCAAAAATGGTACAGTGGGGAACTTGTTCCCAAAGGTGATTCTAATGAATTTATCAACGTTCCCATCAAAAATATCCAGGGGGAATATATGGTGATTCGGCCTTCAAGTATTATGGCAATTCGGGTTGAACCTGTATTTTTTGGCAGCGTAGAAAGGGAGTAATTTATGGTTTGATTCAGTGGTCTCGATAACTCAGATTTCACCGCTTACAACTCCCACGCTTCTCATAGGCACAATTATTATGGCTAAAAAGTTTTTACTTATTGCTCCTAGTTATGCTTGTCAGACAATCACGGGTGCTGGTCAAAGGACAAATCTTATTTATCAGGTGCTTCAAAGCTTAGGAAAAGTTGATATTCTCTTGATAGGAGCTAAGACTCCACCATTTTGGCAAAAGTATTTTCCTCAAGCTAATTTAATTTACTTTGCCGAACGTGGACGATCAGTATTTTTTTTAGGGCAAAAATTCCCATTTTTATTACCTGAATTAATCGATAAATTAGGAACTATTTTTACCAGAAGAATCAGTCAATATCAACCAGATGCAGATGTCAGTTCTTTGGTGACAAAGTTAATTGAAAATAACAACTATAATCTGATTATTTGCAGATATCTGAGAACTGCGGCTTATTCAGGATTACTGAAGCCCAGTTTACTCCCAGTCCTACTTGATCTTGATGACCGAGACGATCAGGTTCTATCTTCAAGACTTGCTGTGCCTAACTTAAATTTTCTGACTCGTTTAGTGATTGCTTGGCATCATCAGCAAATGAAATCAATTATGCCTCAATTATTGACAAATTTTCAGCATATTTGGGTAACTAATATCAAAGACTACTCAATGATTCCTCATGGTTCGGTCTCGATTCTTCCTAACATTCCCTATCAATTTAGCTTGAAATCTCAGGCTAAAATCGAATTAAGTAATGCCAACAACCTAACAATTTTATTCGTTGGTAGTTTTGGACATCGCGTCAATCGAGAAGCAATGAAGCGATTTATCAGATACTGCTGGCCGAGAATAAAAGATACTGTTAGAGACGCAAATTTACGTCTAGTTGGTTCAGGACAATGGAAAACTTTAAAAGTACCAATAAATAAGCGATCAGGAATCACAATAGTAGGTTCTGTTGAGAATCTACAAGAAGAATATCGCCGCTGTCAGTTTACAATTGCTCCTATTTTTGAAGGTGGAGGAACTAAAATTAAAGTCCTAGAATCACTTTTTTATGGACGAACTTGCTTAGTAACTCACCATATCCAGTTGGGTTACGAAGACTTGCAGTGTGAAGATTCATTATTGGTTGCCCACAATGAAAAAGAGTTAATTTATCAGTGCATCCGGCTTCTAAGAGATCCTATTTTGTGTGAAAAATTAGCTATTAAAGGCTATAATATAATCCAGAAAAACTATTCCTTTGAACGCTTTAAATCATCATTGGAAACCCCTCTCTCTAGATTCACAAAAGGCTGAATAACTGGCTATAGCAAAGAAATAAAGTGCCACGACCATAAAGGTGGGATCAGCAATGAAAAAATCCACAAGTTGTGAGAGGAATATCAGGATAATTGAAATTACGCTCAAAGAACTTCTAAAATTTACTTTTTTAATGATACTAACCAATAAATTTAAAAATAATAAAAGTCCAATTGTCCCAGTTTCTACCCAAACATTTAAAAATATGTTATGAGCATGAAAACCAATCCTTCCAGTTACTTTTCTTCCCACCCGCTCTTCATACACACCTAAACCTATTCCTGTCAAGGGATGTTTGATAATTTCTACTCCTGCTGCTTTCCAGAGTGAAATTCTAGAAATAGTATTACTCTTAGAATATTGTTTTTCCTGAATCCTTAACCGAGAATTTGAAACAGGAAATAACAGTAAAACTGCTAGCCAAATGGCAAGCAAAATAATTCCTTTTTTCAGAGAAATTATTTTATAAAGGTAACTTAAAAAAAAGACTGACAATAAAATTAACCATCCATTACGGCTAGCTGCTAAGCTGGATGTAATTAATAACAAAAAAACTCCCCAGCAAAATTCAAAATTAGATATAATTTTAATTTTTTTTAGGTAAAAAGCTAACAAGATGCCTAAGGACATAAGAACACCTAGAGAATTAGGATTATTCAGTAACGAGCTAATCCGAGGATAGTAAGATTGTTCAGCAGCACCAACAGCGCGAAATAGTAAGATGTCAGGAGTTATATATTCAACAAACCCTATTAATGCTAGAATAGAAAGAAAACAAAAAATTAGGTAACTATAAATCAAACTATTTCCATTTTTGATTTTAAATTCTAGTTCTAGAATAGTTAACAAAGCGAAAAATATGAGAAGATAAATAGATGCCAAAATATTATGCTTGACAGCAATTTTTATATCTTGACTAGCCCAAGCACATATCCAGAGCCAACTGTAAAATGTAGCTAAAGAAATACCAACTATATTAAAATTTTTTAAAATCTTGAAAGTGGCTTCAAAGTTAATCAAAATTAGCATTAAAGCTGCGGCTGACATTAATAACAAGTCAACTCGCTCGATTAGTTGGGGAATTTCTAATGGTGAAAGGACGGAAGCAACAAGTAACAAAACAAAAAGACCTCTAGCAAGAGTTTGTCGCTGCCCACTGATAAATTTTAATAAGTTGGTCAATTTGCACCTCTCGAGAAAAAAATCTTCGGACGCGCTCTTGTCCAGCACGCCCCATTTTCTGCCTTAGTCTTGAGTCTTTAGCTAGTTTTAACATAGCTTGGGCAAAACCTCCGACTAAATCTTTCCTAGAAGAAGGTTTAATTAAGAATCCACAAAAAGAATTTACATATTCTGCTGGGCCTCCCCAGTCGGTTACTATCACTGGTAGTCCAACTGCCATAGCTTCTAAAACTACTGCACCACCGCATTCCCGTAGACTAGGATGAACTAGGATATCGGCTGAATGTAACATAAGAATGCACTGACTTTGAGACAGCCAACCACTAAAAACAACTTGGTTAGCTAAACCCAAACGAACTGCTCGCGCTTCCAATTGCTGTTTACAGTCGCCATCACCGATAATTTGTAGTTGGGCAATTACTTGAGTTCTCACGAGTGAGAAAGCTTCTAAGAGTAGATCCACTCCCTTCCACTTCACCAGTCGTCCCATAAAAACAAACTTAACAGTTTCTTTTGCTTCTGTTGTTTTGTGAGCTATTGGCTGCCATAAGGATAAATCAACGGCATTCTCCACTAGCTTAATGATCTTACCCTGGACTTTTTTGGGTAAAGCTTGTCTCGTTCTCTCATTGGCTACAAGTAGCACTTGGGCTTTTAGCTTGCCAGGTAAAATCTGATGGACAAACTCAGAAAAAAAACGACCTAAACTTATTACTAATGATGATAAGTAATTCTGGGAAGCCCTAAAAGCTGGCGGGAAATTAATGTTACCATTAAGAGGTCCAATAATAACTGGTTTATCGAGACCAAATATTAGCGAAGGATATCGTGGCGCGACCGGAATTGCCTGATGAATAACATTAATCTCGTATTGAGAAATTAGTTGGCAGACAACATCTCGCTGAATTAACTGTGTAAACATCTTACTAACAAGTGAAAAAGTTACCTCTCCCACTTTGGTTGGCAAAAGCCTTTGCATCCTCCATAAAAGCTGATGCAGCCCAGTATCTTCAATAAAAATGATTCTTTCTTTTTCTTGTGGAAAAAGATTTTGTAGTTCATCTTTAGTGCGACTATGAACCACTAACCAGGCATCAATCTGACGAGAACGAAGTCCGAGGAAGTAGGACAAGGGAAGGAAAGCTTCGCCTCCATATTGAGTAGAAGCGTGTTCAGCTACGATAACAACTCCTAAAGGGAAAGATTTCAACTCAAAACCCCTGTTGAACTAGAGGATAATAGTAAGTCCAAGCTATCCCAATTTGGTAGAACTTGGGATTTTATGACCCCTAGAACTTCCAAAAAGGGACTTTTGACGCTTCTTTTGCCCTAGTTGCTTCATCAAGCCAGTATACTTAAGCTTTTTGGTCGAATCAGTAGAGCGAAGGCACCCACAGTCAGGACTAGCAAATTGATCATCGCCTTCATCATAGAGGATAGTTATAGTAGCTGTCAATGCAGCCGCAATTCTGAAAAATTGTCTCATGTTTTTACTTAGGAAAATCATATTAGTCAACAGTTACTTATCAGAGAAACTTACTCTAAGTAGTTATTAGCACCTCCATTAAAAATTTAGACTATAAATAGCTTATCCTCTGTACTTAGCATTTTGACCCTCATCTGACTTACAATGATGCCTAAACTTAGCATTCTTAAACACAAGAGTGATTATTGGGTCATTGTCCTATGTCCAAAAGTCCCTTAAAACAGGCAATAAGCAAAATCCAATCAGAACAAAAGAAATGGGCCGCTGTCAGTCAACAGACCCCGAAACAGGTCAACAGATGGTTTAAATGGCTTTCCCCAGGCCTTTTGGTCAAACGCTGGTTGCTGATTAGTGCCACTGGTATGATTTTAATCCTTTTGGGGTTAGCTGTCTTTTTCAAATTAACCCCTGTCTACCGATTTTTAGAATGGACTTCTAAATTACTAGAAACTCTAACTACTTATATTCCTAACTATATTTCGGGGCCGATCGCGTTACTCTTCGGGCTATTTTTGCTATTTTGGGGTCAAAGCAGAACTTTCGGGTCAATTACAGAACCATTTCACTCGGAAGGAGATATTGAATTAGTTGATCGTCTTCTGGCCCATCGTCGTCGTAACCGAGGTCCTAAAATTGTTGCCATTGGTGGAGGAACAGGACTTTCTACCTTGCTACGGGGACTTAAACAATACAGTACTAATATGACGGCTATTGTGACTGTAGCCGATGATGGGGGTTCATCGGGAAGACTTAGACGAGAAATTGGGGTACTTCCTCCAGGTGATATCCGTAACTGTATGGCCGCTTTAGCTGATGAAGAAAAATTACTGACAGAATTGTTTCAATATCGCTTTCAAGCAGGTGATGGACTGACTGGCCATAGTTTTGGTAACTTGTTTCTGACTGTTTTAACCGATATTACCGGAGACTTGGAACAGGCGATCGCAGCTAGTTCTAAGGTTTTAGCTGTACGAGGAAAGGTGTTACCCGCAACCCTCAGTGATGTCCGTCTTTGGGCTGAATTAAGCGATGGAAGGTTTATTGAAGGGGAATCTAATATAACCGAAGCAAAGGGAAAAATTGAACGTATTGGCTGTATTCCCACTGATCCTCCTGCTTTACCTGCAACTATTAAAGCTATTGAAGAAGCTGACTATATTATTATTGGGCCCGGAAGTCTCTATACCAGTGTTATTCCTAATCTTCTGGTTCCACAGATTAGAGAAGCTTTGATTAAAGCTAAGGTTCCTCGTATTTATGTCTGTAATATTATGACTCAACCTGGGGAAACTGATGGATATACCGTTAGTGATCATCTTAAGGCTATCGATCGTGTTTGTGGTCAACGTTTGTTTGATGCGGTTTTGGTTCAGCGTAAACCGCCTTCTTCCTATGCTTTAAAACGTTATGCAAAAGAAAGCTGTCATCCTGTTTTTGGTGATCGTGAAGAGGTGACTAATTTGGGTTGTCGTTTAGTTCTTGCTAATGTTATGGATGAAGATCCAATTACGGGAAAGGTTCGTCATCATCCTCAAAAATTGGCTAGGATTTTATTACGTTGGTATAGTAAACAGTGAACAGTTATTAGTGAACAGTTATCAGTTGTAACTTGTTAGTAATTCATTTAGCAGATAAAGAGACAACTCAGAGATTAGGGCGACAATTAGGGACTTTTTTGTCGGCGGGGACTGTTATTTTACTTGAAGGTGATTTGGGGACTGGTAAGACAACTTTGGTACAGGGAATTGGTCAGGGTTTGGGTATTAAGGAAGCAATTGTTAGTCCTACTTTTACTCTGGTTAATGAATATACAGAGGGACGTTTACCTCTTTATCATCTTGATTTATATCGTCTTTCTACTGAAGAAATTGAAGCATTGTATCCCGATCTTTATTGGGAAGGTGAGGAAGTAACTCCTGGAATTACTGCTATTGAATGGGCTAAAAAACTTCCCTATAAACCTTTGTCTTATCTCGATATTAAGTTAATTTATTCTCAAGAACAAGGCCGTCAAGCAATTATTGATTTAGTAGGAAAATTTGAATTTAGAATGAAGAATGAAGAATGAAGAATGAAGAATGAAGAATGAAGAATGAAGAATGTAGAATGAAGAATGAAGAATGAAGAATGAAGAATGTAGAATGTAGAATGTAGAATGTAGAATGTAGAATGTAGAATGTAGAAATAATTTAATTTTATTGAATATAATGATCTAATGAATTGATTTCTATTCTTCATGTAATCATTAAAAATAGTAAGGAACCAAAATAAATTCTAAATTCTAAATTCTAAATTCTAAATTCTAAATTCTAAATTTTTCATTATGGTTGATATTAAGACAGTTCTAGAAACTATAACTGATACTACTAGCAGTATTGCTGCTTTTGTCCAAACTGTAGCAGAATGGATACGCGATCGCAATTGGATTAATCTAATTTGTTTGTTATTGTCAATTATAATTCTGGGTTGGTTGTCACGGGAGGGAATTAGCAATTTTTTTGGGGAAGAAGCTTCTCAATGGTTTATTTGGCTATGTTTTGCCACGGGGATACTGTTTAGTTTTGCGGTGTTAGTTGCGGTATTTAATAAACCGAAATTACCCTTAAATCCTCCTTTGGGAGAACAAATTGCTATTAAAGGTTTACGTTCTTTTACTCAAAAAGATTCAGCTATTTTTCGTAAATTAGAACGCAATCAAGATATTAGTTCTTGTTTGTCTATGTTAAAAGATCGGGAGTTTCGGATTGGTATTTTGTGGGGGGAGTCTGGTTGTGGAAAAAGTTCTTTTTTACAAGCTGGTTTAATGCCAGAATTAACTACAGATCAAAGTAATTATCGAGGTATTTATCTTAAATTTACTGCTAAAAATCCGATTGAGATTGTTAAAAATGAAGTTATTAAAGCGTTGAATTTAAAACCTCAATCTAACGAATATGACGATTTATTAGCCGTGTTGAATGATGGAGTTGTGGCAGCAAATAAACCTTTAATTCTATTTTTTGATCAGTTTGAACAGTTGTTTGTCCATCGCTATCAATTTGAGGATGCTTATAGGCAATTTATTGATGTTTTAAAACAATGGTATCAATCAGAAGTAACAAGTATTAAAATTGTAATGAGTTTTCGCTCAGATTTATTTTATTTTCAACATGAAATACAAAAGATTCTTGATTATTCTCTTTCTTCTTACAATAATTATAAATTAGAGAAATTTTCTCCCGAAGAAGCAACCAATATTTTACAAGTTATTGCTGAAACTGAAACTATAGAATTTGATCGAGACTATATTAAACAGATTGCTGAAACGGAATTATTAGGCAAAGATAATCTAATTTCTCCTGTGGATTTACAAATACTTTCTTTGGTGATTAATACCCAAAAATCGTCAGAAAAACGCGGTTTTAAAAAGACTGCTTTGCAAAAATTAGGGGAGATCGAAGGGCTTTTATATCAATATCTAGAAGATAGATTAATCCTACGGGAAAAGTCTACTCCTACTTCTCAAAAAGAAAAGTTAATGAAGGTATTATTAGAATTTGTGGATGTTAATGAATTAACGCGATCGGGGGCATTTACAGTAACAGAATTACAAGCAAAACTCCAAGGAATGAACAGTGAAGAAGTTACCAAAGCTATTCAATGGTTGGAGTTAGAACGGTTAATTACTCCTAGTCAACAGGATGGAGAAACTGCTTATGAGTTGGCACATGAACGGATGATTCCGGCGGTGATGAAGATTTCAGGTAAGATTTTACCGAAGGCTTATCGCGCCAATGAATTACTCAATAAAAAGGTGAAAATTTGGCTAGAAAATGACCGTGATTCTCGCTATTTATTGGGAATAAAAGAGTTATGGTTGATCGAATCCCATAAACAATATTTAATCTGGGGAGATAAACAACGACAAAAACAAAAATTACTCCAACAAAGTAAAAGGCAAGTCTATCGTAACTTCGGCATTTTTGGAGTTATAGCATTGTTATTGATGGCTGGTTGGGGATGGGCGAACTATACGACAGCCGGGCAAATCTGGCAAATTAGGCGAGATTTGGCTTATTGGAGTAAAAACGTTGGTGATGAGTATCAATCGAAAGCTGCTATTGCCTTTGCTAAAGATGGGAAGATCGGGCAAATGAATCAACTACTAGAACAGATTGAGTCTTCCTACTATAAAGCAGGGGCATTAAAAGCGATCACCCAAGCTTACAGCCAACTAGAAGACACAAAAGCAGCCCTTCCCCTGTTACAGCAAGCCCTCACCGAAGCTAAACAGATTGATGATTCCTACTACAAAGCCAGGGCATTAAAAGCGATCGCCCAAGCTTACAGCCAACTCCAAGATAGAGAAAAAGGGATTAAGTTATTAAAACAAGCCTTCAACTGGGCTAACCAGATTGAGAATTCCCACGACAAAGCTAAGGCATTAACAGAGATTGCCCAAGCTTACAGCCAACTGCAAGACACAAAAGCAGCAGTTACCATCTTAAAACAAGCTCTTACCTCGGCTAACCAAGTTAATAATTCTCATTTCTCCTACAAACATAGGTTATTAGAAAAGATCGCCGAAGCTACTAGCCAACTGCAAGACACAAAAGCAGAAGTTATCATTTTACAAGAAGTTCTTACCCAAGCTAATCAGATTAAGTCTTCCTCCGACAAAACCAGTCTATTAAAAGTTATCGCTGAAGTTGCCAGCCAACTCCAAAATAGTGAAGTGGCGATTAAAATTTTACAAGAAGTTTTTACTTTGGCTAACCAGAGTGAATCTTCCAGATACAAAGCATCAGCATTAAAAGCAATTTCTGAAGCTTACAACCAACTCCAAAACAGTAAAGCAGCAATTACTGTCTTAAAACAAACCCTCACCTGGGCTAACCAGATTAAATATTCCGACGATAAAGCGAGGGCATTAATAAGGATCGCTGAAGCTACTAGCCAACTCCAACAAACAGAAAAAGGGATTATCATCTTAAAACAAGCCCTTAGTTCAGCTAACCAGATTAAGAATTCCGACGACAAAGCTAAGACATTAACAGAGATCGCCCAAGCTTACAGCCAACTGCAAGAGACAGAAGCATCAGTTAGGGTTTTCAAACAAGCCCTGGACTTCGCTAGCGAAATTAAGTCTTCCTATGACAAAGAAATAAGATTAACAGCGATCACCGAAGCTACTAGCCAACTGCAAGATAAAAAAGCAGCAGTTGCCATCTTAAAACAAGCCTTCACCTCGGCTAACCAAATTGAGTCTTCTTACTACAAATCAAAGGCATTAACAGCAATTTCCCAAGTTTACAGCCAACTGCAAGAGATAGAAACAGCAGTTAATATCTTAAAACAAGCCTTCACCTCGGCTAATCAAATTGAGTCTTCTGAGTATTCCAACAACAAATCCGCGGCATTAATAGCGATCACTGAAGCTAGTAGCCAACTGCAAGAGAAAGAAGCAAAGGTTACTCTCTTAAAACAAGTTCTCACCAAGGCTAACCAAATTAAAGATTCCGATGATAAAGCCTGGTTATTAAGAAAGATTGCCCAAGCTTACAGTGAACTCGAAGATCAAGAAGCAGCAGTTACCATCTTAAAACAAGCCCCCAGTTCGGCTAACCAGATTGAATCTTCCTCCGAGAAAGCCAGGGTATTAACAGCAATTTCCCAACAACAAGCCAAACTACAACAATGGGGAGATGCCCTAAAAACCACCAAACAATGCCCTAGTCACGACTGTCGGGTTACGAGTTTATCCGCAGTGTTAACCGAATATGCCGAGTTAATGAATCCTGAGTTGAAGGAGAAAGAGGAATGAACGAAAAAATTTTACTAGAAAAATGGCAAACCTTAGAGCCAGATGAACAAGAAAAAGTAATGGCTTTTATTGATAATTTAAAAAAGGAAAAATCTAACTATAAACCTAAAACAGAACTAGGTAAAAAGCTCTGGGAACTGAGACAAAAGATTGTAGCTGACCCCAGTGTTCAATTAAAAAATTGGGAAGAAATAGAAGCAGAAATGGACGAAATACGAGGGAGAAATCGATGATAAAAACCTATTTAGACTCTGGTGTATTGATTGCGGCTGCCAGAGGTACTGATATCGTCTCATCAAAGGCTATATTGATTTTAGACGATGACCAGAGACAATTTTGTTGTAGTTGCTTTGTCCGCTTAGAAATATTGGCTAAAGCTAAATATCATCAACAACAAAATGAGGTTGAATTTTATCAAAGCTTTTTCTCTAGCTGTCGGTTTTGGGCTGATCCGTTAGATCCCATTGTTAAATTAGCCGAAGACTTAGCCACTAAATACGGATTAAATGCTTTAGATGCTCTACAAATTGCTTCGGCTATTTATCTCAACGCTGATGAATTTATTACCACCGAAAAGACAACAAAACCTCTACATAGAGTCACTAAAATTAAAGTCATTTCTATTACTAACTAATCCCTATTAAAACATAGAAAAAAACATGATCTTATCTGCATAGTGGACAATAGCCACCCTCACAAGGTCAGGTTTTTAATAATAAAGGAATGCCGATTTAATACCAAATTCGATTTAGAAAGTAGATAATAGTATTAGGGAGCTTCGGAGCAGAGTTTTACTGTACAATAATAAGCGGATTTAGTGTAAAAAGCTACGTTGGTCTTAAATTTTCAGTAAACCTTCAGGGGTTACAGTTAAAATTGTTCGTCGTTGTAATCCTTCTTGATTTAGAATTTCATTAGCAGCTAATAGTCCACTACTAACAGCGCGTTCCATCAAACCGCAAGGAAAAGGCATTTTCACCCAATCTCCAGCCAAGAATAAATTATCAATTTCTGTCCTAGTTTCTGGACGTTGTTGATAACTATTGGGAGGATATCCCGAGAAATTTTTCTGATTAACTAATTCTCGATGCAAACAGTTAGCATCAACTAATTCGGGGACAATTTCCAATAATTCTTGTTCAAAAGTAGTTAACAAAGCTTCTTGGGTAGGAAATTCTGTTTCTTTATAACAATAAGCGTGTAACTCTACCACACTTCCCCCTGTTCGTTTTGCCCAGTCAATAAACTGTTGTTGAATATGATGATATAGGGTAATACTATCAGTTAGTTTGTAACCAGAAAGGGAGGAAAAATCGCTATGTTCCCAAGCAAAATCCCGATCAAACCAAAACCTTGCTACTGCAAAAGGATCAGCGACTGCTAATTGGTTTATCTGTTGAGTTATTTTCTGATATATTTGATCATTATTATTACCTTTTATTAATCCCCATAACTGCTTCACTCCAGGGACATCAGTAGCAATCACATAATAATCTGCTTCCATAGTTGTAGTTTTTTCTAAGGTAACAGGATTAAGGGCAATTAGTTGAACAGAATTATTATTTTTTTGTTCTATTTTATAATGGGGTAAATTACGTTTTGCTGGACCTTCTAATACTTCTCCTTTTTCATTATATAACGCCCCATGACAGGGACACAAAAAAGTTCCATCATCCTGTTTTGAAACCGTACAACCTTGATGAGTACAAGTTAAAGACATTGCTTCTTGACTATTTGTAGCAGCAATAAAAACCCGATCTCCTGCCCCATAATATTCCACTTCATTATTACTTAAAAGTTGATTTTTTTCGACCCAAAAAGGCACAGCATTTTGAGAATTACCCTGTTGAAAATTCAGCGAATTAATCTTACCTTGATCATAATTTATTTGATTAACAGTAGCTTCCGTAATAATTTGATTTTCTTGTTGTTGAATAGCAGTAACAATAGGTTGCACTAAACCAGTTCCCATATCATCTTTTGTACCACTAAAAGCTAATCCTTCAGGGTTACCAAAAAAATAAAAATGGAAGAATTGTAATAATTCCCCAGCACTCAAAATATCAGGAGAATTAAGACTAGATTTAGCAAAAGGAAGGAAATATAAATCATACAGTCCTTGGGGAAATCCTTGGTTAACCCATTCTGCAACAGAAATACCATCTAAGTGTTCAAAACTCTGAGGAATTTGGAACCCCGCAATT
>DLXW01000066.1:0-10024 GCA_003448685.1 Cyanothece sp. UBA12306
AGGTGAGTGGTCATAGAAATTTAGGACAGCTTCAAAAATATTTAGAGGTTCAACCAGATCAAGTTCGTGGTGCGATCGCATCATTGTCCATGTTAAGTCCTGGGTATGGGGATGGGGGAGATCAATGTCATGAAATCTTGACAGACAAGAAATCTTGATTAAATGGTTTTGCAATTCACACTCAGCCGACCTCAACGGTTCCATCCTCGCGAATGACGATGGGATCGCCAGTCTTAACGGTTTCCAGGAACTCATCGCCGAGAAGATCGATGGTGATGACCCGACGGTCATTCCAGATATCGTCCATAATCAGCCCGCCGGCAGAGATGCTGTCGATGTGGGAGGAAAAGAGGAAGGCCTGGGGCCCCACACCGAGTTCGCTTAACATCATGATCGTCCCGGCACCCATGGTGGAACCGACGGTCTGGGGGGTGCAAATTATCGTTCCCTTGAGGTCTTTCCCGTAGAGATCCTTGTTAGCGGAATCGGTGCAGGGCGCACTTTCGGTTTCACCTGCGAACATATTTTTCAAAAAAGAACCCGTCAAGTTTAATGGCTGTTTCGAGACCAATGCCTTACCCTCGAGGTTGCCCGACAGCACGGGCCGGCCTTGGAACGTTTTCTTGGCCATGTTGTTTATCCTCAAAAATTGCTGGTGATCAATTGCCCTTGGTTATGCCTGATTTCTAAGTGCCCTGGGGTATCTTACCTGTCACGATGATCTTGACCAAGATCTCGTCGGGGAAGTAGCGGATACTCGAGTAGTTCCGAGTCTTGGCGGAATTGGTGACCCCGCGTACTCGCTCCGAAAAGCCCTTCATGCCGGCATAGCTGACACTGCACATATTGGTGGCGTGCATACCGGCCCGCTTCATCCTGCTGATCAGCTCACCATACTCCTTGATAGCGCGGTCTCGCACCTTGTTGGGCATGAACATATAAACGGGGATTGCAGCTTCTTTTTTGCCCGCCTTGTCCAGTGCCTCTGTTACCATTTTCCCCCACTTGATGACCTCGTGGTAGGTGTTATGGGGGCAGCCGATGAAGGCGGCGGTGGGATCGCCATCCTCTTCGGGCCAAAGGTTCGGAAAGCTGTCAACGATGCGTTTCTGCTCCTCGTCGTCGATGATGTAGGTTTTGTATCCTTCCACCAGCAGTTTACGACCTAGTTTCTTGGCATCTGGGGTCACGCCCTCGACATGGTAGAGTCCCACTGCACCGGAGGAGGCGGTGGCACTGCCCATGGCCTTGAGCAGATGCAGGTTGTCAGGGGTAACCTTGCCACCCTCGAAGTATTGATCGAGTCCGGTGATATAAGGAATATCTTCGACAACCTTGCGCCCAATGGCAGTGCCGATCACACCCCAGTCCGGCTCTTTGGAGGTCTTGATCTCCACTAGCCACTTGGCTTGACGACCCTCATCGGTCATCAGTCCAAATTTGGGGGCTTTGCCGAGCATAGCCTGGAGTAAATCCATGCCGGCGCCGTTGCGGTTGGTTCGGATGCCGAGGACTGAGTTGCCATAGTTCACGGCGGAGGATTCGGCCCAGGCAACATAGGTACCTGGTTCGGGTGCGTTGCCAACCTCATCTAGGTAACAGGCGCAGGTTCTGTAGTTCAGGTCTGGTGCCCCAAGGCGGACATGGACATAGTCAAGCTCTTTCTGTAGCGGGTAACCCTCGTAGATCAAGGTCATGTCCTTGGGGTTGTTCTGAACATTGTAGACATCGTAGGGGCGAGGGTTGACGGTGTAGGGGGCGTAGGACTTAAGCCCAGCCCTGGCACACTGGTCTAGCATTTTGATCATCGATGCCATGTATCCAGCACCGATGAACATATTACTATGGGGGGCCCCGCCGAGGTCTACAAGTTGCTCGGCACCGAAGATATTGCCGAATTGAACTAGGATCTTCATGAGCTTGGCTTTTTCTTCGCCGTCTCGGCCGTCTAGGATGGCCTGCTCTTCTGGGGTGAGCTTCATCTTGTGGGCCATCGCTTCCTCAGCTTTGGCATTCGCCTTGGATGTACCTGTGAAGGTGGCTCTCTGTCCTGTTGGTTTGCCGTCTGGTCCTAAACCACTCATATCGGAGTCTAGCATCCCCGATGCGAAGTTGGGAACTTCTCCTGGTTTGGTAGCAGGGGTGCGTGCCAGTTGTTTTGGGGTTAGTTTTGGCTTTTTATTAGAACTCTTGGCACTCAGACGCTGGGGGAGAAGTAGTATTGCTCCCCCGGCCATCAAAAGCATTTTGAAGAATGTTTGACGCTTCATTAAATCTGCTTCATAATTTCTATCTTACGAATAGTAATTAATTGGAAACAAAGAAGCAACCTTTGATTAACATATATTAATCAACTTTGGTAGTTTATCTATTTAGAGAAGGTTGTCCTGAGTTTTTGCCGAAATTGCATAGAAATAAATGAGTCACTATTATAAAAATCAGCAATTAAGTTGGCTCTTAATTAGCTTGCTTTGTTATCTTTTGCAGCCATGATATATTTCGACTCTAAACTACCCCGATGGCAACATTTAAGATAGAGTTAAATATAATTGCTATATCAATCAAGAAAAAGTCAGAAAATTTGCTTAAAAATTGGGTTAGGAGTGAAAAATTGTGTATCTGACAGCCAAGCATCGCGTCGCAATTCTATTACACCAAGGAATTAAAGGAACCCGTGGCAAAACAGGATTAGCTTATTTACGCTACGGAGAAGCTTCTATCGTCGCTGTTATTAACTCTGAATACTTTGGAAAGTCTCTTAGTACCTTAACCGGAATTGACCAAGATATACCAATCGTAGCCAATGTTGAAGACTCCTTAGCATACCATCCTGATGTCCTCTTAATTGGAATTGCACCCTCTGGGGGAGCCTTACCCGATGCTTGGTTAGCAGAAGTCAAACAAGCAGTAGCAGCAGGGTTATCAGTTGTTAATGGGTTGCATACTCCTTTAGCTCCTAATTTTGCTAACCTCAAGTCAGGACAATGGATCTGGGATATTCGCCAAGAACCCCCAGGGTTAACCGTGGGTTCAGCTAAAGCACAAACCCTATCTTGTCAGCGCATTTTAACCGTAGCAACTGATATGTCAGTTGGGAAAATGTCGGCTAGTTTGGAATGCCATAATGCAGCAAAAAAACGGGGTCTTAAATCCAAATTCTTGGGGACAGGACAAGGGGGTATTATGATTTCAGGAGAAGGTATTCCCCTTGATGCTATCAGGGTTGATTTTGCTGCTGGTGCAGTGGAACAAATGGTATTAAACTCAGGAAAAGATCATGATGTATTGTGGATAGAAGGACAGGGTTCTTTATTGCATCCAGGATCTACTGCTACCTTACCTTTAATTAGGGGAAGTCAACCCACGGGGTTAATCTTAGTTCATCGGCCAGGACAAACCCAGATTAATAGTTGTGAAGATGTGGCTATTCCTCCCTTACCAGAAGTAATTCAATTATATGAAACTGTAGCTAATGTTGCTGGTGCATTACAATCAGTTAAAGTTAAAGCTATTGTTCTTAATACTTTCCATCTTGATACCCAAGACTCTCGACAAGCAATTAAAACTATTCAAATAGAAACCGGACTTCCTTGTACGGATATTGTTAGATTTGGTGCAGAAGATTTATTAGATTTTGTCCTCTAAATTAATCCAAATCTCGTCAGTTATGATCAAGATTGTGTCTGAGCCAATTTTTAAAGTTTTTGATAGCTTCACTTCTACCAAGTTGTTGACTTTGTTCAACACATTGATTAATCAATTCCACAATAGGTATTTTAGGGAAATTTGGACTGGTTAAAGACTCAATATATTGTCCTTCTTGTAACAAATTAATCTGTAAACCACTTTGAGTATAACGCCAAAGTTCAGCAACACCTAAAAGTCGATAATTATCTAAATGGGTACGGGAAGTGATATCAATTTCTATGACTAAATCTGGAGGGGGATCAATAGCTAAATTTAGTCTATTTTTACCAATAACAGCTTGATAGTTTTGAATATAAAAACAAGCATCAGGTTCGACTGCTTGGTTCATAAGCTTGTTTGTAAATGTAGTTGATCCTAGCGGTTCAAAATTAATGTTTAATTCTTCTAAAAGAAACTGAACCATATAACTAATTATTTCTTTATCTTTTTCATGTTCTGGTAAAGGAACCATTATTTCTAAGACTCCATGACTGTAGGATAATCGACAAGCACGACTTTCTCCTAATTCTGATAATATTGTCTCAAATTTTTGCCAATTAAGCTTTTTTAAAAGTAATTGTTGACCAGGATTTAAAATGATTTGTTCTAAGGCTAATTCCATGATTTTAGCTGCAAATGTTTACTGCTTAATTCAATTATATCGGAACCAAATCATTCTACCAAAAAATAAGACAGGCATTGTGCTTGTCCCATGTCAAAATCAAATTATTTTTTTGATAAATAATTTCTAGAATAGGCTTTTTTATAATTGACTATTTTTTTGGATTTTCATCACCAATTCTGATACTTGTTCAGGAGTCATTACTAATGCTTTTGGGGCATTAACTGAAGGCCAAGCTGTCTTTAATTCTTCTAAAGTAGCAGTAATAACTTGATGTTTTTCTTGATGATTTTGGCTCATAGTTTGGGCAATTGATTGATATAATTGATCCCCATATAGAACAAATCCTCGTGAATCTTGATATTCAATTAGTTCTACTATTTTACCATCAGCAATCGCTGCTTTATATTCAGCATTAGCTGTTTCTAAAAGTCGATTAAGCACAGGTAAAATTAATTCAGGAGATTGAAGTTTAGTTTCGGGAATAGCTGCGATCGCTTGGTCAATAGTCACCATTGAACTATCATATTCTGTTTTAATCTTATCAGATTTAGGAGCCGTTTTGACTAAATCATGAAATTGATTTAACTCACTCTTAAAATCAGCAACTTTTCGCTGTGGTAATTCTGACTCAATATCGCCATACAATTCTTCTACTGGATGACCAATATGGGGTTCTGCTTCTTCTGGTTTTCCTGACTCAATTAATTCTTGTGCTACCATTAAATGTCCTTTCATTAACCCTAAAGTTGTTAGATAATCTACATCAGATTGATCTTGATCTTTTTCTACAACTTCTGAGGTTTCTGATGGTTTTTCAGATAAATCTTCAACTTGATTAGTTGATGGTTGACTACAACTGGTAACAGTTATTACAACAGGAAGCAAAATTGCAGGGGATAAACGAAATAAATTAGTCATGATAGACAAATTGATAATTGATAATGGACAAGAGACGATAATTAATTTAAGCTAACTATCTAAAACTTTAAATTTTCCTAGACAACCATATTCTGCAATCAGATCTTGATGGGGATGGAATAAATATTGACCAGTATAGGGATAGGAAAACTCTAAAATATGACGTTCTGCTGTCCCCATTGTAATCATATCTGTTTCTTCATCTGGGGTTAAACTTCTACCGGTTCGATAGACTTTAAACATATTACCGTGAATATGAAAAGTTGCCACAGGATCAAACTCAATCATGTTCAAAATATAGAGTCTAATTAATTGATTTTTATAGATAGAAATCGGGTGATCTCTGTAATAATTTGGTAAGCCATTAAAAGCATATAATTGATTATGACGATCATTATTAATATCGTATCCTCCCATTACCATTACCATTTCATCCGCAGGGGGACGAGGTTGGGGTGGATCAACTATAAACATACCATATAATCCCTTACTAATATGACGAGTTACAGGGGCAATATGACAGTGATAAAGATGGACTCCATAGGGTTTTGCTTCAAATTCATAGATAGTACTTTTGCCATGACGAATGGGTTTAACTCCATCCATTTCTGCTGGATGAATACCATGAAAATGTAAGCTATGGGAATGGCCATCTTCGTTGTTAAAAATAATTCTAATTTGTTCTCCTTCTTTAGCCCTAAAAGTCGGGCCAGGAACTCGATTATTTAGGTTCCAACTAATAAAAGAAATAGCAGAGTTAAGCTGTAATAAACTGTTGTTAGCAGTGACTTTAAATTCTCTAATTTTTATTCCATTTTCTTGCTTAACTTTACCATAATCAAAATCCCGCAGAATCGCCATGGGATTAAAAGGATTATTTAAAGAAGAATTATCTTCTATCTCCACATCAGGAACTTTAACAGTTGACATAGCTTTCGAAGCAAAATTACGTAATAACATTGCAGTTCCCGCCATTCCTAAACCTACTATTCCATATTCAAGTAGTTGACGACGACTCCAACTTTTAAAATGGGAATTAACAGGATTACTCATAATATTTAATAATAACTAATTTCAGATTTTAATTTCTATATTATCAATTATATTTCGATACACAAAGCATCAGCTTCTGGTTTAGATAATCTTAATAAGTTGCCTTTTACTTCAATGATTAATGGCACAATTATGGAACCATGACGAATTAAAATAAACTCAGTCCCTGGAATTAAACCTATTGACGATAATTTGCCGCGATAACCACCGAAAACCTGATCATAACCCACAATATAACCATGAGTTCCAATGGGAATTTCTCGCAAATAGGTAATAATTTTGGGTTCCATAATCTGGCCTCTTGATACAATTGTTAGGTCATTGAAATAACCTCAGAATAAAAAATGTGAGGAGGTATTGAAAAATCAAAAAGTAAAGGTTGTCCGAATAGTTCCAATGACTAAAGATTCATTATTATCGTCATAATCTGGTTCAGTAATAATAATGATCCCAGGAGTAATAGAGATGTTGTCATTAATGGGGTATTCGTAGATAGCTTCTACATGAAAAGAACTATCGCGGTCATTATTTCTTAACCCGTCAGGAAGGATAATATCTGACTTAGAAACCCAAGGTTCCATCCCCACAATAATTCCGGCTGTATCTCCTTCAAAAAAGGCATCAGGAAACGCCAAAGTTACCGCCCAATTCCAGATATCTAGTTTTCCCCTACCTATAGGGTCTAAATCTTCTCCTAAATCTATGGCTCCGAGGGTTCTGGTGGTGGTAAAACCGCCCCAACCTCCTAATACAAATCGATCAAAAATACGCCAACTCAATTCCATCCCATAGGAGTTATTAACCGTATTAACCGAGGCTTCAAAATCTTCAAATTCTTCCTCAATAAAAGTTTGAAAATTAGCGCGACGACTACCCGTTCCCGAATCAAGATTATTGTAGCCATGAACATAGGTAAAAGCTACTTTAAAATTGTCACTAGGTTCATAGGCAAATTGTCCAATAACTCCATAGGGACCATTAAACATCCCTGCACCCAAGGCAGGATCATTACCATCAGTAGCTAAATAACCCCCACTCCATTCAAAAACCTCAAAAATTCTGCCTTGGAAGCCAATACCTGGCCCCTCTGCCATATAATACAGGGGATTACGACTACCAAAAGCAGATATCGCCCCAGAAGCACCATCACCATCAAGGAAGTTGACTGTGGGAACGAAGTCATCAAAAGCACCCCCAACGGGTTCGACAAACATTCGCACATTTTCAGCGAGATCAAACTCATAGATAATCAGTTCTATGGCTAAATCACTATTATCAGGTTGCGCAAAACCTAATTCCCCTTCAAAAGTCCCTGTAATGTCAGAATAGGCAGGTACAGTTCCTGTTGCCAGACGGGTATAGAGTAGATCATTACCATCAAAGGTGGTATTGAGTTCGAGTCGTCCCCGATACCCCAGGTTAGTCACTTTATTGATCTCTTCGCTTCCCCCATTTCTCTCTCCACTGGTGATCCCCGTTAACCCAACTACGAACTCTGCACTCAGTTTTGTGGTGGTGGAAAATTGATGATCTTCAAGGTAGGCTACCCTGTTTTCTAGGTTACTCACCCGTGAACCCAAGGCCGCTAATTCCCCTTCAAATTCCTGGGCCAGTCGCTTCAGTTTTTCGATATCTTCCCTTAAGACTGCTACATTCTCCTGTAATAGCCGTTCTATGGTGTTTAAACACGAATTTAACCCCGCCGCAAATTCATAACGGGAGAGGGCGCGATCGCCTCTAAAGGTGCGATCAGGATAGCCCACAATGCAACCATAGCGTTCTACTAACCCTCGCAATGCTTCATAGGCCCATTGGGTGGGGGCAACATCTTGTAACTCCGAAACACTGGTTACTTGCGATCGCGATCTTTGACGGCGGTTGGTACCATTTAAAAAGCCATCACGGGACTGTTTCAGCCTAAAATTATTATCAGGTAACTCCGGTAGCGGTACAGCTTGGGAACTAAGGGAGTTCATCATCATTATTCCTAAGATAATTAGGGGAAATTGAATCAAAGCGAGTCTTTTTAACACCATTTGCAATTCATCCTCACACTATTTTTTGATAATGATTATCATTATACTATTTCCGCACAAGAGGGTTAATCACCTGTCAGGGAAGGGAAGAAGGTTTGAACTCAGTTTATAGATGAGAAATTGGGAAAAAATTTACTTCCAACCAGCGCGATCCATGACTTTAACAGCAGTGGCTAAATTGGGACCAAAGGAAGCAATATTAGTCTCATCGGCTTTAAAAGTGCCAAAACCCTCTAAAACCGGATCTAAGGTTATCCCTTCTACTACGGGGTATTCATTATTTCCCTGGGCAAAAAATTCTTGAGCTTTATCTGAGGCTAAATATTCCAAGAATTTGACCGCATTCTCCTGATTTTTAGATGTTTTGACTACTCCTGCCCCACTAATATTGACATGGGTTCCCCGATCGTTTTGATTAGGGAAAAATAGCCCAATTTTTTGATAAACTTCTTGTTTTACTGGATCTTCGGATTTAGCAAATCTGGCTAAATAGTAGGTGTTAGCTAGGGTAAGATCCCCCACTCCAGCAGCCACATCTTGAATTTGTCCAGTATCATTACTTTGGGGTTCCCGTGCAAAATTTTCCACTAAACCCTTGCACCATTCTTCGGTTTTAGCTTCTCCATGTGCTTCAATTAAAGAAGCAACTAAAGATTGATTATAAATATTACCAGAAGAACGGACAATAAAGCGACCTTTCCATTTAGGAACAGCCAGATTTTCGTAGGTAGAAAGTTCTTCGGGTTTTACCTTATCTTTGTTATACATAATAACCCGCGCTCGCTTGGTAAATCCAAACCAGTTACCTTCTGGATCACGTAAAGCAGGGGGAATCTTTTCTGTTAAAATAGTAGAAGAAACAGGGGTAAAAATTCCTGCTTCTTGGGCGCGCCAGAGACGGCCGATATCAACGGTAATTAAAATATCTGCCGGAGTATTTTCACCTTCGCTTTGGATACGTTCGATCAATTCATCGTCTTTTCCTTCAATTAGATTAACCTTAACTCCTGTCTCTTTGGTAAACCCTTGATACAGTTCTTCATCGGTGTTGTAGTGACGCGATGAATATAGATTAAGTTCTCCCTCAGCAGGGGTAGTGGTGGTATCGGGACTGGGACTGGTACTCGTATCACTTTGATTATTGCCACAACTAGCTAAAAGCTGATTAACTCCCACCACCGCAGTTGCTGTACTAATACTCAGGAAAATACGTCTGGAAATAGGTTTCACGGTTTGTTGATTTACTCCTTAACTTAAAGTTGAAGATCTTTATCGATATTTGTCTGATGTATTGTAGCACTGTTGCTAATAATTCCCAATAATTTTTCAAGATTAATCCTGAAACGTGCCTAAGACTCTGACTATTATTCGTCATGTATTGCTGTAAACTCATATTGAATAAGGGTTTCAGGGTTTATTGAAGATCCATATTGATAGTTATTAAATCTTGATAAAGACTTTCAGTAATTTTGCATAAATTGTGAAAACTGTAAATATTGGCATTTATAAGGATACAAGTCTAGTGCTTAAGAACAAAAAAAATAGCAAAAATCTTCCTTATTTTTTAATTTAATCATTTTTAAAAGGTAAACAAATCATAATTTTATTTGGTGGTGGAACAAAAAAGAGTCAACAATCTGATCTAGAAAAAGCCAAAAAGTTGTACCAAGAATATAAAATGCGCAAAAAACAGGCTAAAAAAAAG
>DLXW01000066.1:10244-10605 GCA_003448685.1 Cyanothece sp. UBA12306
CGAAACAATTAATAAGCGAGTCAATCAAGATCATGAATTTGCTAGAGCTTTGCTTGATGAAGCTACATCTCTTTTTCTTAATGGTGAACCAGACACCGCCAGACTTATATTAAGAGATTTAGTGAATTCAACGATAGGGTTTGAAGAACTGGCAATTCAAACGTCTAAACCAAGTAAGAGTCTTCATCGAATGCTATCAGCTAAAGGTAATCCGACAATGGATAATTTAACAGCGATTTACTCTGTTTTGTGTAAAGAGCTAAATGTAAATATTGGAGTAAAAATAACTTCAAGTTCTGAACAAGAGCGGAAGATTGTAGAATGGAGATTGCAGATTGGAGATTGAGTAAAAACAAGCCAT
>DLXW01000163.1:0-4434 GCA_003448685.1 Cyanothece sp. UBA12306
GTATTGGAGTCCGTTTAGAAACGCCAGGAATTGCCCCAGAAATTGCCATAGATGAAATTACTCGACCTCTAGAACAAGCATTATCCGCAGCAGAAGGAGTCGAACAAATCTACTCACAAACCCGTGAAGGACAAGTTCGTTTAGATCTCTTTTTTAGAGTAGGAGGAAATATTGATCAAGCCTTAAATGATGCTACAGCAGCATTTAATCGCGCCAGAAATAGTTTACCAGAAAATTTGGAATCTGCCCGTTTATTTAAGTTTGATCCTTCACAATTACCTGTCTATGAATTTGCCCTAACTTCTTCAATAAAACAAGAGGTTGATTTGAGGGTATTTGCTGATGAAGAATTGGACAGAGAATTAAGTGTTGTTCCTGGAGTAGCTTTGGTAGATGTATCAGGAGGATTAGAAGAAGAAGTTAGAATTAATATTGATCTAAATCGGTTACAAGCTTTAGGAGTAGGTTTAAACGATGTTTTAGAACACTTAGAAGAAACTAATCAAGATATTGCTGGAGGAAGATTATTAGGACAAAATAGTGAACCTTTAACCCGTGCATTAGGACGGTTTCAAAGTGTAGAAGAAATTCGTAATTTATCCTTTGCAGTTAATTCACAATTATCAAATATAAGTCCATCTCGTCGCGTATATTTAAGGGATTTTGCGGAAGTTATTGATGGGACAGAAGAGCCAAGAATTTTTGTCTCTTTAAATGGTAAACCTGCAGTTAAAATTAGTGTCCAGAAACAACCAGAAGCTAATACAATTGAAGTAGTAAAATCTATTAAACAAAAGCTTGAGGAATTGCAAAAAGGGGGAATTATTCCTGATGATATTACATTAGTAACAACCTTAGATGAATCAATTTTTATTCGCAATGCAATTAATAATGTTATTACTTCAGGATTAATTGGTACAGGACTAGCTGCGATCGCGGTTTTATTATTCTTAGGATCACTCCGTCAAACCTTCATTATTGTTCTATCGATTCCTTTAGCAAGTCTCGGGGCAATTATTCTGATGAAATTGTTTGGTTTATCCCTCAATGTCTTTAGTTTAGGTGGGTTAGCATTGGGGGTAGGAATCGTAGTAGATAACTCGATTGTTATGTTAGAAACTATTGCCAAAAGTGCAAGATTAACCTCAAAAAAAGATTGTAAAATGAAGTTAAACTCTCATCAATTAATTGAACAATCTATCGCCAGCAGTCAAACAGTTGAATCAGCTTTAATTGCCTCTACTAGCACAAACTTAGTCGCTGTTTTACCATTTTTGATGATTGGTGGTTTTATTGCTTTATTATTTAATGAACTAATTTTAACCATTAGTTTTGCCGTTGCAGCTTCTATTTTAGTTGCTTTGACAGTTGTTCCTATGTTAACTTCTCGTTTATTAGCAATTCCCTGGTCAAGTGGGTTACATAATTTTTGGCCACTTTATTGGTTTAATCGTTCTTTTGAAGCTGCTACTCAACAATATAAAAAATTTCTTGCTCTCTTAATTAAATTTCGATTTTTAGTAGTAATTATTGCCTTTTTTGTATTGGGGGGAATTAGTTTAGATTTAGCACAAAAAATACCCCAAGAAATTTTACCAAGAATCAATACAGGACAAGCAATATTAATTACTCAATTTCCTCCAAATACTGCTTTAAAAACTAATTATCAAGTAATGAAAATAGTTGATGATATTATTACAAAGGAGCCTGAAACAGATTATGCTTTTACCACAGCAGGAGGCTTTTTGTTTGGCAGAAATACCAGTGAAAATGTTTTGAGAGGATCAAGTAATATTACTCTGAAATCAGGAACAGATGTGGAAGCTTATACTGAAAAAATTAACAAAAAATTAGATCAATTAAACTTAGTAAAAACTCGTTTAATAGTATTTCCTGGCAGCGTTCGTGGAATCAACCTTAATAATTCTCCTGTAAGAAGGGCTGATATTGATTTGATTTTGCAAGGTAAAAATCAAGATTCTTTAGAAAAAGCAGGAGAAAAAGTATTAAATATTCTAGAAGAAAAAGCGACTTTAGCTAAATTTCGTCCCGATGCTGATCCCCGTCAACCAGAAATAAAAATCTTGCCTGATTTTGAGCGTTTATCTGCCTTTAATTTGACAATAGAAGATATTAGTAAATCCCTAGGAACCGCCCTTCAAGGAACAGTTCCAACCTATTTACAAAGGGATAACCGCTTAGTAGATATTCGAGTACAACTCGATAGCAATTTAATTAACTATCCTGATCAATTGCAACAAATTCCCTTATTTACCCAAACCAACCAACTAATTCGCCTAGGAGATGTAGCTCATTTGGAAAAAGGTAAAGCTCCTGGTGAAATTAAGCGCATTAATCAACGTCAAGTCTTTATTATAGTTGGTAACTTAAGCGAAGGAGCAAGTTTAGGTCTAGCATTACAAGAAGTTAAACAAGTATTAGGAGATTTAGAGTTACCAGAAGGAGTAAGAATTTTACCAAGTTATGCCGAAAAAAATAATCAACAATTACAATCTTCCTTGAGAACTTTAGGAGGATTAGCTGCCTTTTTGGTATTCGTTGTTATGGCAGTTCAATATAATTCTTTAATCGATCCTTTAGTGATTATGATAACTCTTCCTTTAGCACTTTCTGGTGGTATTTTAGGACTATATCTAACCCAAACAGCTATTGGTGCAACGGTTATTGTAGGAGCAATTCTTTTAGTGGGAATTGTCGTTAATAATGGTATTATTATGGTGGAATTAGCTAACCAAATCAGGAAAGAAAAAGGCTGCGATCGCCAAACAGCAATTCTCCAAGCCGCACCCCAAAGATTACGCCCAATTTTAATGACAACAATTACCACCGTATTGGGAATGTTCCCCCTCGCTTTAAATTTAGGAGAAGGAGGAGAATTTTTACAACCATTAGGTATTGTTGTTTTTTCAGGATTATCTCTGGCTACTGTATTAACTTTATTGATTATTCCTTGTGTTTATTTACTGTTACACGATCTAGCCAAACCTTTGATTAAAACAATAAAAACATAAAAGAGGGAGCAAACGGCCCCCTCTCAAAGAAAAATTTATGAGGATATTGAAAGTGTGTTAATGATTACACGCTTAAGTCGATGTTTATGTTAGTAGGCTAAGCCCATACTGCGGGTAGTTTCCGCCCCTAAATAGACACGGATACTCAAGAAATCAGTAGGACAAGCTGTTTCGCACCGCTTGCAACCAACGCAATCTTCTGTCCGAGGAGAGGCGGCAATCTGGCCGGCTTTACAGCCATCCCAGGGGACCATCTCCAAAACATCGAGGGGACAAGCTCGAACACATTGAGTGCAACCAATGCAAGTATCGTAGATGTTAACTGTATGAGACATTGAGTATAGGCTCCAAAACCTAGGTGTTCTCCTTACTTAAAAGTGCGGATTATGGGTTAGTTTACCGCAGAGACTGAATATCGTTAGCTAAAAGTTGACACATCTTTAAATTATGTAACAGTAGCAGACGATCGAGTCATCAGTCATAAGTGTATCAGTGCCTTTGACATACTCCAAGCCCTAGAAGTGCGTGGATTCTCCAAGAGTCGCCATCTTGGATTTCTGACTCAACGAGTTCGCTTAAATTAAATCCCTTGCGGTATTTAATCCAGAGACGATTCTCTCCCCAGACGTTTACCCCATTTGCTGGGGTCTGTTTTCGTGTGCCCCACGATACAGTTCAAAACCCCAAAATACTTTGGTTTCTCTGGTACTTGCTGCTTAGATTTTTTACCTAGAGGAGCATTCCCCTATAGGACCCCATAACTCTAGTTTTCAAGGTGCGTTCATCCTTAGATGACTGGGTTTTTTAAGCGGTTGCTTACCCTATCCGCTATTTTTAATATATTATAAATCATCTAAAGTCGCCCTAAAAGGGCGAGGCTTTAAACCAAGTTTTTCGGTAACTATTGCCTATGCCCTATTATCCATTACCCATTGAGTTGATCATCTATTTGTTTAACTGATACTTCCACAGCATCGACATCAATTGTTCCTGGGGGAGTAATCCGATGAAAATGCCCTCCTTCTACCTTGAGGGGTTCACCACAATTGGGACATTGACATTCTCCCTGATTAAATCCGGTAAACTCGTAACTACACACCGGACATTGATCTTCTACTAAATTCTGTTTCAGCCACCAACGTAAACCCCATAGGGCAATAACCGGAGCAATGAGAATGATGGCTATTAGGATCAGAAAACCATTCACCACCCAACCCAGTCCGACAGATCCCAAAAATAGCCCCAATAAAATACAAGTTAACAAACAGCCAAAGCCAGAGTCGTTGAGGGAGATTAATTTGGGGAAGTTATTATTCACAGAAGTCTCCTAGGTTATCCATCGCCAACAGAGATTTCTATCCTATCCTATCCTCGTCCATCTGTGGGGAGTGTGGGAGGTGTG
>DLXW01000163.1:4683-8493 GCA_003448685.1 Cyanothece sp. UBA12306
GCAATAGTCCAATTTTTGTCTTTCCAATCTTCCCCCTCTTCTCTATCTTCCCTGTCTTCCCCACCCTTCCCAATCTTCCCCCTCTTCCCACCCTTCCCTATACTTCCCCCATATTTTAAATTTATCTTCGCACTGCGCACCTTTCCATGATATGGTGAAAACAATCATCCTTGTGGCGATAATGCAATGAGTCAGGGGAATAATTCTCTAAAATCATCTTCATCCCAAACAACTGTTCTCGCTGTCGTGAATGGTAAAGGGGGCGTGGGTAAAACCACTACAGCTGTTAATTTAGCGGCTATTTTAGCCGAAAAACTCAACGTTTTGTTTGTGGATGCTGATCCCCAAGGTTCAGCCACCTGGTGGACTGAACGAAGTGAAACCGGAATGGATTTTGATTTAACCGAAGAAACCAACCCTAAGCTTTTAGGAAAACTCCGTCAAATTAGCGATTATGAACTCATTGTTGTGGATACTCCCCCTGCATTACGCTCAGAAGCCCTAAAAGCGGTGATTATTTCTGCTGATTACCTAGTTTTGCCCACTCCACCAGCAGCGATGGATTTAACAGCACTAATTGAGACAGTGCGAACCATGGTGATGCCCCTCAAGACATCCCATCGAGTCTTGTTAACCAAAGTGGACTCTCGCAGTCTAAAAGAAACCCTAGAGGCACAAAATACCCTCCTAGAATTGGGAATACCCTCTTGCCATGCCTTTGTTCGTCAATATAAAGCCCATGAAAGAGCAGTTTTAGAAGGAGTTCCCATTACAGAATGGAAGGGAAAAAACGCCAAGGAAGCACAGGCAGATTATCGTCGGGTAGCAGAAGAATTACAAAGAGATTGGAGTAACTAAAATTAATTATGAATAAAAAAAGTTTATCTGATTTATTGCGGCAAGAAGCTACTGAAAATGTAGAAGTAACAGCTTCTGATAGTGAGCCAACTGATACAGCAACAACAAAAGCTGATCTTCCCCAAAAACCAATTTCTAGTTCTAGTCTAAAACGGATGACAAAGGCTCAACTAGAAACAAAAATCAAGGAATTAATGGCAGCTTTAGCGATCGCTAATCAACCAGTTGATGCCCTCAAATCAGAATTAGAAGAACAAAAAACCCTAGTTAAAACCTTACAATCAGATTTAGCAAAAACCGAGCAATATCAAACAGAATTAGAAGAACAAAAAACCTTAATTAAAACCTTACAATCAGATTTAGCAAAAACCGAGCAATATCAAACAGAATTAGAAGAACAAAAACAATTAGTAGAAAAGCTGTATATTCAATTGCAAAAAAATGAAGAAATGGCAGCCCAATTAGAGGAACAAAAACAAGTTATTGAAAGTCTCAATGCAGAATTAGGTCAAGCTAAACAGGAAACAAAATTAGACACTAAATCTCAAGCAATGGTCTTACAAAAAAAACAGACTTTAGTAAGTAGGCCTCGCTCCATGGGTCGTTATATTGCTCCTCCTCAAACAGATAAGCCACTGACTAATGATGATATTGGCTGGTTCGATTAAAACTTATTAATTAATAGAGAAAAAATTCGATTGCCATGGTTGATCATGATTTGAAGCAACGAGAACCAGTTATTAATTTAATACCTTATTATCTATTTAAGGGCATAATTATTACTCCAGTTTTTCATACTTATTTCCGAGGAAAAATTCATGGACTCGAAAAAGTTCCTCTAGAAAAATCCTTGATTGTGGTTAGTAATCACGCCAGTTATTTTGATCCTCCGATTTTAGCTAGTAGTATCTGTCGCCCTGTAGCCTATATGGCCAAAGAAGAGTTATTTGAAGTTCCCCTTCTCAAGCAGGGAATTAGAATGTATGGGGCCTATCCAGTCAAACGAGGATCGGGCGATCGCGGGGCAATTAGGGCAGCATTACAAGCCATTCGAGAAGGTTGGAGTGTGGGAATTTTCCTCGAAGGAACTCGTACCTCTGATGGCCGTATCAATGAACCCAAATTGGGAGCAGCGATGATTGCAGCTAAAGCCCAAGTTCCTTTACTTCCGGTCTGTTTATGGGGAACTGAGAAGATTTTGCGCCAGGGTGTTCCCTTTCCTCTCCCCGTCCCCCTAACCTTACGTGTTGGTAACTTAGTTGATCCTCCTTCTTCGAGTAAACGTTTTGCTCTCGAACAGGTTACTGAAAAATGTGCTACAGCAATTAATAAAATGCACGATTTAGGACGTTAGAGAATTGAAAATTTAGAATTGCTGATAATGACAGATTTACATTTTGCATTCTAAATTCTGCATTCTACATTCTAAATTTCCTTTAACATAACAATTCCCGAACATCCGAGACTTGACCATTAATGGCTGCTGCGACCACCATAGCTGGACTCATTAGTAAGGTTCGACCAGTAGACGAACCCTGACGACCTTTAAAATTACGATTAGAAGAAGAAGCACTAATTTGATCCCCTTGTAATTTATCAGGATTCATGGCCAAACACATGGAACATCCCGCCTCACGCCATTCAAAACCAGCTTTGACGAAAATTTGATCGAGTCCTTCTGCTTCAGCTTCTGCTTTAACCCGTTCTGAACCAGGAACCACAAAGGCCTTAACCCCTGGGGAAACCTGATGACCTTGGGCAAATTTCGCCGCTTCCCGTAGGTCACTAAGGCGGCCATTGGTACAACTTCCGATAAAGCAAACATCTACCTTAGTTCCCTTAATCGGATTTCCTGGGTCAAGCTGCATATATTGGTAAGCTTCTTGGGCGATCGCGCGATCGCTTTCTGGTAAACTTTCAGGGGTAGGAATTGCTTCATTAACTCCAATACCTTGACCTGGAGTAATACCCCAAGTGATCGTCGGTTCAATTTCACTAGCATCAAAGACCACTACATCATCATACTCGGCATCGTCATCAGACCGCATACTTTGCCACCATTGAACAGCCTGGTCCCAATTATCTCCTGTGGGGGCAAAATCTCTACCTTTGAGATAGTCAAAAGTCACTTGGTCGGGGTTAATATAACCACATCTGGCTCCCCCTTCAATGGACATATTACACACGGTCATTCTTTCTTCCATAGACATGGCCTCGAAGGTGGTTCCGGCGTATTCATAGGCGTAACCCACACCCCCTTTAACCCCTAATTTACGAATGATATGGAGGATAACATCTTTGGCATAGACTCCAGGGGGTAAAGTACCATTAACTTCAACTTTACGCACTTTTAGCTTGGATAGAGCTAGGGTTTGAGTCGCCAAAACGTCTCTGACTTGGGAACTTCCGATCCCAAAAGCGATCGCACCAAAAGCCCCGTGGGTGGAAGTATGGGAGTCACCGCAAGCGATGGTCATTCCAGGTTGAGTTAACCCTTGTTCAGGAGCGATCACATGGACTATACCTTGATTTCCTGAGCCAATATTATAGAAACGGATACCGTATTCTTGAGCATTGGTTTCTAATGCTTGGATCATTTCTTCGGCCAGATGGTCTACGAAGGGACGAACTTGATTGTCGGTGGGAACGATATGATCAACAGTAGCTACTGTGCGCTCAGGATATAAGACTTTGAGTCCTCTTTCCCTTAACATCGCGAATGCTTGGGGACTGGTGACTTCGTGGGTAAGATGTAGTCCGATCAAGAGTTGGGTTTGTCCTGATGGTAAAATTTTGACGGTATGAGTATCCCAAACTTTATCGAATAGGGTGCCTTTGCTCATCTTGATGTTACTCTAACCTAAGACTTTGTATATTTTTTCTATCTTAACTCTTAACCCCAAACTCAGTAAGTAGAGTTTTTTTGTGCAGATACTGGGGCTCTATTCTATC
>DLXW01000163.1:8674-8996 GCA_003448685.1 Cyanothece sp. UBA12306
ACTGGGGCTCTATTCTACTTTTTTCGATTTTTTTATCCTTTTTTCTACTAAATTCAACTTTAGTTTTCTAATAATTCGCAAAATTTAACTGAAAAATTCTACTTCTGTTTCCACTGCCATGAATCTACTGATTTCAATTGAGTCCCAAGGAGGAGAAATTCGCGTACAAACAGGAAGAATAAATGTTAATCGCCGTCACAATGGTGATACCCAGATTGAGACTAACAGAATAGGGAGAAAATAACCAAGTTTATCAAACCATTAACCAAACAATTATTAATCACCCTGGAAAGGGAGCAATTCAACTCCCTTCGGGAGAGGG
>DLXW01000091.1:0-342 GCA_003448685.1 Cyanothece sp. UBA12306
CTTAATTGCGCGTAGCGCTATACTTCTGAACCAACCCTATCTGTAGCGTATGTGATTTTCATCTGGTGAAACATGATAGAACAACCCCTCGGATCAGTTATTGAAGGATCTCTTAGTCAAGGTTTAGAGGTTCGGTTACATCCCGACATTTCTGTGGAACAGATGCGGGTGGGTAAATTTTTGGTGGTTCAAGGGGTGCGATCGCGGTTTTTTTGTCTTTTGACGGATGTTTCCTTAGGAACCTCTAACCCTCGAATTTTAGCTAATCCTCCGAGTTTTGAAGATAGTTTTATGCGGGATGTTCTGGCGGGGAGTGGCACCTACGGTAAGGTAGAATTGGCT
>DLXW01000091.1:563-7370 GCA_003448685.1 Cyanothece sp. UBA12306
TAGGTAGAATTGGCTCCTATGTTGATGTTTACTCCAATTGAAAGGGAAGAAAAAAAATTCTTAGAAACTAATCAAAAAGACAGTTCTTTAGGCTCTTTTGAAGCACAAACTAATAGTGATTTAGAATTACTTCCTGTTAAAACAATTCCAGCACATTTTAGTCAAGTTTATGAGGCCTCAGAAACAGATTTCCGCTCTGTTTTTGGCTGGGAAGATGATCCAAGCCGACGCAATTTTGCTATTGGTAAACCTTTAGATATGGAAGTGCCAATTTGTATTGATTTAGATCGGTTTGTAGAAAGGAGTAATGGTGTTTTTGGTAAGTCAGGAACTGGTAAATCTTTCTTAACTCGCTTGTTAATTTCGGGTATTATTCGTAAGCAAGCGGCGGTTAATTTAATGTTTGATATGCACTCGGAATATGGGTGGGAAGCAATGAAAGAAGGGAAGCGTGTTTCTACAGTAAAAGGGTTGCGCCAATTGTTCCCTGGAGAAGTAGAAATTTATACCTTGGATGCTGAGTCTACTAAAAGGCGAGGGGTTAGCGATGCTCAAGAATTATACTTGAGCTATGATCAAATTGAGATTGAAGATATTCGCTTAGTGGGTTATGAGTTAGGTATCTCCGAAGCAAGTTTAGATAATGCTAATATTCTAGCGGCTGAATATGGTAAATCTTGGATTATAAATCTATTAAATATGAGCAATGAAGATATTAAAATATTTTGTCAGGAAAAACAAGGCCACGCGGGATCAATTATGTCCCTACAAAGGAAATTAATGCGATTAGAAAATATGAAGTATTTACGAACTGCTTGCCCTCATAATTATATTGATCAAATTTTACAATCTTTGGATGCAGGTAAACACGTTGTAGTAGAATTTGGGTCTCAGTCTAATATGTTATCTTATATGTTAGCGACCAATATGATCACTCGTAGAATTCATGCCAGTTATGTAAGAAAATCGGAAAAATTTCTTCAGTCAAAAAATCCGGTTGATCGTCCTAGACAATTAGTTATTACCATTGAAGAGGCACACCGTTTTCTTGATTCTAAGATAGTTCATCAAACTATTTTTGGAACCATTGCGAGGGAGATGAGAAAATATTTTGTTACCCTATTAGTAGTGGATCAAAGACCATCAGGAATTGATAATGAGGTGATGTCTCAAGTGGGGACTCGTATTACTTGTTTATTGAATGATGAAAAGGACATTGAAGCCATTTTTACTGGGGTTTCAGGAGGGCAAAATTTACGCTCAGTTTTAGCCAAATTAGATTCAAAACAACAAGCTTTAATTTTAGGTCATGCTGTTCCAATGCCAGTAGTTATTAGAACTCGCGCCTATGATCAACAATTTTATGCAGAAATTGGGGCAATTAATTGGTCAGAAATGCCTGATGAAAAATTGTTTTCCTTAGCACAACAAGCTAAAGCAGATTTAGGATTTTAGTAATCTAATAAATTTACCTTGACTTAGAAACCTAATTAATCTGATTATACCAATAATTAATATACATGAATCAAGTAATGTTATCTAATCAATCTCTTTATAGTCAAATTTCTTCATTACTTCTCTATCAATCAGTTTTTAAGAATGAAATAGGTGAAGCTTTTTTGAATCTTTTAGACTGTCTTAGTTATCCTGAAGATGATCATCTAAATTTAGATTGTTTAATAGCTTATGGTGAATTATTTAATGCCTTAGCTAAGCAACAAAAAAGTTGGCAAGATTACTTAATAGATGAAATTCTTATAAATACTAATCCTTTTAGTGAGCAAATCCAAGCAGTTCCCCTAAAAAACTTGCCAAAATCTCTAATAGATGCTGTTAAACACGATTTAAGTATTCTACAAAAAGCGTATCATTGTCAACCTAAAGAAATAGCTCAATGGCTTAAAGAAACTATTAAAAAAGATTCTGTTACTTTGGCTTGGGAATTAGATAACAATCAAGATAGTTTTTTACATAAAAGTAATGATTGGCAAGAAGTAATAGAAGAGTTAGCTAACTATTATCGTCAACAAGGTACGGGTATTTTCGCCCAATATAAAGCCCTTAAATGGTACGATAACCAATTAATTGGTATTAATAATCCCGATGCCGTTCAATTAAATGAAATTGTAGGTTATGAAACACAAAAAGCATCCTTGATCAAAAATACAGAAATTTTATTAGCAGGCTACCCTGCCCTTCATGTATTATTATATGGCAGTAGAGGTTCGGGAAAATCTTCTTTAGTTAAAGGTTTATTGAATCAATATAGCACTCAAGCATTAAGATTAATAGAAGTCAGTAAGTCTCAATTAAAACATTTACCGTTTATTGTCGACAAATTAAGAAATATATCTCAGAAATTTATTATTTTTGTTGATGATCTTTCCTTTGAGGAAGATGACGATGCGTTTAAATCTTTGAAAGTGGTTTTAGAAGGAAGTGTGACTGCTAAAGCACAAAATGTTGTGGTTTATGCTACTTCTAATAGGAGACATTTAATCAAAGAATTTTTTGGGGATCGTCCCCAACTTAGTGAAGCAGATGAAGTCCATGCTTGGGATACAATACAAGAAAAATTATCCTTTAGCGATCGCTTTGGTTTAACTTTAACTTTTGAACCAGCAAATCAAGAAAAATACCTCAATATTGTCCATCATTTAGCACAACAAGCAGGACTGAATTTACCTCCAGAAGAACTAGAATTTAAAGCTAAACAATGGGCAACTAGACACAATGGAAGATCGGGAAGAACTGCGAGACAATTTATTGATTTTTTGCAAGGAGAATTAGCTATCATGAATCAAATCTAGATTCAATATTACCTACTTTGTATTATATTTATTGCATCAAATAATTAATGATCAAATGCTCAATTCAACTGTTACTATTAATGTTTTAAAAAATCCCACTCAACAAGCTTGGATCGAACAAGCGATATCTAATTTAGACACTATTTTGCTCGATCATTCTCATTGTGAAAGAAAAGCAGCAGGAGTTGCTTTAAATTTGATGTTTCGTTATCCTTCTAATGCTTCTTTAGTTAGGAAATTAACGGCGATCGCCCAAGAAGAATTAGAACATTTTGAACAAGTTAACCAATGGTTAGACAGACGAAATATTGCCTTAGCTGCGCTTTCTCCTCCTCCCTACGGTAAACAATTAAACCAACAAATTAGCCATCATGAACCTGATAGGTTATTAGATTCTTTGTTAGTTGCTGCTTTAATTGAAGCGCGATCACACGAAAGATTAGGATTATTAGGACAACATTGTCCTGATGTCGAATTAGCTAAATTTTATCGCAGTTTAATGGCATCAGAAGCAAGACATTATGGAGTATATTGGATCTTAGCAGATACTTATTTTGAGAGGGATTTAATCGAACAAAGATTAGAGGAATTATCAATAGTTGAAAGTGAAATTTTATCTACCTTACACCCTGAACCTAGAATCCATAGTTAGTTGTGGTATTTTAGGAATAAAATGGTTGAATTTTGAAGATAAAATTTACTTGATTCATGAATAATTAGGAGATAAAGATCAAAAATATTAGTTTTAGAATTAAAACATTAACGCAAGCTTTAAGATGATCATAAAAGTCATTCAAACCCATGTTAACTTACTATAAAGACTATTTAATTCGGGACTGGAAAGCAAGCGATCGCCTGACTGCTGCTAAAGTAATTGAAACTGTGTTGAGAGAATATGGTTTACCTTGGCAACCCCAAGAAGCGGATCAAGATGTGTTAGAAGTAGAACGCTTTTATCTATCGGTTGGAGGAGAGTTTTGGATAGTTGAACATAACAGCAAAATTGTCGGAACTGCTGCTTATTATCCAATATCCAAAGGTAATAATGGGGTAGAAATTCGTAAAATGTATTTGTTACCCCAAGTTAGAGGACAAGGTTTAGGAAAATATTTATTAAAAGAATTAGAAACAACTATTGACAATAAAGGGTATCAAGAAATTTTTATTGAAACAGCTAGTATTCTGAAAGAAGCAGTTAACTTGTATGAAAATTATGGATATCAACCTGTAACAGAAGTGGAAACAAAAAGATGCGATCGCGCTTATATTAAACAATTACAAAGATAGATTGGTCATTGCCCACCATCAAAAAATATTCTATACTTATTAAAAATAGTTCATTATGGAAAGTCTACCCAATTCTAATACACAAACTGAAGATTTAAACCAAGGTATTACTTCAATTTCTGTCAAAGGTTTTAAGTCTCTTTATGACGAATGTACTTTAGAAATAAAACCTTTAACTATTTTAGCGGGAGCAAATAGTTCAGGTAAATCTAGTATTATGCAACCTATATTATTAATGAAGCAGACGTTAGAATCTCATTACGATCCTGGTGCGTTATTAATTAATGGAAATCATGTTAAATTTACATCTAGTGAACAATTATTGTCTAACATTTCAGGTAAACAAGAAGTTGACGAATTAGAAATAAAAATTGAAATAGATAAAAGAGTTGATCTTAAAAATATATTAGGTAAAAAGTTAACTGGGGGTTTTGAAATACGAAAAGTTTATTATAATAATAACTACCGTAAAGAGCAAGTTATTTATTCTTATGATATTAGTAAAGAGCAATTTTTAGAAATTAACAAAAACAGTGGTCTTGAATATATATCTAATTATTTTGGTGATCAAGATAGAATGCAATTAAATTTTTTATCTAAAAGGTGTTTTATAAGTCTAAAAATTGAGATTTTAACACCAGAAATATTTCCGGATAATGTGTGGTCTAATAACCATAATATTACTGATTTTTTTGCAAAAACACGTCAAATAATTCATTTGCCAGGGTTAAGGGGAACACCAGAAAGAAGCTATCCTATAACAGCAATTGGAGATACATTTCAAGGGACTTTTGATAATTATGTTGCCAGTGTTATTCATGAATGGCAATATAATAAAGATCCGAGAATTAATCAAGTAGGAGAATATTTAACTAATTTAGGATTAACATCCCAAGTAGCAGCAAATAGAACTAATGATGTACAAGTAGAAATTCAAGTTGGAAAACTAACGAATAATATTGACAAAAATAACCTAATTAATATTGCCGATGTAGGACTAGGAGTATCACAAGTTTTACCCGTAATTGTCGCATTATTAGTTGCTAAACCAGGACAATTAGTCTATATAGAACAACCCGAAATTCATCTCCATCCCCGCGCACAAGCAAACCTAGCACCTATTTTAGTTGATGCTGCAAACCGTGGGGTAAAAGTCGTCGTAGAAACCCATAGTGATCTCCTATTAACCCGCATTCAAACTTTAGTAGCAGAAGGTTTAATCTCTCAAGATAAAGTAAATTTAAACTGGTTTCAATTGCGAGAAGATGGTATAACTCAAATGTATAGTACCCAACTAGATGAGACAGGTTCCTATGGAGATTGGCCCGTTGATTTTAGTGAAATTACCCTAGCAGAAGATGATCGTTATCTAACTGCTGCTGAGTCTCGTCTATGGAAAGATAACTAATGGGAAATAATCAAATTCAAGATTTAGTTATTGATGCTTCAATTGCGCGCGCTGCTGGAGGAGAAAATTCAATTAATCCTACTTCTAAAAATTGCCGTAATTGTCTTAAAATAATTTCAGATAATGGTTATTATTTAGCCCTCACAAAAGAAATTAATGATGAATGGAAAAAACACCAATCAAGGTATGCTAAAACATGGTTAAAACTGATGTTTTCTCGCAAGCAAGTAAAACCATTAGATCTATCCATTGATCAAACCTTATGGACACAAATAGAAACCCTAGCCCCAACGGATAGACAAAGAGATATAATGATTAAAGATATCCATTTAATCGAAGCAGCGATCGCCACTGATAAAACGATTATTGCCCTCGATGATACAGTAAGATATTTATTTGCTAAAATAGCTCTTGATATCCATCAATTACAAGGTATTATTTGGGTTAATCCTAGTAAGGAAAAAGAACAGGTAATTGTCTGGTTAGAAAATGGGGCAAATTCTGAAATTAACCGTTATCTTGAATCTCAAATAATTTAGAGTGAAACTGCTTTTATCTCGAACAAATAATAATTCCAAACTTCGATTGTGTTAATATTGTTTCATTGCTCTTGACATTTCTCGTTCATCTTGACGACGCTTGATGGTTTCGCGTTTATCGTGTAGTTTCTTCCCTCTAGCGAGTCCAATACTTACTTTAACTAAACTTCCTTTAAGATACAATTTCACAGGAACAACAGTTAATCCTTTTTGTTCTATTTGTCCGATTAACTTATTAATTTCCTTGCGATGTAACAACAATTTTCGATCGCGACGGGGATCGTGGTTAAAATACGCCCCACTCCTTTCATAAGGAGAAATATGAACGTTCAGTAATAACGCTTCCCCATGACGAATTAAAACATAGCCATCACCGAGGTTAACTTTGCCTGCGCGAATAGACTTAACCTCAGTGCCTACTAAAGCGATACCTGCCTCATAAGTCTCCAGAATTTCGTAAAGAAAACGAGCTTTGCGGTTATCACTAACGATTTTGATCGGTTTACTTTCATTACCCATAGCTTTTCTAGGATAACCCATTTTTAAAAAATTAACAAAATAATGGGATTTGACGAAATAAATAATTATTGTCAATTCTTGTCCTACAATTTTTTCATAGAGATTGCGATCGCCAATAATACGGAAACCAGAAGGATCAAGAAAAGAATCTTTGATCCGTAATTAATTTGTCTTCACGACACTAATTTGTCACCGATGACAAATTAGTGTCACTGTACAAGATTTGACACTCCCACCGTTAAAC
>DLXW01000101.1 GCA_003448685.1 Cyanothece sp. UBA12306
TCAAACCCAATTTTTCGGTGAGGCACTATTGCGGGCTAACTCTTGGACTAAGGTCCCTTGTTTTCTTTGGCCTTGAGCGCGATCGCTGGTGGCATAGCCGCGATAGACCTGAAAAATTCGGCTAAATCCCACGGTTTTTGGGGGGTATTCCGTAGCGAATCCGCGATAGAACGGTACAATTAAATCTCCAAAACTTTCCTGATATTCAGGAGAGTCAATGTAGGAGTTGATTTCCCTTTCGTATCCCTCTTGATGATAGAGATCGGTATGATAGGCGATTTCTGCTTGATCGTAGGGAACCCGTCCTAACAAATGTTTATAATTGAGTTCGATAAAACGGTTTTGGGGATTGCTTTGGAAAAATTTATTGCGGTAGACTTCTGATAGGGCGATCGCTCTGACAAAATCTTTAACCGAAATACTGCCATTACGTAATAAAGATTCCGCACTGGTTAGCCTTTCACTAGACATCAAATGCTCATTGCCGAGTACCTGACGGTAGGCTGCACTAATAGCTACTTCTGCTTCTGCTTCTGTCCAATTTCTCCGTAATTCAACGGGAGATGAGGCTACAAAAGGCTCGAACCCTAATCTTTGAGCTGCCATTAAACTTGTCATATTTAAACCTCCTGGAATTTTTAAGGAATGGTTTTAGATATAGCAAGACCTGGAGAAACAGACGATTGTTAACTCATTAGCTAACAACCCCCTGCCTTTCCAGGTCATTAGCACCTTCTAGAATTACTAGCTCAGTGCATTGATGGCGTAGTCAATGTAGGACTCGGCTTCAACAGCAGGATCTCCAGATAATCCGTGGTTAGCTTTGATGTACTTGAGAGCTTCAACGTACCAGCTAGGGGATAGGTCAAAAGTCCGGTTGATTTCATCGATACCAGCAATGAGGTATTCATCCATAGGACCGGTTCCACCAGCAGCTAAGCAGTATTGGATCATGCGGATGTAGTAACCAATGTCACGAACACACTTGTCCTTACCCCGTTGGTCAGCAGCATGGTTAGGTCCACTCATTTGGGTGGTATAAGGGAATTTGGCATAGACTGCATTAGCAGCGCCACTTGCCAAGGAACCGGCTTTTTCACCTAAGGCTTTAGCCGCTTTTAAGCTAGCATCAGCTTGGCGAAAACGTCCAAAAGCAATTTGGATTTCGGTGCTGCTCAAGAAGCGGCCTTGGGAATCAGCGGTTGCAATGGCTTCAGTCAAGGGGGTTTTCATAGTTTTGGTATCTCCCGATTATTTTGCTAAGTTTTCCTAGAAACATTGTTGAAAGCGTATTTTGGTTACCTGTTAACCCAGATTAAGGGTAATAATTAGGCAACGGCAGAAGCCGCCCGATCAAAGTAGCCAGCGATTTCAGATTGTAGAGAGGCACAATCACCTGCGGTAATTCCACTGGGGTTCATTACTTGAGCGATTGCAGCCTCTTTCATTTTTTGTACGCCAGCAGCAACAGAAGCGCCAGGAACGCCTAGAGCAAGATAGGTTTCCCGAAGTCCATTTAAGCAACGATCTTCGAGGATGCTAGCATCTCCGCTGAAAATAGCGTAGGTAACATAGCGAAGGATGATGTCCATGTCGCGTAAGCAAGCAGCCATACGACGGCTGGTGTAAGCGTTCCCACCAGGAGCGATTAAGCCAGGTTGCTCTGCAAATAAGCTGCGAGCAGCGTCAGCAACAATGGTAGAAGCGTTGCCGGTAATGCGGTTTACAGCATCCATCCGTTTGTTGCCTTCTGCAACCACTGCGCTTAAAGCGTCGATCTGAGCACCGGTTAATAATTCCCCACGAGCATCAGCTTGAGAAACAACTTTAGTAAATGCGTCAAACATTGAATCAATCTCCTACTTGACTTATGTATTAGTTAGACCGGAAAACGGGTTTCCCTTTTTTGGAGCGATTAAGCCGTTTCAGCCTTTCATATTGGCTAAAAAACCGACTCAATCTTGGTTATTTCCCAAGTTCCTTGCCAATTTTTTTTTTAAGAAACCGTCAGAAAACTTCTGAGTAGTCTCAGAAATCATCGAAGGTGCATTCTAAGGGTGATTTCGAGCAGAATTTATCCATCTCGGTTTACCCCTCAAGATACTTTTATACAATGCTATTGGCCTTTTTGTTTGTTACATCTTGTTAAATTTTTTGTTCTGTTTTTGTAAAGTAATATTAAGAAGTCTTAGGAATCAGCCAAATTTTGCAAAGCCCATTGAACTCGAACTTTAACGGACAATTCCGTCTCTTTTTCCCTGATATTATTGAATATTTCTACAATTTGCCTGACTAAGGCTGGTTGAGTTGGGTTAAGTGATGATGCCAACTGTTCTAAGCTGGTTGAAGCGGCATAACGTACTACCCATTCAGGATCTTGGGAAACTTGAATCAAAGTCTCGATGGTTTGACTTTGGGCTTTTGTAACTTCTGCATCGTTTAGTTGTGACCAACGTATATTGCCCAGTCCCCTGGCAGCAGAACGACGAACACTCAAGGCAAAATCTGTACTAGCGGCTTCAATTAACAAATTAAGGGCTTTAGGATGACCAATCCCGGCTAAAGCACGCGTAGCCCAAGCTCTAGCTCCATAATTATAGCCGTCAATTTGTGCAAGAAGATTGGGAACTGCCACATCTCCTAAATTAATTAATCCTTCAACAGCAGCAACAGCAGCTCCTGGGTTGTTATACCCTAAAACTTCTATCAAGGTGGGAATGGCTGCCTGATCAGACGCACAGGCCAAATTCTCGACTGTTTTTAATAAAGCATCAGCTGAATCAGCTTTTTCGACGGCTTGAATCAGTAGTTGAATATCTTGGTCTGTCATTGATTAGGAATATCCTCAAATATCCTAATTTTAATATTCTCGGTTGACTCAATGGTTTAATTTATCTAATAGTTCAAGTGTATTCAATAAAACTTCTAGTTTATTGCTAAGTTTTCTCAATATTATTGACATAGATTCTTAATAAGGCTATAGTAATAATCATTGTGTTCTCCTCTCAAGGATCGGCAGGTGGAATCGTTATCAGACAAACGGTTCCCCTCTTTTTTTTACGATAGCCTCCATCGAAAAGATAAACTAGAAAGACTAAATAACTTGAGACTGTGACTAGGATATGAAAGAGACATCAAAGGCGATCAGCGCTGAAAACAGAACTAATGAACAAAACTATGATGTAATCGTCATTGGTTCAGGAATGGGAGGATTAGTTACCGCCACCCAATTAGCTGCCAAAGGGGCTAAAGTCTTAGTGTTAGAAAAGTATCTCATCCCTGGAGGCAGTGCGGGATATTTTGAGAGGAATGGATATCGCTTTGATGTGGGTGCTTCAATGATTTTCGGGTTGGGAAACCAAGGAACGACCAATTTACTCACCCGTGCCTTAGAAGAGGTTAATGTCAGTCTAGAAAGCATTCGAGATCCTGTACAGATTCATTATCATTTACCCCAAGAGTTGGAAATTAAAGTTCATCGGGACTACGAAAAGTTTTTAGCCGAATTAATCGCTAAATTTCCCCAAGAAGAAAGAGGAATTCGCCGTTTTTATGGTGAATGTTGGCAAGTCTTTAACTGTCTCAATGCCATGGAGTTACTCTCTTTAGAAGAACCGCGCTATTTGATGCGGGTATTTTTTCAACATCCCATGGCCTGTTTAGGTTTGGTCAAATATTTACCTCAAAATGCGGGAGATATAGCGCGACGCTACATCAGTGATCCCCAACTACTCAAATTTATTGACATCGAATGTTACTGTTGGTCGGTGGTTCGTGCCGATCGCACTCCTATGATTAATGCGGGAATGGTCTTTTCTGACCGACATTATGGTGGAATTAACTACCCTAAAGGAGGAGTAGG
>DLXW01000261.1 GCA_003448685.1 Cyanothece sp. UBA12306
AATCTCAACACTTTAGGACGATAAACTTTTTTCTCAAATGCCCTTGACATCTGCCCTACTTGAGGAGAGTCAAAATTTAATCTTTAGAGCTATAAATTTTTGATTTTTAGACAATTATAGACCAAAAGAGACTCCAGATTTTATATTTTAAGGCTTGACATTAGATCACTGTTTGAGTTATAAGGTCTAAGTGAATTTACATAAAGAAATCTCCACTTATAAGAAGATTTATGCGAAAATACGCTAAATTAATCAGCGTAAACGAGAGCGGGGGACTTTTTGTCTGCTGGAAATACTCAAATTTAATCCTAGACCGGAGCAAAATTTTTAGTTTTGTCGTCATCCCAATAATAACAAAATAATTCAGCTATAAATATATAAATGGATATTACCTCATTAGAGCATCAGCAAAGACAACTCCGAGAAGCTATTCTTTTATCTATTGACAACTTAAATAAATCAGATAAAAGTCAAAACAGTTCGGAAAAAGTATCTGATATTTTTGATTTTATCATTGCCCATTGTGAAGTCAATGAAAATCACGGAGTTGGTGTTTTATTAAAGCGAATTTTTGAAGATTCTTCCCAAATTATTTCTATACGATCACATAATTTATATGGAGGAAAACAGACTTTTGGTAATTCTAATTATTGTTTGTCTTACGCCAATTCCTCTCGATCTGAAATTATAGAAAAAGTGTCAGAAACCTTGGGCAGCAAAAGACCCAAGCGTCTACTTTGTGTTCCCTATTACACTGATGATCTCTTAACAGCGATCGCTCTAAAAGATGTATTTAATATACCTTTATGTACTTATTTGATGGATGATCAGAATATTTATGTGAACAATATTGCTGACGAAGTGATGGGAGAACTCTTAGAAAAATCAGATCTACGTCTGGGAATATCAAAAGATTTATGCGAAGCCTATGAACAAAAATATCACTGCAAATTTTGGTTTGTACCCCCTGTTGCTCCTAAATCTCTCATAATTAATACCTCTTTTTCGCAGCTACCTTCAGTGGAACAAGTCAAAGGTATTATGGTTGGCAATATTTGGAGCCAAAAATGGTTAGATAGACTGGCAGAAATCACTGACAAATCTGGCATAGAAATTGATTGGTATGGGAATCCTAATCGAGATTGGCTTAAGTTTGATGAAGAAGAATTAAGTAAGAAAGGAATTAATTTCAAAGGATATTTAGCAACTGAATCACAACTTACTTCTGCATTAATTAACTCAACTTTTGCTTTGATTCCTACTGCTGAATCTGATGAGCAATCTGACAGGGTAGAAATTGCCAAACTAAGTTTACCATCTCGAATACCTTATATTGTTGCCACTTCCTCTACTCCTCTCATTGTCATGGGAAGCCAAGACACGGCGGCGGCGAATTTTGTAACGACATTAAAACTCGGAAAGATTTGTGACTATGAAAAAGATTCCTTTATCCAAGCCGTTAACTGGATATCTTTACCGGAAAATCAAGAATCTCTGAGACAACAAGCAGCTAAATTAGCTAAAAGCTTATCTTCAGAAGGAATAGCTGACTGGCTCTGGCAATCTCTGTCCCAAGGAAAGCCCAAAGATTGGCGATTTGAACAATTAGGCAAAACTCTCAGTGACGCGACTGTAGTGATTACACCGAATGAAGTCAATCAAAAACATGGTACAGGAGCTTTAGTGAGACGAATTGTGGGAGATACCCAGAATATTTTCTCTATTCGCTCGGATAATCATTATGGTGGGGAACATGATTTTGGTGAAATAAGTATTTGTTTACCGGAAAAAGGAATTTCGCGTCTCCAAGCCTATGAATTTATCCAAGAAAAACTACAAGGTAATTCAATTAAACGAGTTTTTTGTGTACCTTACTATACTGAAGATCTCCTATTGTCCATCGCAGTGAAAGATTTATATGATGTTCCTTTGTGCACTTATATTATGGATGATCAGAACGTTAGTGTTAACAATATTCCCGATGATTTGATGCAGGAATTTTTAAACAAATGTTCTCTACGTTTTGCTACTCATCCAGAGTTACGGGATGCTTACGAGAATAAATACGGACTAAAATTTTGGTTACTCCCTGCAGTGGTTCCCAACCAGTACGTCAATAAGGAGATGGCTTTTCCAGAGGCTGGCAAATTACAAGGAAAAATCGGTGTGCTTTTAGGCAGTATTTGGAGTCCAACTTGGTTTAGTATGCTCTGTGACACCATAAGTGGTGCTAAAGTTAAACTAGATTGGTTCGGCAATCCTAATTATTGGTGGTTACAAGAATCTCCTGAAGAGCTCGCCCAAACAAAAGGAATCACTGTCTTTGGCGTTTTAGCCGAACAGCAGTTAGCCGAGAAACTCAAAGACTATCCTTACGTTATCGTTCCTACAGGAACCCTAGATGATCGAGATGATTGTAAAGAACTCTCTCAACTGAGTTTACCTGGTAGAATTATTTTTGCCCTTGCTTCCTCCAATACCCCAGTGATTATCCTAGGAAGCCCCAAAACTGGAGCGGCTAATTTCGTCAAACGATTTGGTATTGGTTTAAATTGTGATTACGATTCAAAAGCCTTTCGAGAAGCAGTTGACTATATTACTCAGCCCGATGTGCAAAAAGAGATGCGTCAAAATGCAGCTAAGGTAGCAGACAAGTTCTCCGATCAAGGCGTAAAAGACTGGCTGTGGCAATCCATTCATCAAAAACAACCAGTTGATCTCAGATTTGAGAATCTATTTCCTCGTGCCGAAAATGATTTGGTTCATTTTATAGAAGCACCTGTTCCCAATGATATTTATAAGGATTTTGTTCCTGTTTACTATGTGATGAGACGACTATACCAACAGGGATATCGCCCTGATTTCCTCATCGATGTCGGTTCATCCCACGGTATTTGGTCCCATACTGCTAGTAAATTTTTTGGGGAGTCACCTGATAGGTTTGAG
>DLXW01000330.1:0-3871 GCA_003448685.1 Cyanothece sp. UBA12306
TCCTAACCAAAATAGGTACCCTTGTTACAAAAACTACTTCGCCACTTCTGACTTGGAGACTTCGTTAAGTGTTCTAACCATTGTTTATAATGCTATAGTTTTTCATGGAGCATAATATTAAGTTGCTCCAATTTTCTTTTGTTATTGATTGAAGAAAAATTATAAGTTTTTAAACTGATCCATAAATTTTCGGTCAATATAATCTTTCCAATACCATAAAATAGACGATTGAAAACCTAAAAATGCCCAAGATAAGATCACATTTTTATCTCCTGTACCAATTAAACTTAAATAAAACTTTTGAGGATAATAACCTTTTAAAGATTTACCTAAAATAGTATTTTGTAAATTATTAAATAAAGGTTTCCCCTGTCGCACTGCAAAAACTCCTGCTTTAGGACGAGGATAATTTTTAATAGTTGCAATATCTCCTGCTGCAAAAATATGAGGATGAGAAATAGATTGTAAGTAATTATTAACTAAAATAAATCCTCTTTGATCAGTTGCCAATCCTGATTTTTTAATCCAATTAGCTGCTGATGCCTGGGTTACCCAAAAAATTATATTACAATTAATTTTTAATTTTGATTCACATTCTAGTTGATATGTGTTCTGAGAAATAGGTAAGATTTTGATAACTTTTTGTTGTAAATAAAGGTTGATTTTTCTTTGGTGGAAGATTTTTTCTAATTTTTGACTTACCCAAATATTATGTCCAGTTAAAAGACTTTCTCCTTGATGCAATAAATTAATATTTAAGTTATCTAAAGGTTGATGAGCCTGCTGCAAAATTTCACTTAAACGACTTTGCATATTTAAGGCTAATTCAACTCCTGCTGCACCCCCACCTACAATACTAATAGAATAGGATTCTTCAGGATGATTAATTACCTTTTTAATTAGGTTATTCCAAGCAATTAAAAAACCTGGCACAGGTTTAGCAGCAATAGCATATTCAGATGCACCAGGTACATTAATTATATTAGGGGTACTGCCAATATCAATGGATAAATAATCGAAAGAAATAGGGGAAGAATTAGCACAAATTACTTTATTATTAATCAAGTCTAAACTAATTGCTTGATCGAGACAAAATTTAGCTCCAGAAAATCGGGCTAAGCGAGGTAAATCAAGGTGAGTTTTTTCAAAATTGTAGAAACCTGCCACATGACCTGGTAACATTCCTGAATAGGGAGTATGGGTAGTGTCTGTAATTAAAGTCAGACGTACCCCAGGAAGAGGATTCATGCCCCATAATTTTAAAGCGATCGCGTGGCTATGTCCACCTCCAATTAAGACTAAATCATGGGTAAGAGGAATAGATTGGGACTTGATCATTGTATTTTAGATAAATATGCTGATAGAATGTAATTATGACTAGATATATTCTTTTTATACTGTTGTTAATTTTATCATTTTTCATAGCAAGTCCTACCCAAGCATCCTTCTGTAGGGAGATTGATGGACACTCAATTTGTATCGAAAAAATCAAACGAAGTGCTAAGAATTATTGGGAATATCGAACTTCATTGAAGGTTGATGGAAGAATCAGACCAACAGAAGTTTATAATTGTCGCGATCATATTATCATTCAAAAAGATAAGACAGTTGTGTCTTTTAAAGACAATCGTATTGGTTACTTAATTTGTCGTATTCTTGATAAGTAATCAATTTCGTGATTGCTATAGATCTAGAGAAAGTTTTGATGTTGCTTAAGAATTATTATGGCGATTTTAAATTTTATGACATTTATGGTAAGTTTAATGTTCTGAAAGTTATAATTAATACTGTAGATAACGGTCGAATAATATAACAAATATTTTACATTACTATTAATAATACAGGATAAATTATGGAAGCTATTTCTCTGATTACGACTGCACTGATTGCTGGTGCGGAAGCTGCTGCTAAAGATACGGCAGGGACAGCAGTTAAAGAGGCTTATGATGGGTTGAAAAAGCTGATTAAGCGCAAGTTTGAAGGAGATCCTTCTAGTCAAGGGTTGGTAGATGGGAAACCAGAAAAAATTAAACAAGAGGAAGATTTATTAAAAGAGAAAATTAGCAATGCTGGGGTTGATAAAGATGAAGAAATTATCAACAAAGCTCAAGAATTGTTAGAACCTCTAAAGTCTAAAGAATCTAAAACAGGTGAATCTAACATTAAGGTCGGCCGTGATTTTAAAGGATTTAGTGGAAACAATTCGGGAACTGTCAATCAAACTATTAATTAAAAGGCATAGGAGCAAGATAGATGCCTAATTCCTATTATACCGAGATCGGCGGTGATTTTAAGGGTTTCTATGGCAAAAACTTAGGAAATGTCAATCAGTATATTATTGTCCAAAATTCTGAGGAGGAAATTCATACTAAAAAACTAAATAAAAGTTGTCCCTACCTGGGATTAGAAAAATTTCAAGTTACAGATAAAGACAAATTTTTTGGTCGAGGTCAGTGGATTATAAAATTAAGTGAATACTTAAAAAATGAGAATGTACTCCTACTTCTAGGAAAATCAGGAAGTGGTAAATCATCTCTAATTCGAGCAGGATTAATTCCTGAACTAGAAAAGGATTGGGGGTCATTTATTAATCTTACTTTTGAGCCAGATGTCAATCCTTTTGAATCCCTATATATTTGTCTGGCAAATCAAACGATTTATAAACAGTCAGAAGCTAAGATTGCTCAGACAGTTCAAGAGGATACCCTAATTAAGGTTGTTAGTGATCTTAAGCAAGATTCTCAGTGGCTGATCTTTATTGATCAGTTTGAGGAACTGTTTACAAGAACTCCAAAACCAGTTGGTGAAAAATTTGTTGCTAGTCTTGTTCAACTGAGAGAAAAGCAAGATAGCACGGTTAAAATTGTGCTAACGATGCGGGCTGATTTTTTGGATAGATTAAGTCCTTATCCTAGTCTGGGAATTATCCATGATCACCATAGTCTCATGCTCACTGATATGAGTGATAATGAGCTAAAGTTAGCTATTGCTGAGCCAGCAGCCAATAATGGGGTCACTTTTGAAAAAGGTCTAGTTCAGCAAATTATTGATGATTTTCGTCAACAAGCTGGCTCTCTACCACTCCTACAATACACCCTTGAATTACTATGGAAAAATGATGATCTTGAAGATCGGGTTCTAAATACGAATACTTATGAAACACTAGGAGGAGTAATTGGCGCGCTCAATCAGCAAGCTAATAAGATATACGATGATAAGCTGAATCAAAAGGAGCAAGAAGCAGCCAAACAAATTTTTCTGGAGTTAGTCCAGATCGAGGATGGAAAACCTGTTAGTAGAAGAGTAAATAAGTCTCTGTTTGAGGACGGTACTGTCAAAGGAACCACAGTCGAAAAACTTATTAAAGAACGTCTTCTGGTTAGTAAACAAGAAAAAGAACAAAAACAAGCAACTGTGGAAATTGCCCATGAAGCGTTGCTCACGTCTTGGGGAAAACTGCAAAATTGGATTAATACAAATCATCAAGCGATCGCTATTCGTAATCGTCTCTACGATGATGTTGCACAATGGAAAAAGACAAAAAATTCTCAAGACCTTTGGAGTGGTTCCAATTTAGAGAAAGTTTTGGAACTCAAAGACGATAAGATATTTAACTCAGTCCTTGGTGGATTTAATCAGGATGCCAAGGACTTTATTGATGCGAGTGTAGAGAAACGCGATCGCGAGCAAAAAGAGAGAATTCGCCTACAGCGACGTGCTATAAAATGGCTATCTGGAGGTTTAACCGCAGCTTTAATAGCGACTGGAATAGCAACTGGGCAATGGTTCAATGCAGAAAGAAACAAAATTGATTCTTTAGTTCAGACAGCCAAAACTCAGTTAAATTCTCAGAATTACTTTGATGCACTAT
>DLXW01000330.1:4071-9538 GCA_003448685.1 Cyanothece sp. UBA12306
TAGAATTACTTTGATGCACTATTAGTCTCCTTGAGAATAAGTGACAATTTACGAAATCCGATTAAACGATTATTTTTCAAAAATTCTGATGAAAATTTAAAAGCAAAAATAACTTTGATAACAGCACTTTACAATATTCGGGAATATAATCGTTTTAAAAATAATGATTTTGGAGGTATTACTGATCTTAAATTTAATCCTAAAACAAATTTATTGGCTGCGGCTGGTGAAGATGGAATTATTAAATTATGGGATATTAAGACAGGAGAAAATAAGGTTTTTGTTGATATGCCATGGGTTATCTATTATGAGCTAATTTCTAGTTTAGATGGACAGAATTTAGGGGCTGTCTATGCAGGTGGATCAATTATTGAATTTCAGTTGTGGGACTGGGAGTCGAGTAAAAATATTCGTAGTTCTAGTGATGTACAAGATGTATTTTTTAGCTCTAGTAGTAATCAAATAACTACTTTTAATTTTAACGGGGATAGTGATACTCCTCATCCTAAAATTTGTTGGCATAGAATGGATACTCAAAAAGTTGCAGAATGTAAGGCATTGCCAGAAAAGTATTCTCTTCAAACTAAAATAGTTGATGCAGATAATGATCTATTTGTTTCGTCTACAAGTCAAATATATAACAATAATAACATAGATGAATTTTGGGGATTTAATCGAAATATTATTTCAATTTCTAATAATATCAATTTTTCAAAATATATATGCTATTTGCAAAAGAATAAGATAATAATTGGATTAGATTCTGACAATAATATTATTGTCTTAGATTCGCAGCTAAATCAGCATAATAATTTTTCTGCTCTTTATGAAGGACCAATGTGGGATGTTAAAAATTATATTAATTGTCTTGAAGATGGTCAATCTTTTTACCAAAGAGATATCAGCAATCAGAAAAATCTCAAATTATATGATATTAATCATAAAGATAGCTCCAATTCCTATCAATTAATCAAAGGACACGAAAATTGGAATAATGGTGTTAGTATCCATTCAAATCGTAAAATTCTAACATCTGGTAGTAGTGATGGACAAGTTCTATTATGGCGACTAGATAAAACATTCAATACTTTAAATACTTTAAATGTTCCTGATATGTCTGATAACTCTCAAGTAATAGATTTACAATCAGACTATCTAATCTATAAAGAAAATAAAAAACTAAAGATTTTTAACTTAAAAGAACAAAAGCATATTCCAATTTCTGATAAAGTACCAGCAGAAATACTGAATAAAGACAGTAATGAATTAAAGATTAATTATCCTTATGTAATTAATCAAATTGGCAATGAAATCATTTTAGTAAATCTTGAAAATGGAGAATTAGAAACCAAAAAACATAATTGTAATTTTAAAAATGATTCTTTTCAAATAAGTACAATATCAGAAAGTGAAATATTAACTATTGTTCCGTTTCAAACTAATGAAATTTATTTATGGGATGTAAATACTCAAAAATGTAGTCACCCCCTCACACTAGGTCGAAAACCGCTGGATCAGGGAATGCATCACTCTAATATCAATAGTTTAGATTTTAATTATCGGGGAGACTTATTAGCCGCAGGTAACTCAGATTTTATTATTGATGTGTGGGACATTAATGAAGTTTGGGATATAACAAAGAAAAATAGTGACGAATATATTAACCCTATTCATCCTTTAAAAGGACATACAAATGAAGTCACTGATGTTAGCTTTTCTCCTAATGATGATTTGTTGGCTTCTCTTAGTAACTACAACACGATAAAATTCTGGAATGCCAGAACAGGAGATTTAATTGAAACCTTAAAATTAGATGGAGGTGGTCAGTCTATCACATTTAATTCTGATGGTACATCTCTCCTTGTGATGACAGGTTGGAATACTATCCTAGAATTTAACTTAACTTGGGATAAATTATTAGAGCAAGGTTGTGATTGGATGAAAGATTATATTAAGACTCATCCCCAAGAAAAAGAACTCAAGAAAATTTGTCGTCACACCTTATCAAAATCAGAATCAATCAATTAAGTAATTACCAAGAACTTACCTATACTATCTAGAAACGCTAGCAATTTACAACAGTTTTCCAATCAATAGACAATCATAATGAACTCTGAACTACAAAACAACGTCTACAGGTTAGATTAGATTATTGGCCTCGAATTAGTTAGGAGTTTAGAGTCTTCATGAGTACCATTGATTGGGTTATTATTGCATTTTACGCAATTATTGTAATTGCCATAGGAATTTTTTCTGGCAATAAGCAAAACAAAACCAAAGACCAACAAAAAGACACCGAAGAGTCATATATTAAAGGATTAGGACTACCTTGGTGGGCTATTGGTTTCTCAATCATTGCTACATCTTTTTCCGCAGCTTCACTCTTAGGAGGCCCGGGAGAAGGATATACTCATGGTTTTCTCTATCTACAACTTCAATTTGGCGATTTAATTGGTTATGGTCTAGTAATTGTCCTATTTCTGCCCTTTTTTATTGCCCTGAATCTAACAACCGCCTATCAGTATCTCGAAGATCGTTTCGATGCCAAAACTCGTTCTCTGGGCGCGCTTTGTTTCTTACTATTTGTTATAGCTAGATTAGGAGGACTTCTCTATGCTGCTTCCCTTGTGGTTTCAACCGTGACAGAAATGCCACTGAATCTAGCAATATTAATTGTCGGCATTGTATCGATCGTTTACACTGTAGCCGGTGGTATGACGGCAGTGGTTTGGACTGATGTACTTCAGTTTGCCATGATTTTCGTGGGTTTAGCTGTGGGTATTGGGACTGCTGTTTCCGGTGTACCTGGTGGATGGGGAGAACTTTGGCAAGTAGCAGCCGAAGGAGGAAAATTAGAAGTAGTTAATCTATCTTGGGAACCAGAATCTATTCGTTCATTACCAACAGCATTATTCGCCTATGGCATACTGGCTTTTGCAGTGGCAGGGACAAATCAACAATCTGTGCAACGCTATGTTTCCTGTAAAAATGAGAGTAATCGTTCTGATATTAAATTAGCCCGTAAAGCAATTTTATTAGGCTGGTTTTCTGGCTTTCTTGGTGTAGCTGCTACCCTTTTGCTGGGAGTTTTATTGTTTAGTTTTTATTCCCTTAATTCTGGACTACCCGACAATATCAAACCCGATGAAATTCTCTCCTATTTTATTGTTAACCAAGTTCCCCCTGGTGCATCAGGATTATTAGTAGCAGCCATCTTTGCTGCGGCAATGTCATCGATTGATTCGGCCCTTCATTCCTTAGCTACCTGTATTACTGTTGATTTTTACGAACGTTATTTTCAACGCAAATTCAATCAATCTCAGTCTCCCAAAAGTCAGCAAAAACTAGAAGCTGAATCTGTTAAATTTGCTCAAATTTTAATCGTAGTCTGGGGGATTTTTGCGATTTTCTCTGCATTTTATGTAGCCTCAATCGGGGAATCTTTGCTGCCATTCTTAATTAAATATAGTGCCATGTTTTTAGGGCCATTGCTGGGAATTTTCTTGATGGGTGTTCTCTTTCCTCGTATTAATGCCACAGGAGCATTTTATGGAACTATCGTTGCTGTTGCGATCCTGGCCATAGGTACAGAATTTGGCTGGTTTACCTTTCCAGGTATTTGGCGCTCAGCGATCGCTGCCCCATTAACAGTTATACTAGGTCTAGTAATTTCCCAACTAGGACAAAAACCAACCGAACAATCTCTCCAAGGACTGACCCTTTGGCATCAAAAAGAACTTTAAGCAATAATTTTTCGCGAGATTAATAGTTCAGCAAAAAGTCAAAAAATTGGTTAAGATTATAGATAAGTAAGGGATTACCTAAACATTAGACTATTATTAAATTGCTATGACTGCTGTAATTACTGTAGCCAAAGAAAAACTAGAAAACCCACCTTTAGAAATTCACTATCTCGGCGATCGCGTACTCCGTCAACCAGCTAAGCGTATTGCTAAAATCGATGATTCCATCCGCGAACTGGCTAAGGAAATGCTACAAACCATGTATAGTTCCAATGGGATAGGTTTAGCTGCTCCCCAAGTAGCAGTTAATAAGCAATTGCTCGTAGTAGATTGTGATCCCGAAGATCCTACCAATCAACCCCTAATTCTAATTAACCCAAAAATTACCCGTTCCTCTCAGGAATTATCAGTGGTTGAAGAAGGATGTTTGAGTATTCCTGGGGTGTATTTAGATGTAACTCGTCCCCAGGCCATAGAAGTTTCCTTTAAAGATGAACAAGGAAAACCCCGTAAAATACAAGCGAGTGAATTATTAGCACGAGTTATCCAACATGAAATGGATCACCTCAATGGAGTCATGTTTGTTGATCGGGTGAATAATGGTTTAGCCTTAACTGAATCCTTGCAAAAAAATGGCTTTTCTCTACAAGCTGTTAAACCGGTAAAGTAATTAAACTAAGTTGATCATTGACATAGGAGAAATTTTTGTGACCCCTAAAAGTGGTGTATTGCTATTGGGAGCTTGTATAACTGCGATCGCAGCCGTAGGTTCTGTTTTTGAACTTTCTTCAGGAATGCCTGAATTAGGACAAACAACAACAACTATCATTTTAGTCGGAAGTATTCCTTTGACTGCTGTACTTTTTTGGGTAGCAGTGCAAGATACAAGGGCTAATATGAAATGATAATCAAGATAAATTTAAGAAAAAAGCTTTAATTGCAAAGTTAAAAGTTATCAAGATAATTGGCTCTAAAACCTGGCTTTTCTCCGAACCCATAGTTTTTAGGGAAGGGCATAAATCCCCGTTACAAAAACCACTTCTGTAGGGGTTTAATAATATTAAACCCCTACTGACTTGGAGACTTCGTTAACCCCCGACATCCCATCGGGGGAATTTCAACTAATTACTTTTCCTTTTCTGCCAAGGAAAAGAAACCTGGAACCCTTCCAGCAGCAGCAGAACCGTCTTTCTGAGAAACAATCACCGCACTAATTTGATCACTCATTACAGCTACTTTCTTTTCCGTTTGCTTTTCGCAGGTTAATTCAACCAAAGTAGGAGTAGGATTTTTCATGGCAGAGGTAATCTCTTGATAGAGAGATTGTGCATCCTCAGTCTCTTTACGCTGAACAGAAATGGGGATAGGGGTATACTTCACAGTCAAATCAATACTAATCATAAATTCTCAGGCTAAAGGGCTATTTTTCAATTATCCAACAGAATCTACCTTTACCTCTAAAAACACAATCTAGAAATTATCTTAATCTTTTATTAAGAATTGAGGTGGAAAACTCTGACGTTTTATCTTAATATAGTGTAAAGTTAAGAAAAGTAACGATTTCTCACATTTGGGTTCATCTTCTGCTTACCCCTAACAAGAGTAATCTTTAGAGCGAACTCAGAGAAGTCTTAAACCCCGTACTTATAATGATTCGGAGATTAACGTAATGACAATTGCAGTTGGACGCGCCCCAGCACAAAGAGGATGGTTTGATGTCCTCG
>DLXW01000271.1:0-3847 GCA_003448685.1 Cyanothece sp. UBA12306
TTGAGAAGTGCGGAATGTGGGTATTAATATTTCCTTGGTTGTCCCCTATCATACTCTGATCTCCTGTTGCACCTGGCATTTTCTAAATAGACTACAATCTAATCTATAACTTTAGGAAATTGCAAGGAATATAGCAGAAGTCAGCAATTAGAATAAATATTGTGTCTATTCAATTAATAAATTAAATTCAGGTAGAACATCTTCTCCTGATAGAGAAACAGGTAGATTGAAAATTTCTACAGGTTGTTGAGGACGATAAATTTCTACTGTGTTGTCTTGGGGATTGATTAACCAACCTAATCTTAAACCACTATCTAAATATTCTCTCATTTTATCTTGCAAGGGTTGTAATCTGTCACTGGGAGAACGTAATTCAATAACGAAATCAGGACAAATAGGTGGGAATTTTTGCTTTTGTGTAGGAGTTAGAGCTTCCCATTTTTCTCTTGTTACCCATGCTACATCAGGAGAGCGATTTCCACCATTAGGCAAATCAAAGACAGTAGATGAGCTAAACACAAATCCCAACTTAGTTTGACGGTTCCAGAGACTAACATGAAAATTCAATTCAGATTCCCTATTACCCGTTTCTCCTCCCACAGGTGACATAATGATTAATTCTCCATTACGACTTAATTCTAATGGTAGTTCTGGGTTGATTTGACATAGTTGATAAAAGTCTTCTGATGTCAACCTAATTAAGGGTTTTAAATCTAATATAGTTGTCATGATTAATTTGCAGATACTATGAATAGTTGAGTTCTCCAGGGGTTAAAACCCCCGTTCGCTCTACTGCCAGCCGTTAAAACGGACTGGCTAACTCTCGCTCACGGTTTTTATGGGTTTAGTTTTAATGCTCGAAATTTTGCTGTCCAATATCAGTATTGTGGAGAATCCAGTTACAATCAAGACGATCATTAGTCCTAAACAGCATTAATGCACCACGTTTTGTCCAAAAAGGGCCATGGGGTATATGTGCTGGCCTCCAATAATATCCGTCATCCTCCATGGTGGCATAGCGTCGGTTAAAAGGATCATCTTGCATACACCAATGGCCACTAACATCACCACTAATCATATATGCTTCTTCAGTAGTAGGATGTCCCGCCAGAAAATTACCTTCGATCCACATTGGAACTAACCCTAGAATCCAAGTTGCTCTCCCAGTTTGTTTGTTAGTGTAAAGACTACGCCTTGCTGAACCTGGGGGGAGAAATGTGGTTGTTTCCCACGGCATAGATTTCACCTCCTTAACAGGTATATAGTCACTCAGTGCTACGCCTTTTTGCGCATTGATGTGATAGGCTGAATTTTCAGGAATTTGCGCTAATTGACTATAAGGTTCCATGATATAGGAAGGGGTGGCATCAGGCATCCATAGAATAATGGTATCTTCAGTTGCTACCCAAGGGCCTGTAGGTACTCCTGGTGGAATAAAAGAATAAGAAAGCTCTCTTAAACGAAAGCCACCCTGGCTCAATTCCCCCTGAAGTACAAAGATTTCAACATTAGTAGTAAAATGGCCAATAGGTGCTGTCCATCCTTGGTTTATCTGTAACCTTTGAGTGGATTCCCCTGTTCGGAGATCACTAGAAAGGATCTGAGTTTGAGCAACTTTCCCACTAACAAAGTTATCTAGGGTAAATTCAATTTTTGGAAACTCTCTGACTGAGGACAGGGACTCTTCAGATTCTACATGAATCCTCCCAATTGAGGTTTCCTCAGCAGCAGGAATACTAGATTGGTTTTTTGTTTGAGTAATCATTTATGAATTATCTTATTGCTGTAGTTTCTGATCGAATTAAAGCTGAACAAGCCTACACAGCCTTAGAAAAAGGAGGTATTCCCCTCAATCAAATTGCTATCTTAGGAAAAGGCTATAAAACGGCCGATGAATTTGGTTTGATTGATCCTAACAAAAAAGCCAAAGAACGGGCAATTATGATGGCTTATTGGTTAGTTCCTTTTGGATTTGCTGGTGGCTATGTTTTTAACTTGATTACGGGACTTGATACCTTTGACTGGGCTGGAGAACCAGGCAATCATATTGTAGGGGGTATTGCTGGGGCAATTGGTGGTGCGATGGGTAGTGTTTTTGTTGGAGGTGGTGTGGGGTTATCTGTGGGTAGTGGAGATGCTTTACCTTATCGTAATCGTTTAAATCAAGGCAAATATTTAGTGGTGGTTCAAGGGTCAGGAAATATTAAAAATAAAGCCACAGAAATTTTGCAAAAATGTAACCCCGAAAACTTACAAGGATATATTCAAACTTAGAACTGTTGTTGGAACATTAACTGTCAAAATAATTGACCTTTCCTTGAGGAACTTTGCCATCGATGACTTGTAAGATATTTTTAGCAGCTTCTGTGGCAATTTCATAGCGAACTTGATCAACGGCTGACCCCAGATGGGGTGTAAAAAAAGTAGCGGCGCGATTATTTAATAAGGATGGGGGAATCTGGTGAGGACGATCTGTTCTGGCCCAGTCTTCCATTTCAAAAACATCTGCCCCATACCCAGCTAAATGTCCTGAACTAATGGCTTGACTGACCGCTTCTTCATCAACAACTGAACCTCGACAGGGATTGATTAAATAACTGCCAGGCTGCATTTTGGCAATAGTATCATAGTTCATTAAATGAAATGTCTCCGGTTGCAAGGAAACATTGAGAACTAGATATTTACTCTGTTTGAGTAATGATTTCCAAGGAAGTCGCTCAATCTTCCAAACCTTTTCTCTCTCAGGTTCGAGGGGGATGGGATCATAATAAAACAAATTCAAATCAAAGCCCCCTAACCTTTGAGCTAAAGCTTTGCCTAATTGACCCATCCCCACAATACCGAGGGTTTGATGCTGCAATCCCGCGCTGTAAAGTTGTGGCCGCCACCCTTGAAACTGACCACTACGGACGAGATCATCTCCTTCTAACATTCGACGAGCAAGATTAATCAATAAACCTACTGTTAATTCGGCGGTAGGTGCAGCGAGTAATTCTGGGACGATGGTAAACCAAATCTTTCTTTGGCTACAGGCGATTACATCAAAGTTATCGTAACCTCGCAATGCTCCTGCAATCACTTTTAATTGGGGACAGGCCTCTAAAAACTGTCGATCAATACAGTCGGGCATAAATACTTCAATAAATTTTTGACGGAGAAAATTACTCAGAGCATCGACTAAAGTAACCATTACTAGGACGACAATTAATAAGGCAGAAACTTCCTCGTATTTGAGTAACCGCAATGCACCGATAATTTCAAAACCGATCCCTCCTGCACCGACAGCCCCCAAGACCATTGAAGCTCGAAAATTGTATTCCCAACGATAAAAACTAACATCAGCCATTTGAGGAAACACTTGGGGTAAGATACTGTGCCAGATAGTTTGTAGTTCAGATGCTCCAACGGCTCGTGCTGCTTCTATGGGAGCTTCATCGGTATGTTCGATCGCCTCAGCAAAAAATTTGCCAATCATTCCTAAATCCGTACTGACAAATAACTCAACTTCTTTGTCTAATTGGGATTCTAGATAAGCTTCTAGTTGCTTATTATTTTGGATGACGGTACTCGCTGACTCATCTGGCAAAAGAGCCACTACTAATTTCTTGGGAAAGGATGTTAATTGTTTGGGATCACCATCAAACACAACTTTTCCTCTCAAATTATTGGTTCATTTGGTTTATTTATGGGGTTTCAGCTTTAATAATAAAAAGTTATCACTAATATTTAAAGAAAAGATTAAGAAACGACCAAGTTTTCTTTAAAGTTTTGAGAAAAACAACGAGTTTGTTGGCAACTAATCAATCAAATAAATCCTCTCTAAGCTAACTTTTAGAATATTCTAAAA
>DLXW01000271.1:3994-4745 GCA_003448685.1 Cyanothece sp. UBA12306
TTTTAGAATATTCTAAAATTTCTTTAGCCACGCGATCGCAAACTCCAACCTCTCCCAACATGGTGGACATTTCCTCATAATCAGCTAAGTTTTGTTGACGACGTTCTTGATTAAGTAATAAATCCAAAGACTCTTCAACAATGCGCTCCAGGGTCGCTTCTTCTTGTAACAATTCCGTACTAATTTCTCGCATCACCACCAAATTAGGAGGAGACATAAAAGGAATAGAAAACTTAAGAATATTCCGAGCAATCCACATGGTTAAAGGATTAACTAAACATAACACTAATTGAGGAATTTTTAATAAAGCTAATTCTAAATTTACCGTTCCTGACTTAGCAATAGCAAAATCTGCGGCCGCCATCACATCGAGGGCCTGTCCATCAAACAGTGTCACCGAAAATTGATAACTATTAACCATCTGTTCAATGGTACTACGATACTCACTCAAAGAAACTGGCAGTAAAAAATGTAAATCGGGTATTTTCTGTTGTAATTGGGCTGCTGCTTGACACATCAAAGGCAAATGATACTTTAACTCTTGATAGCGCGAAGCCGGAAACAGAGCCACCACCTTTTGTTCAGGAGTCAAATTTAACCGTTGACGGGCTACTTCCCGACTCGGGGCCTTAGCCATGCGATCGAGCAAAGGATGACCAACCCAGCGAACATTTACGCCCTTTTCTTGAAAAAATCTGGCTTCTTCGGGGAAAATTGCCAAAAGAAGATCGGTAATATTCGCAAATTGTTG
>DLXW01000271.1:4922-8473 GCA_003448685.1 Cyanothece sp. UBA12306
GTTGAATAGTTTTACTATTGGGAGCCCAAACCCAAGATTGGGGGGCAATATAATAAATAATAGGAACCTGGGGTAAATTTTTACGGGCATATTGGCCTAAAGCCGCATTAGGTCCCATATAATCGATTAGCACCAGTAAATCAGGCGGATTTTTCCGTAAATATTCTTTGACTCGACGCTGCATTAACCAAGTGGGAATAATAAATGGGAGGGACTCTACAATACCAATAGAACCAATAGCTGCCGTATTTCCCAGTAACTTAGCTCCTGCTGCTGCCATGCGATCGCCTCCTAAAGCCAAGATTTCTAAAGGTATGCCTTTAATCTCTGCTTGTTGGTAGAGAGACTCCACTAACAGTGCGCCCTGCAAATCCCCAGAAACTTCCCCTGTACTGATAAAAATTCTCATAAATTCTCTAAAAAACGAATAAAATCCACAGTGGATAATTGATGATAGAGTTTAACTTTTCCCGGGAATGGGACCCCGCCGTTCTTCCCCTGTGGTTGAGGCTTGGAGAAACTGATAAAGGTATTCTACATATGAGCTGTTAGATAGGGCTTTTAGCTCCTCTAAAGCTTCTTTGAAAGTCAATTTTGAACGGTATAACAGGCGAAAAGCTTTTTTTAAAGAAGCCAGATCTTCAGGAGTCAACCCAGCTCGTTTTAAACCCACTAGATTGAGCGATCGCACCCGTGACGGATTTCCTTCAACAGCCATATATGGAGGAGCATCGCGATCGATCCGACTCATGCCTCCTAACATAGCACTACGTCCAATATGGACAAATTGATGAATTCCCAATGCTCCACCAATCACAGCCCGTGATTCAATATGAACATGACCTGCAATGGCTACGGCATTAGCAATGACCACGTGATCCTCAATCACACAATTATGGGCAACATGAACATAAGCCATTAATAGATTATGGTTACCAATTTGAGTTACCTCATCGGAGTGGGTAGCGCGGTTAATGGTAACGAATTCCCGAATTGTATTGTAGTCTCCAATTTTTACTAAACTGGCTGCCCCTTTATATTTTAAATCTTGAGGTTCTAAACCAAGGACGGCACTGGGAAAAATGCGATTACCAATCCCAATTTCAATGGGGCCTTCAATGACTGCGTGAGCTCCAATGGTAGTTTGTGCTGCAATTTTGACATTTTCGCCAATCACAGCATAGGGCCCCACGGTGACGGTGGGATGAAGTTCTGCTTGAGGATGAATAACAGCAGTGGGGTGGATTTGCTTATTCAAAAGGGCATCTCTTTTGCTTTGATCAGTCAGCATTTAATCTTTGATTATAAATTATAGGATATGGGGTTAAACAGACACAAAGCCGTATTGTTTGATTAAAGATAACACGAGCCGCGCCAAACGGCGATCTTTTCGCTCTCAAGAGAAGAGGAAAATTATTATCTCATTTTTGATTGTTTTCTAACTTTAAGATTCATTTTTCCTTTTTTTATTAAATAAATTGTATAATTTTATTGTCTCTAATACTAACAAGATTGAGATGTTTCAAAACACAAAACAATTTCTCGTTTGTGGTTTAGGAAGTTTAGGACAACATTGTGTTATCGCGCTGAAAAAGTTTGGCGTGAAAGTTATTGCTATTGAGCAAATTATGCCTCAAAGTTGGGAGTTTTCTGAATTACCAGAAGTTTTAGAGGAATTAATTATTGGAGATTGTCGTCAAATTGAAGTCTTAAAAAAAGCTGAACTACACAAGTGTCGGTCGGTCCTAATTGTGACCAGCAATGAAGAGGTGAATGCCCAAACAGCGTTAACTGTTCGAGAACTTAATTCTCATGTTCGTCTGGTAGTTCGTTCTGCTCAAGAAAATCTCAACCAACTACTGAATCAACAATTAGGCAATTTCTTTGCTGATGATCCTAATCAACTGACTGCATCGGCTTTTGCTTTAGCTGGTTTAGGGGATGAGACTATTGGTTTATTTTCGTTAGATCATCATCGTTTTCAAGTCATTAAGCATCAGATAAAACCTCACGAAACTTTATATTATCGTTCAAAATTTTATGAGTTCAACAATAAAAAACGGCGTATTTTAGCGTATCTGAATCAAGACAGCGAAGACTTAAAAGGATTTTATCAATGGGAAACAAACGCTCAATTAAAACCAGGAGATATTTTGATTTATGTCGAATTAGTAGAAGAATTATCTTTAAATAGTTATGAGTATTTTGGTAAATATAAAAAGCCAAAAAATCAATGGAAGAAGACACTTAAAAAGATTCTGAACAGATTTAAACTGGAGTTAGGACAACTGAGGGCTTTTAGCTTATTAGGTAAAGTTCGCACAGTGGTATTAGTTTGTACAGTTTTGATTTTAGTTTTGCTAATGATGGGAACATTTCTTTTTAAATTTTATTATCCTGATACAACATTTGTTTATGCTTTTTATGCCACAGTAATTTTATTATTAGGAGGTTATGGTGATCTATTTGGCAACTTTGAACCAATCAGTTCAATTCCTCCTTGGTTACAATTTTTTGCTCTTAGTCTTACTGTTATTGGTACAGCTTTTGTTGGAGTTTTATATGCTGCTTTAACAGAAGCTTTACTATCAGCTAAATTCCAATTACTTCGCACTCGTCCTGCTATTCCTCAAAAAGAACATTTAGTGATTGTAGGTTTGGAGAAAGTTGGACAACGAGTAGCTACTTATTTAAAAAAATTTCGACAACCTCAAGTAGGAATTACATTTAATACTGACTTTGATCGGACTATGTTACCCGATATTCCTTTAATTATTGGTAACCTGAAAGAGTCTTTAAAACAAGCTAATCTTAACAATGCAAAAAGTATTATTGTGACTACTGATAATGAGATGTTAAATTTAGAAATTGCCTTAATGACAAGATTAATTAATCCCCATAGTCGTTTAGTAATTGGAGCTTATCGTAAAGGATTAAGTGAAAGGTTAACCCATCTGTTGCAAAATGCCCAAGTTATTAGTTCTTATGCAGTTGCGTCTGAAGCTTTCGCTGGAGCAGCTTTCGGGGAAAATATTTTAAGTCTTTTTCGTCAACAAAATAAAACAGTTTTAGTAACAGAATATCAAATTGAAAAAAATGATACTCTCAATGGATTACTAATTGCAGAAGTTTCTTATGGATATGATGTGGTTGTTATTTTTTATCAAAGTCTATCTCAAGAAACTAAATTAATGCCTTCTCCAGAAATTAGATTAAAAGTTGGCGATCGCATTATTATACTAGCTACAGTTGATAGCTTACAACGCATTGAACAGGGCAATATTTTATTAATCTCCCGTTGTTGGGGCTTAAAAATTTACTCAGTTCCTAATCAAGATTCCGCTTTTGAAGGAGCTAATGCAATTGCTCGTATTTCTGGTTGTGATTTGGTATTAGCTAGAAGTTTAATGAAGTCTTTGCCACAAACTCTACCTATGCCATTTTATAAGCATCAAGCTCAATATTTACAGCGAGAGTTAAATCATATTTTGATCAAAACTGATTTAATTTCTCTGTTTAATCATTGAGACACATTAGCTTGATTATTTAAC
>DLXW01000271.1:8775-13209 GCA_003448685.1 Cyanothece sp. UBA12306
TTTTTCATTATTTAAAATTTCAATAGCTAGTAATAATCCATCTTCTCCATAATTTAAAACACTACTCAATGCTTCGGATAAAGCTGACATTTTTTCTTGTTGTGATGCACTTAGTCTTTGATGTTTAAGATTACTAGACATTCCTTACTCTTTAGGTAATGAAAATACAGATTTTTGAGGAATAAAATAAGGATATTTTGTGAAAGGAATTTCTATTCCTTCAGTTTGATATCTTTTGTGTAGATCTTTTAAAAATCGATGTTTAATAGCTAAATGTTCAAAAAATTCTTGTTCATTTATGGTCAGATAAATTGTGAAATTAATACTATAATAATCAAATTGATTATAAAGAATATAGGGTTCAACGAAAATATCATCTTCAATTGCAATTGTATTTTTTAATGCTTCTTTGGCAACTTCAAGAGTAACTATTTCTATTTTTTCTAAGTCACTATCATAACTAACAGCAATATTAATAGGAATTACAATTTTTTTATTCGGCAAACTAAAATTTTGAAAACTACCAGAAATAATCATTGAATTGGGAATAACTAAAAAATTATCGGTAATTTCTCGGAGGACTGTATATTTTAATTCTATATCCATAACATAGCCTTTTTCCCCACTAGCAAGACAAATATAGTCACCAGGTTTTAACTTACCTGACATAATAATATTAATACCAGACATCAAGTTTGCTAAGGTTGTTTGAAGCGCTAAACCTAGAGAAACACCCCCAACCCCTAAAGCAGTTAATAGTGGTGTTATTTGAATACCAATTGATTGCAGTATAATCAATACACCAATACTGTAAATGACAATTTTAGTGATAAATTCAAAGAGAGAAGTTAAGGGAGAAATTCCATCTTCTTTGGTGGTATAAACTTTTAATAATCCAACTGCTAAACTCGAAATTACTAAGGTTACTGATGCCAAAAAAGTAGCTAATAAAGCTTTATTGATTAAAACTTCAATTTTTAAAGGTATAGGATAAATTTGGGTGGCAATAGCAATGCCTGCTAAAGTAAACCAAAGAATACTAAATCTATGAATGGAATTAATGATTATTTTGTCGTATTTCCAATCAGTTTTATTGGCAATTCCTTTGATTTTTTCGATAACTTTTTTTTCAAAAAGTATACCTAAAAAAAAGAATCCTACTATTACTAAAAGAGGGTAAATTAATTTAATAGCGACTTTAAGATTAATATTAAGCCAGGAGTTCATTGCTTTTAAGTAGTCAATGTTCGTTCGTATTATAATATCCAAATTTTGCTAGGTCAACTTGATTTTGGATTTTTCCCTGTTTCAAAGACTTCAGGCTTGTTTTTAATCTTTGATCGTAAATCTTTGAGCCAAAATTGTCTTATCAAATTTTAGCCGACGGCCTAGATTTTAGTGTAGGAAAATTTCTCTCTAATAACTTACCTAAACCTATTCCTGTTTGGATACCCACTAGAATCCAAGTAATTCCTAAACCAATCACTTCCCCTAAAAAAAGATGGGTTTTCCAGCGCAATAATCCTCCAACTAACCATCCTAAAGATAATCCCACAGACCAACTCAAAGAGTTGATAATTATCCACCATTGACTTCCCGATAGCCTGGTTCTGAGGACTAACCATTGCCAAATTCCAGTCCAAAACCCTGTTATTGCCCCAAAAATTAGCCCCACAACTAATCTGATCAACCAAGAATCCGTACGTGGTGCAACCCAACCAATTAGTCCAAAGTTACTACCTCCCATCAATCCCCAAGGAATTAAAGTGGCGATCATCCATAACCAAGATTGAGGTAACCAGCGACTTAAAATCAAGGCTTGAAAACAACCAATGATGGTTCCTCCAATAGTTCCTTCTATAGTTCCGAGATCTCGAGGTTCACCAATTTCTACCCACAATAGACTGGTTAAAAAAGCGATCGCCGTACCAATAGCCCACTGTATCCAAGAGAATTTTAGGCTATTATTCATCTGATCCCTGATAAGCTGCCCCTAAGTACAATTGGCCAACTTTAGGGTTATGGAGAAGTTCTTGTCCTGTTCCTTCAAAGCGATCACAACCACTTTCTAAAACATAACCACGATCAGCCATCATTAAAGCTTTTTTTGCATTTTGTTCTACTAAAATGATTGCTTTGCCGCTTTGATTGATTGCTTTAATTTGATCAAAAACGTTATTGACCAAAATTGGAGACAGGGCGGCTGAAGGTTCATCTAAAAGCAATAAGTCGGGATCAAGCATTAATGCCCGGCCCATAGCTAACATTTGGCGTTCTCCTCCTGATAAAGTTCCTGCTTTTTGACGGCGGCGTTCTCCCAGGCGGGGAAACATGGTATAAATGCGCTCTTTATCCCGTTTTAATGAACCATTTCTGGTAAATGCTCCCATTTCAAGGTTTTCTTCAATGTCTAAAGTAGCAAAAACATTAGAAATTTGGGGAACGTAACACATTCCATAGCGAACAATTTGGTCGGCTTTTAATCCGGCAATATTTTGTCCTTTAAAGATAATTTGACCTTGATTAGGGGTTAACAATCCAAAAATAGTTTTAGCTAGGGTCGATTTGCCTGCCCCATTTGGTCCAATTACTGCTACTAATTCCCCTGGGGCAATGCGAAAGTTAATTCCTTGAAGTATATTTAAGTCTTGAACGTATCCTGCATAGACATTGGATACTTCTAAAATATTTTCCATATTTTTAATAACTTAAATGGGTAGTTTCAGACCAAGATTCTATCTTTGAGAAAATCATAACTCTGAACTCTGAACGAAGGCTACTGGGGTGTTTTCTGCAATTCTGGGCGTTCTTCGGCCAGAATCGCCCCCTCAACCGGACAAACAGTGACACAAATACCGCAATCAATACAGGTTTGAAAATCTATCCAATACCAATCAGTTCCTTTAACATTTTTTCCAGGACCTTCATGGATGCAAGCAACGGGACAAACATCCACGCAGTCAGCAACTCCTTCACAAGTTTCGGTGACAATAGTATGTGGCAATGTGTTTCCTCTCAAGCTCAATCTTTAAGTTTTATTACTTTTTTATTGTGACAGATTTTGAGATACTTTTTTCGTTAACCCTAATTACTTAAGGGGGATAGGGGATAGGGGATAGGGAATAGGGAATAGGGAATAGGGAATAGGGGATAGGGAAGATTCCCCCTTTTATCTGATAGGATTACTATCTCTATTGCCTATAAACAAAGATTAACTCATTGTCATCAACAAAAATTCTTAAGAATTTATTCCTATCACCCCGTGAACTTTAATTTACTTGTCGATCCCCATCTTGCATGATTAAAACTGTACAAGGTGCATGGTGAACCACATAATTACTAACACTACCTAAGAATAATTCTGATAAACCGCTACGTCCTCTACGACCAACAATGATTAAATCGGCGCCCCATTCTTGGGCTAAAGAACAAATTTGTCGTCCTGGTTCGCCGTAGGTATAGTCAGCAGCAGCTTTTAGGCCTTTTTCAGTCGCCTGGTTGGTTAATTTTTGTAACCAAGTCTTAAGTTCTTCGGTACTTTCTTCAACTAATTTTTCTTCTAATTCCACCATTTCTTGGGAATAAATGCCGCCATAACCGATCATGCCGGCATAAATGGGTAAATCCAGTCCTCCAGGTATACGTCCTTGAATGCAATAAAAAATCATTAGCTTACTTTGATTCATTTTTGCCCAATATAAGGCTTCCTGGAATACTTTGGAACTCTCTGCCAGATAATCAACAGCAACTAAAATCTTTTTGTAACCCAAGGTCTCTGGTTGTTTGTCTGATTCGTTTGGCTTGAGGGTTTCAGGGCTTTGAACTTGATTAGTCATAGTTTCCCCCTATCATCAATATAGGTTTCTATTTCAACCTTGACATAATTTAGCTAATATGTATCAATTTTGACAAAAAAGTTAATATATATTTAGTAGTAGCAGTGGATAAACAGCAGTTTTCAGTTGAGTCTATCAAGATTGTCTGTTTAGCAAATGATTGAGATTGTGGTAAGTCTACGTCAAGATTAACCATCAACTATCAACTATCAACTATTAACTATTAACTATGAATATTACAGTTAAACTTTTTGCAGCTTATCAAGAAGCTTATGGATTACCGGAATTGAACCTAAAATTGTCTCAAACAAAAACTGTAAAGGCTGTTTTAGAAGATTTAATTGCAGAACATCCTGAATTAAAAAAATGGCAAGATGTTACAAGATTTGGCGTTAATTTTCACTTCGTTGATCCTGATACTTTGCTCAAAGATGGTGATGAATTGGTTTTAATTCCTCCAGTTAGTGGTGGCTAATTTTTTTCTAGATAATAATCTAAAATTTATTTAGAAAATATGTATAGTTTTTTATTTGACTTGTTAATTTTCTGGAATTTTTAAGCCAGAAAGTTTTTGAAGCGGGGCTTAAATCCCCGTTAC
>DLXW01000271.1:13440-16330 GCA_003448685.1 Cyanothece sp. UBA12306
AAACTACTGGAAAACTTCGTTAATTGACCCTAGTTTCTTGAATTAGAGTTCTCTGATAGATTTTATCTTCTTTAAACCAATGCCAAGTTCTGGCACGATAGTTATTACAAGGGCTAATTTGAATCATTTCATAGATATACATTGGTTCAGGAATACCTTTATAGGTAATCCAAAGAATAATAGTCGCATTATCAGCTTCCCAAGCAGATCCTTCTAATCTCTCCGTATCAAACCAGACTTTTTTATCCCGATAAACTCCAGGAAATTGAAATTCTTGTTCTTTCCCATCAGACCAATTATAGCGATTAACTTGATAATAAGAGTCGGGTTTTTCTTGAGGAAATTGACAAGATAAATGAGAATTGTGATGATCTAAAATCTTGCCATTAATATCGATTAGGGTATAAGTTCCTTGCCACTCTCCTTCATGACGGGCAAGAACAGGCATTTCTTGACGAATATTGGCGACCATTGCTTTTGTTGTTTTAGTTACGCCCCTAATTTTAAATCTAAAACCAATAAGAGGCAATGATTTGTTATATTTTTATCATCAACTAGATAAAATTAGGCTCCATAATCTTTTTTATTTTCTATTTTTTTTAGTTTAAAACAGCTAATATATCCTTGGGGTTTAACTTGCCTTTAAACCAAACTATACGTGCTGGAGTATCGCTGAAATTAACCCCAGCTTTGTCTAAATTTAAGCGTTCAGAAATTGCTAAAATTAAATTATCTACATCGGAATTACGAACTTGATAAAACTTCTTTTTTAAATATTCTGGTCGCCAATAACCGACAATTTCTAGTAAAAAATCTCGTCCATCGGGATGTACTAAACGGAAATCTGGAATCATCACACTTCCAGGTAAAGGAATTAACTCGACTTCTCTTTCTAATTGCCACTCGGTTTTTAATTTTTCCCATCGTTGAGCAAAAGATTCTTCCAACATACTATCATAGGTTTTTCCCTTAGAATAATGGGTTACTAAACCACAGCGATCGTCTAAACTAAAATATCTAATTTTGCTTGCACCTGTATAGCTATCCTTTATTTGTAACTTGGTTTTGAGACTCCATTTACTGACGTGTAGCAAAGCAGGTATCATTTTAGCTAGGGCTAAACCATAGCGGGTACTTGCTTTAAATAAACTGGTGGGACCATCCATAGTAATGGTAAAACCCGTATCCGCATCTCCTTCAATATAGGACATTAATTGAAATAATTTTAGATAGCGAAATAGTAATTTATATTCCCCTGGATCATTGCGATGGGCGTTAATAGTAATATGACTAGAACGATAAAAAATTCCTTGGACTTGTGATAAATTATAACGGTGAATTAATTCTTCAGGACTGGGGGTTTCAAAATTAGTTAAAATACGATTTTCTTGTAAGTCTGCGTATAAACCATGCTCAATTTCACTAGGTAAAACTTCTCGCTTTAATTCCTCACTTAAAAGACTAGCAATACTTTCTAAAAGATGACAGCGGTTAGCCGGAATGGGAATTAATTCTGCGGCGCGACTAAAGACTTTTTCTCGTAGTTCTTTCGGTTCGAGGGGACTAACAATTTCAAAAGTAGAAAAATTATTTTTTAGAAGTTGGGCTAAACCCCGTTTAACCCTATAATTAGGATTGTCTCCTTCTAATTCTAAGAGTTTTTGGTTTAATTGACTTTGGGTTCCACCTAGGTTATCTTGAAAACAGTCAATTTGTTCAGAAGCTAGGGCAATTACGCTATGATCTAAGGGTAATCTTTTAGGAACAATGGACTCCCCACTGTAACGATAAATTAGTAAATCAGAAGGTAACATTAGGTCAAAATTTTAATTAATGAATACTATGCGGTTTTTACTAAGAGTCAATAAATAATAGCAAAATTAGCTTGAGTGACGGAAATCAAACCATGAGACAGACTCAGTTAACTACACCTTACCGAACTCTAGAATGTCGTCCTGATAGCTATTATGGCTGGTATCAGCAAGGAAATCTATTACGAATACAGGGCAATTTTCGAGAAGCGTTAATTAGTTACGAAAAAGCCTTAGAATATTATCCTAACGACTATTGGGCTTGGTATAAAAAGGGTATGACTTTAGAAGAATTAGGCGACTATCAAGAAGCTGTTAACAGTTACGAAAACGCATCAGAGATTCAACCCAATAACTATTGGGCTTGGTATGATCAAGGATGTGTTCATCTTGAAGAACTGCAAGAGTATGAGAAAGCTATTGAATGTTTTGAGCAAGCTTTGACTTTTTATTCTAATGACTATTGGGCCCATTATCGCAAGGGGGAATCTTACCGCTTGTCAGGAAACTATGAACAGGCGATCGCTGTCTTTAATCAAGCTTTAGAACTTCGTTCGGGCGATTATTGGACCTATTATCGTCGAGGGGACTGTTTACGGGAGTCGGGACAACTTGAAGCTGCTTTAACGGACTATCAAACTGCGATCAAGATTAAACCCCACGATTATTGGGGATGGTATCAACAAGGACAAATTTTACAACAGTTGAACCGTGTTTCTGAGGCGATTGATTGTTACGAAAAAGCCCTAGATGCAGAACCTGAAGACCACTATGCTTGGTATGATAAGGCTTGTTGTGAGGCGCGATTAGAATATTTTAATGACGCGATCGCTTCCCTGAAAAAAGCTATTAATCTCTATCCTGAGATCTATATCGAATCAGCACAAAATAATCCTTTATTTAATAGCTTATGGGATGATCCAAAATTAAAAGACTTTCTTGAAGTTTATCATCAAAATAATACCAACGGAAATCCTTCAGTTTGATAGAAAAATTTGAGATTGCAGATTTTAGATTCTGACACAAGTGATAGTAGCTTTCAATTGGGTGTGGGGAGTGTGGGGAGTGTGGGGAGTGTG
>DLXW01000270.1 GCA_003448685.1 Cyanothece sp. UBA12306
TATTTTTTCAAGAGCTCTATTGGCGTGAGTCAATCCCAGTGATGTTGGCTTCAGAAACGGGGGGAGAAGGACGCAACTTGCAATTTGCTAACACCATTGTTAATTACGATTTGCCTTGGAATCCCATGCGTATTGAACAACGCATCGGACGGTTGCACCGTATCGGACAAACCCAGGATGTCTACATCTTTAATTTTTGCTATGCCAATAGCCTAGAGGAGTATATCTTAAAAGTGCTACATGAGAAGATTAATCTATTTGAGTTAGTGGTCGGAGAAATTGACACGATTTTAGGTCAAATGGGTGAGGAATTTGACTTTGGTGAGGAAGTGGTCTCCCTTTGGTTACAAAATCAATCGCTTATAGAACGGGACACTGCTTTTGAACAGTTGGGTTCTCAATTACTCGATGCCAAACATAGTTATGCTGAGATTCAAGAGTATGAAGAACAGTTGTTTGGGGAAGATTTTGAAGCTTGAAGTTGAATTAGTCCGCAAGAAAAATAAACGCAATGTGATTGCCGTTTATAATCCTTATACCCAAATAATTGAGCCTTGGCGTTGCGAATTGACTAATGAACCGGTGCTCGATTTTGTCTTGGATGAACAGATGCGTATTTGTCGCTCAGATTCAGTCGATTAGATTTAGTCAATCACAAAGATCTTCCTTCATTGCGATCGCCTTTTTGAAATGAGAAATCCCAAACCCTCAACTCCTCAAGTAAGTGGACTTAAATGAGCGATCGCAACCTCAAAGGGTTTTTGCTTTAAGTTATCTAGGGAACTAACCAAGGCAACAACTTGATTGATCAATCGCTCAATTCTGACTTCAAACCCCTGGAATCTGACTATTTGTCCTACTCCAAACTTTGGCTGTGACGGTTGTTGTTGAACGAATGCGCGTCAGTCCCCACCCTCAGCGATAGCGGGGTGGGGACTGACGCGCATTCGTTCAGTCCAATCAACCATGTGGGAATTCGAGTCCTCATCAATAACCAATGATTTATCGGGATTAGATGTTTCAAAGAGTGAATTTTGAACGAAATGAACCCAACTACTCACAAAAAATAAGCTCGACTTGAGTTCACTTAAAGTTGATACAGTAGGCATACCAATCAGAGAAGCCAGACGCTCGCTCGCAGCCCACCAGCGATCGCTAAACCCTGGACACGCAGTTTCTAATTCCTGAACATGGGCATTAATTTTCGACTCAAATTCAAAGAGATAAGCCATTAATTCGATTGCCGAATGGAAACCAGGGGTATTGGTAGTTTCCAACTCGGTTAAAATTTCTAACAGTTCTGTGACGATAGGTGATGGCTGTGATGGAACAGCTTGATTGCCATCACAGCCCGTAACCGTCTGGGTTTGAGGTTCTTCTTGTGACGGTAAAACAGTTAAATTTGAACTTTCCAAGTTTTGGGTAATCTCGATTGGCCCATTTTTTATTAATACACTTTCATTGGGGTTTTGAAATAATCCATCACACCCATCACACCCATCTCCTGTAAGCGTTTCAGCCGTCACATTGCCATCACAATCCATCACACTGGAGATTGGAGATTGGAGATTGGAGATTGGAGAAGTTGGATTATTCGGAGATGAAGGAAGATTTGGGACACCACCATTACCATCGGGTGGTGGAGTATCGGGGGGATTTTTTCCACTAATGAGTAGGGGATCATCATCTTGATGACTGCGTAGTTTTAAACCCTCAAAAAAGGCTCCGTAGCGATCGCGTTTTTTACTAACCATTAAGCCTAATTGATTAATGGTTAGGTCATAAAGTAAAGGAACAAAACGGCGAAGACTCAGAATTTTAGTCCCTGTATTCTGGCAAAATTCAGCATAATTAGCGTAGAGCCATTGATTAACCCCCTGAAACCAGTGAGTGGAGAATGAATCTTTATCGCGTTTAGCCACACCTATATTAGTTTTTTCCCCTGGACGATAAACTATTGCTTGATCTAACCAATCAGCGATCGGGTTAGTTTGACACAATACTTCTGCCTTATATTGTTGAAAACGCTCATGGGTAGTAGGGGTTTCCCTGAGCACCTGTTCTATTTTAGCGTCAGGCATGGCTAAAACCCAATTAAGTAACCCAGGCAAGTAGGAAGCGAATTCCCCTGTAATTCCCTGACGATTGAAGGAAATGAGGTTGCGCTGTTTTTCAAAGGGAATTTTATTGGTTAAGTAGATCGTTTGACGACGACGACCTAATCCACTGGTGTAATCGGAAGATTGGGGAGCTTCATTGGCACAAATAATCACCCGACATTGGGCATAAAATCCATCCAGGGGTTTGTTTCAACCCACATTCCGCACTTCTCAATATATATTTTTATTTCTTAACACAGCCCAAAGCCTTTTTACGAAAAACCTTCATTTGAGAACTTCATATCAATAAATATTTTCAATTATCAGTTTTTTCTGAGAATTTGAGTTACGATTTATTACAACTAAGAATTGATATGTATTCCGTCCAAATGCTTATAGGATAAGGGTTACAAGCGATATATTACTAGAAGTTATCGTTCAAATGTTAAGAAGTGCGGAATGTGGGTTTCAATATCTTCAAAAAATCAGGACTTTGAGTTTGAATGGGGCATCAAGTGATGAAGATAGTTGATAAATCATAATCGCCCTTGATTTTTTCGTTAGTGCCGGTTATTATAGTAAATAATCAGCACTAACGAAACTGGTCATGTCATCATCTGCGCTCAAAGCCCGTATTGCCCAAATCAGATCGCAAGGGATAGTGGCTCCACCAAACACTTGGATTGGAACCACGAGTATTACCAAGAAAAACGGGAAACGCTACACTTATTACAGGCTAATGAAAGCTGTTCCGTCTACTCCTACTGAAGATAACCCTAAACCTTCTCCCAAGACTAAAATGGTCAAGTATCTTGGCTCAAAAGACAGTCGGGCATACCAGGAAATGAAGAAAGCGATCGTTCGTCGTAATGAAATTGCTCGGTTATTGAAGAAGCTGCAAGCCTTGGACAAACAAGTTAGTGTCGATCAATCTCAGAAGAGAAAAAGCAAACAACCAGCACTAACGACTTTAGTGATGGAACTGGTGACACAGGTTCAACAACTACAAACAGAAATGGAGTCTCTCAAACGGCAGTTGAAAACACAATTATCAACCAGTGAGTTGTAGTTAAAAATAAAAAAAAACTACGGGGGTGACCACTTTAGTTAAGGTATAATTAATTTGACCTAACTACTTTACTCAATCTAAAATCAAATCAAAAGGAGTAAACCAGTGGAATTAGAAAACTATTTTGAATTTCTCTCTGAAGATGATATTCGTCTTAAAGGAACAAGAGTAGGAATAGAAAGTATTCTTTATGAATATATCTATAAACAACGCCCACCTGAAGAAATTATTAAACATTTTTCAGGCATTACTTTAGAACAAACTTATGCTACAGTTCTTTATTATTTACATAACAAAGAAACTGTCAGTAAATATATAGCAGACTGGTTAGAATGGGGACATCAACAAAGAAAAAAACAACAGTTAAGTCCTCATCCGGCTGTGGCGAGATTACAAAATCTTCGACAAAAGAAGCAACAATTAAATATAAAAAAAGCTAATGTATCTTAAATATTTAATAGATGAGAATGTAGATCCCGCTTATCCGACTCAAATCCGTTCAAAACAACCAGAATTAAGTATTTTAGTGATTGGTGAACCCTTAACCCCGACTAAGGGAACAAAAGACCCAGAAATTTTATGTTGGTGCGAAGAATATGGGTTTGTTTTAGTCACGAATAATCGTCGTTCAATGCCAGGACATTTAAAAGAGCATCTTCAAAACAATCAACATATTCCAGGTATTTTCATCCTTAATTCGAGCTTAACTATTGGTCAAAATATAGAAGAACTACTCTTAATTGGTGAGGGTTCATTTCCCAATGAATATCAAGATCAAATTATTTATTTACCCCTGACTTTTTAACTAATAAAAATTAGGTAGTCCTAAAGCTCAAGTTCCTTCCCTCTCTTGAAAGTTGAAGCAATACAAGGAGCGCTTTGCGCATTTTACAGGAAATAAGCAGCAAATTTCCTGATTATGTCTATTTATATCGCAGAAACTGTCGAAGACCAAGACTCCCCGCACTCTGAGATTCTGATTGAGTTTACACCCCGTTTTCCCAACTATGATTTTGCGTACTCAAGTCCTGACTTTGTTTTTGCGCAATTCGTCTTATTAAGGGCTGAATTGGCTATCTGTCAATCCAATAACCTAGATTGGAAAGAGGAATGTGAAGTTTACCGCATTTGTGCCTTAGAACTGGTAGAACCAGCCAGAATTGGGTCAAAAAAACTGGCAGATTTTCCCTACTGGATGTATGGCATCCGTGGAACAAAAGGCACAAGCGAATTGGTCTGGTTTTCTGAATTTGAACTAATTTCTCGACAAAAAGCGCAAAATTTGGTGGACGAATTTTAGCCCTCACCCCTTTTTTCAATTGTCCCCGTAAATATTCTCAACTATTGCCTTATGATTGACCATGATCGTTTATTTAAAGAGTTAATTTCCACATTTTTTCTCGAATTTCTTGAACTATTTTTTCCTCAACTCAGAGAAGAGCTTGAGCCTAATTCTTTGAGTTTTTTGGATAAAGAAATTTTCACTGATGTTACTGAAGGAGAAAAGCATGAAACCGATTTAATTGCTCAAGTTAAATTGAGAAATCAGTCATCTTTTTTCCTGATTCATCTATTATCGTGTCGTACAGCTAAATCAGTTGAATTGGCGAGATTTTCTCCATCAAACTAACCCTGTGGCTTCAGCATTAATGGCTAAGATGAAGATGGCAACTGAAGACCGAGCCAAAGTTAAGGCACAATGTTTGAGATTACTGGTAACATTAAAGTTAGATCCGGCACGGATGCAGTTAATTTCAGGATTTGTTGACACTTATCTGAATCTAAACCCCGTCGAAGAAACAGCCTTTCAATCGGAAGTAAGAACTTTTCAATCAGAAGAACAGGAGGATATTATGCAAATTGTTACCAGTTGGATGAAACAAGGCATTGAACAGGGTATAGAGCAAGGCATTACCAGGGAAAAAGACTTAGTTATTCGTCAGCAGAGCGCGAAAAATAGGAGTAATTAATCCTCAACTTGAAGCAGAGGTTAGAGGCTTAAATATTGAAAAAATAGAAGACTTAGGAGAAGCCCTATTTGATTTCGCAACGGGAGAAGATTTAAAGGCTTGGTTGAATCAATCTTGACTTCTTATTAGTGTACTTTAAACTTCTGTACCCGAAGCGATCGCTTTTTTAAAGAGGCGATCGCTCTGGGATTCAAAATGTTGTCAAGAAAGTTAAGTTTTTGGGATCAAGTCGATGGCAAGAAAAAAAATAAGATTAACGCTTTGCGTTAATTATCTTGAACAGTTTCTAGCTAGAAGAAAACTAATTATGTCCCATTTCTCAACAGTCAGAACTCAGTTTACTGACAAAAAACTATTGATTAAATCCCTTGAACAAATGGGATTGAAAATCCAAGAACATACCAATCCGATTGCTCTGAATACCCGTTGGAACTCCCAAGCTAAAGCTAATTTAGTGATTGAGCGAGCGCAGATTAAATGCGGCTCAGATATTGGTTTTTTGTACAAGCAAAATGCTTACCAATTAGTTTCAGATGATTACGACATCAGAAACTCAATAATGCCTGATTTCAAGCAACAACTTGGGACTAATTATGCCATTAACGTTGCGACAAAACAAGGTTATCGTGTCCTGAGACAAGAAACTATTGACGGTCAAGTTCAAATTACCATAGGAGCCAAAAGATGAGCCAACACATTACCATTACCGTTGACCAAAATGGAAACTTTACCATTGAAGTAAACCAAGCTAAAGGGTCAGATTGTCTAGCTCTCACTCGACCTCTAGAAGATGCTTTAGGAGGGGTAGAAAACCGTAAGTTTAAACCTCAATACCGTCAAGCTTCTTATCAAGTAAACCATCAACAACTCAACAATTAGTCTAACAGCGATCGCTGTCTTAAGAAAAGAGCGATCGCTATCTTTGAAAATCAGGAAAATCCAAAGATTAAATCAATTTTAGATTTTGGATTTTGGATTATTAAAGGAAGAGTAAAATCAATGTTTGCTGAACAATTAGATATCTTGCAATTTTGTCTTAATCAACAAGAGAAAGAAGAAATCAAAGACGGTATTCTCATCAAAAGAGTTGAGAAATTACCTTGTAAACCGAGTAGTTCAATCACAGCGATTGGATATAATCAATTGGAACATATTTTGTATGTCCAATGGCACACAGGAACAACCAATCGTTACTTTAATGTTCCCCCGACTTTATGGAATCAATTGATGACCACGACAGGAAGTATTGGAAAACTGTATCATCAGTTAATTAAAGGGAATTATCGAGGAGAAAATGTTGATAATTTGATTTAATTCTTGCTTGATTTTCCCCTTGTTAATAACTTTGTTATCCCCGATATAATCGGGGATTTTTACTATGTTTAAAAGCCTAGAACAATTTGTCAAAGCTTCTATCCCGTTAATGGGAATCACCTGCGTTCCCAGTGCCGTTTCATCCCTGGTTTTAAAACTGGTCGGTTACTCGGCTCAATATGGCTACGAAGTCTGTTTTTGGAGTTACGATAAAGGGATTATTAATTGCTCCAAAAAAGACCAGACCCTAAGAAACACCAATGACCCGATTAACGCCTTGGAACAAATTGAGGAAAATCCCTCTAAAACTCTCTATTTGTTTCATAATTGCCAACAGTTTCTCAGTGGTAATAAAGCAGATCCCCTTCTAGTTGCTAAGTTTTTCAGCTTAGCCCAAATCCTAAAAACTTCTCCTCAGAAGGTTATCCTAATCGAAGAATCCTTCGAGTTACCTCAATTTGAGGGATTAATCCATATTTTAGACTATGGATTGCCTTCAGCTACAGAAATCAAGGTATTTCTAGAGAAAATTATCTCTAAGCTTCCTGTAAAACCCTGCATCAGTGAGGAACTAATCAAGAGTTGCCAGGGGCTAACCCTTGCCGAAATTAGCGATGGAATCAGGTTGGCCACCATTCGCCATGAGAACAAATTGGACGCAGCAACCCTAACCACAGAAATTCATGGGCTAAAATTAGCCAAACTCAAACGTTTGGGGGTTGAATTAGCCCCGACAGACAATGTTCAAGTGGGAGGACTAAAAACCCTGAAATCTTGGGTTAAACGGCGTAAGAAGCTATTGGGAAATACAACCAGTAACTTGCCCCAACCCAAGGGGATAATGTTAGTCGGCGTTCCAGGGTGTGGAAAGTCTCTAATTGCCAAGAATATTGGTACTCAAATGGGAGTTCCAGTAGTTCAATTAAATGTGCGATCGCCTTCCAACTTTAAAGGACTTCCAGACTATTTTACCGGAAATTAATCCTCAAGCTCTCCGAGATTATCAAGGTATTGAAGAAATTAGAAGTTGGGCTTCTCTTCTAGCTAGACCAGCTTCTTAATCAGTTAACAGTTAACAGTTATTAGTTATCAGTTGACAAAAAGTGAACCAAATTGCCAATGAACTGATAGCTAATAACTAAATTCATCATCTCAGCAAATTATCTGTAAGAGCGCGCTTTTGCGCCAAAAATAAGAACTATTATCATCTTAAACCCCATGAAAGTAATCAAGCTCGAACTAAATCCAGATCCACTCTATTGCGAAGATGAAGTTATTATCTATACTAACAAACAGAACATAACTTATGAATTAATTCAACCTTATTTAAAGGGACATTCTCTTTGCTTAGAGAACTGGATTTCATCAGAAGATGGATGGCGATTTACTATCGAATCTCAAAGAGAGTTTTTCGGCAACGATCCCAACCTTTTTGAAGCTCCTAAAAAATGAGAGTAAATATGCCATTTCCTTATCTTTTATTACACCCAAATATTCCTAAACCTCTTCATGGACTTGCTCCCAGAACGATACTGGGAGCTAAATGGTGGAACAAAACTAAAGCTCAAGCCAAAGTTAAATTTGACTTTCATTGTTGGGCCTGTGGTGTTCATCAACAAGAAGCGAAATCAAAACAGTGGCTCGAAAGTCACGAATGCTACAGTATTAATTATAATACTGGGCGGTCAGAATATAGTGGAACAGTCGCTTTATGTCACTTTTGCCACAATTTTATTCACGATGGAAGGCTATTAATATTGTACCAAAAAAATCAAATTTCTGAGGGATACTATCTCAGGATTTTAGCTCACGGCAATAATATTTTAAGGAATTGGTTAGGGAAAGATACATCGATCATCAAGCATCCATTTGAGCCAAATGAACCTTTTTGTGAACATGAAGATTGGCACAAAGTTCCTCAGAAATTCAACAACTTAACCTGGGTAATCAATCCCCGTTTACCTTTAGCCGATTGGAATGATTACCATTTAATTTTAGAGGGGATTCGCTACGAACGCAAACATCAAACTTTTCAAGATTGGCTAAATTTTTATGAACAGAGTTGAGTTGCGCGTTTGCGCGAATAAGAGAAGTTAACGAAGTCATAAGTCAAATGACAACAAATAGTCCCCAAAAAACCACAACCTACAATTTTGATAAAGAAGATTTTGCCTTTCTTTCTCTCAGAGAATATGAGGAAACTTGGTCTTCTTTAGGTCTTGAAGATCTCAATGAAAAAGAGTCAGATGGATTAATTAAATTATTTAATGCTTCTGGCATTGCTAATAGTGATGATTTTGACCCAACTAAAGTTCTTTTAGTTAAGTCAGCTTGTAATATTCTCAGTGCAGTTTATGGTCCTGCTATTTTCCGTGACGGAGAGAAGATTATTCTCAAATCAGGGGATAATCAAACTATTATTACTCAAGAAGGCGATCGCTTAACTGTTGGCGAACTCAAGGGCAAAATCAACGTAACCGAAGTTGAAGACGGAAAAGGCGGGAAATATCCCAAAGTTGATGCCAGTTTGATTTCAAGCGATCGCGCTGTCTTTAAAATCAGGGTGATTCTCAATAATGAGCAAAATTGGTCAGCAGGAGATATTGAAAGCATGATTATCAACGAGGAATCCCTGTTACCCTATCTTGCCCCAGTTCCTATTCCAGCGATGAAAATGCAGGATTTAGGAGTTGGTGAGTACGAAGTAAAAGCGATCTCTTCTTCTGAAGGGGAGTACGGACTATCTTTCAAGCTACATTTAAGTGGTGGTCAGACGGTTTGGGTAAGAGGTAATTCAGATATTTTATTGCAAGCAGGATATCAGAAAAAACCTCATGTTCCTCTAACCCACATTCCGCACTTC
>DLXW01000152.1 GCA_003448685.1 Cyanothece sp. UBA12306
GTCTTGAGGCAGTTACCTGTCTTGACATCCCAGAGCCTTATCGTCTGATCATCACTTGCGCTAGCCAGGAGCTTTCCACCAGGACTGACGGCAACTGAGCGAACCTTATCGACATGCCCCTCCACTGTCTTGAGCAATTGACCTGTCTCGAAATCCCAGAGTCTTACTGTCCGATCATCACTTGCACTGGCCAGGAGCTTTCCATCAGGACTGAAGGCAATTGACCAGACCCAATGGGTATGTCCTCTCAAAATCGAAATGGCCTGACTGTCCCCAAGTCGCCACAAATGAATCTCATGGTTGAGATCTCCTGTAGCCAAAAATCGTCCATCAGGGCTAAATGCTACCGACACTACACCACCCAGAACACCAGTAAAAACAGACTTTTCTACTTGAGAGTGACTAAAGTTTACCTTATGCAAATTCGCCCTCTGGAGGTAGGCTTGCCAAACTGTGAGATGAGAAAAATCATATCCCTTTAAATCAGTTTTTAATTGGCATAGAAGGTTCAGAATGTTGCCTGTCGCATATCCTGGCTTTAGCGGAGATTTCTCTTGCAGGTTTGAGAGAATCTTTTTGAGCTGTTCTTCAAAAAATTTTTTACTCCTTAAAATAGAGATTGCCCTATCCGTAACAGGTTTGAGAATGAGCCGGCTTTGACTTTCTCTGAGATAGTCTTTTGCTAAAGCTTTAAGCAGAGCGTGGCTGTTCAAGAGTTCAATTTCCCCACTCATAATCTCTTCGCAGGCCTGCTCAATTAATCGGTTTGTCATGTACTCAATGATGACAGGTTGGATCGTGAAGCCTGCTGCAATCTTTTGTAGGGGCAATCGCCTTTGCAATGATTGTAGAGTTGATGGAACTTGTTCTTTTGCTAGCAGTGATAGGATATCCTCTTCCAATTCTGAGCGCGAGACTGCTTCGCGATTAATCGCTAGCCAGTACATAATCTCTTTTTCATTATCCGACAAGCGCTCAAAGTGGTAATCTAAGAAATTACTAATGTCAGCAAAAACCAGTTTTCCTTCTCTTAAAAACTCAGAAATTTGGCCAAAAAATACCTCATCAATATGCCTAGCAACTAGTTCTAGGACTAAAGGATTACCGTGGTAAAACTCAATCATTTCTCTCCATTCATCATCTGAGCCATAAAACGCTCCTATCTCGGCAAAAATTTTTTTCCCATTCAAATAGTCCAAACCGTTTAGTTCTAGGAAACGAACGGGCTTGGTCTTACCTTCGAGTCTCTCAAGTTCCTGCACACTCTCTCGACTAGTTAGTAGTAGACAGCTTTGGTGAAAAACTTCCCCGACTATCTTAAAAAGTTGACCATAACCCTCATATCCCTCTCGATATTGACCAGCGCGAGTACCACCTTGTAGAATCGTTTCTACATTATCCAGTATGAGCAAACATCGGTGTTCTTTTAAATACTGAATCAGGAGCGATATTTTAGCTTTTATTGTGTCAGCTAAATCTGTTTCAGTTTCCTGCTGATTGGACAAGAACTTAATCAGGTCGGCTATAATTTCTGTAACTGGTGGGGCATTAAGTAGACTTCGCCAGATGACGTATTCAAACCTTTCCTGAACACTTTGTCCTAGCTTCACTGACAGTTGGGTCTTGCCAATACCACCTATACCTAAAATCACCACTAGTCGGCAGCGTTCCTTAATAATCCGTTGCTCTAGCGTGTCTAGCTCTTCGGTGCGTCCAAAGAAAACGGAGACATCTGGCGCATTTCCCCAATCTTGATGTTTGGCAGATTTTTCTTCTACTTCTTCGGATTGTAACAGTGATTCTTCGGGTTCTAAAAGTGAAAAATCAGGGTACTCATGAGTAACTTCGGAGATAAAGCGACTCCAATATAACGCATAGGATTCCAGTCGCTGACGTTGACTAAAATCTGTTATGATTCGTCCTGCTGAACGAATTTTTTCTAGTAATTCTTTAGATAGATTAGCTAGATTTTCGGGCGGTAAATTATCATACTCTTTCCGCCGTCTAAGTTTTACATGATCTTGATGGATTTCTCGGAAAAGATTAGTTGCTGAGATATTCATAGCAGTCACTTTGTTTTTGCACCTAGGTATCCAGAGAAGGGACTAAACTCGATCTGAGTTCCTCAAAATCGTTTTCCAGCTCAGATATTGTTACTTTCAACCGAGTATCCAGATACTCAAGAACCTGTCCGTTGATTTTTTCTAAAGAAGATAAATAGGATATTAGAGATTCCATTTTAGGGTCTAAATCTTTAGGGAATACACATCCGTCAACTATGTCGTCTATCTTTTTGGCGTAATCCTTTAGTCGTTTTGACCAGTTACTATTGCGGTCTTTTTCTTCAAATTCATCTCTGACTTTACCACTACGAATAATTATGCTAAATTCAGTGTACAGAGATATCTTAGAGCTGCATTCATCTCGCCAATGGTTCTCTAGATCGTGTAACACTATTTTGTAGTCGTCGGATGATATAAGTCCTCGTACACAGATTAGCTTGAGGCTCAAATCCTGAAAATTTTCATGCATCACCTTCCAGTCTAACACTTGCATAAGTTTGTTTTTGAGCGAACTATCTAAAGATTGCCACTTCAATCTCCGGATTTCCTGGTGACATTCATCTATCTGCTTTTTAAGTTGATTTTTTTCTTCAGTATTTGACTTCAGAGCTTTCTGGTCTTCTAAGAAAGCAAGTTTTTCTTGCCAGTTTTTAATAGCCTTATCTGGGTCACGATATTGCTTTTGATTCATGCGTCATACTCTAATTCTTGAATCATTTGTTGACATTCTTCTATTAGTTTGCTTAATTCAAACTTCCGTGCTGCCTCTATCACAATAGCTTGTTCTTCTCGAAGGGCGGCCAGTTTTTCCTTCCAGAGTTTAATAGCAGCTTCATTATTAGATCCATTGTCCGGGTTAGGTACCTCCCCACGCTCTTTATTGGGAAACTTTGAAAGACATTCTTTAATAAATTGACAAACGTTCCCATACAACTGCTCTTGCTTACGAAATTGATATGATTTGACCCAGCAAATGCTACTGTGATCTGCATCTAATGAGGTTACTGATACATCTGGCAGAGCCAAAGTTGCACTATCTTTATCGACTACTATTTTACGAAACAATTTACCGAAGAAGCCTTTTTGGGCTGGTGTTGGTTGGTTCTCACAGAATACCTGTACCTGCAACTTCAGTCGGTTAAAGTTCAGACAAAACCAGTTATTCAGTTCAAGTAGCGTTGGTTCATTCTCTCTTAGTTCGCTGACATTGACGCTTGGCAAAAGGAAAGCTAGACCTTCGATAAAATTGGCAAGATTGGAGCCTCTATGGGGTGTCGATAAAAACACAATCCCCTTAGTTTGTTCAACAAGAGACTTGGCATTAGGATAATCTCCACTTAGGGCGCGGCGCAAGATATGCTTAACTAACAATCCTCCCATACTGTGGGTGACAAAGATGATGGGGCGATTCTTATCTAAGTCGGGATGGTTAAGTAGTAAATTAGTGATGGTATCGGCCCGCTCCTTCAATTCCATTGTGAATCCCTTCCAGCCAGAAGCACTAGCGGGATAGCCAAGAGTCCAGACAGCGACATCGGGGATATCTTCACCCAGCCAGTACAGCCAAGATTCTTCTGGAAACCCTTGTAGCTTGTTGTCTGGCATCCAGGTAGTTCGCGGATCGGCATTGATGCCATGCACAAAAAGTACATCAGCTCGGCGGCTAATATTTGTGGTGTTAGCAACGGGAATCAATTCACTTATTTCACTCATCAATCACTCCTTAAGCATGGCTGAAGCAGGGGTGTTACTGAATAAACAGTGGATTAAGTAGCAACAGGGATTATTCTGCACGGGCATGACTTGCGGGTTTTCCATGCATATATCACGGTCAAGCCATAGACATTCTTCATCAGCTCCATATTACCTCATGTCAGCTCTGTTTTTCCGAAGTCGTTGCACTTTATCCGTATAAGGTTGAATCCAGTTACTATGTACTGTAGGTGAAGAACCTGAAGAGTTATAAACTGTAAAGTCCCTAGTTAATCTGATAGCCGTAACCTTGCTCAGTTAAAAATAACTGTCGGTGACGGGCAAAATCCTCTTCGCAAGTCCGCTCGGAAACCAAGGTGTAAAATCTGGCGGTTCTCCCATCGGATTTAGGGCGCAAAATCCGTCCTAAGCGTTGAGCTTCTTCCTGTCGAGAGCCATACTTCCCAGAAACCTGAATCAGTACATCCGCATCGGGTAAATCAAGGGCAAAATTCCCCACCCTCGACAACACTAAGCCGTCTATTTCTTCGTCGCGAAATTTCTGGTAGAGAACTTCCCGTTGCTTCTGGGTTGTTTTGCCAGTAATGAGGGGAAACTTGGTCAACTCGGCTAAAGTCCTCAGTTGCTCTATATATTCCCCAATGACCAAGATTTTATGCCCTATCTCGTCTATGAGCAGTTGTCTGACGACTTCTAGTTTGCCCGGGTTTTCGGCAGCTACACGGAATTGCTGGCGGCGGGGGGCAACAGCGTAGCGCATCTGTTCTTCACTGTCTTGGGGAACCCGAATCTCCCGACAAATGGCTTGAGCAATGAACCCCTGGCTTTCTAACTCCCGCCAGGGAACATCGTAGCGTTTCGGTCCGATGAGGGCAAAAACATCGCTTTCTCGCCCATCCTCGCGAATGAGGGTAGCTGTCAGTCCTAACCTCCGTCTGGCCTGTAGTTCTGCCGTAATGCGGAAAACTGGGGCTGGGAGGAGGTGAACCTCATCATAGATAATTAAGCCCCAAGAACGGGCTTGAAACAGGGAAAAGTGGGGGAAATCAGCGTCTTTATGGGGTCGATAAGTGAGAATTTGATAGGTAGCTAGAGTCACTGGTCCTGTCGCTTTCATCTCTCCAGAATATTCGGCGATAACCTCTTCTGGTAGCTCGGTTTTATCGAGTAATTCCCGCCGCCACTGGCGTACCGACGTTAAGCTTGTGGTCAGAATCAGGGTATTTTCCTGCACCTGGGCCATAGCGGCCATCCCGACAATGGTTTTGCCCGCCCCACAGGGGAGACAAATGACACCACTTCCTCCTTGAACGCGCCCCGACTGATAGAAGACATCAGCCGCTTCAAGTTGATAGGGACGCAAGACAAAAGGTTGACCACTTTGGGCCGTTGAGCGCAACTTCAGGGGCAGGGCATCTCCCTGGACGTATCCGGCTAAATCTTCGGCGGGATAGCCCACTTCAACGAGGGCTTTTTTGAGCAATCCCCGAAATTGGGTTGGGACTTGGAAAGAGAGAGGAGAAAGACGTTTCTCCAACAAGGGGGTAATCGGTTTTTCCCTCAGTAGTAATTCAGCTAACGCTTCATCAGCAACTTTGAGAATCAGGAAAAAGCCATCCTCAGACTTAAAGAGGCGTGTCAGTCCATAACGCCTTCCTAAAGTTTCAATTTCCTCAATGATCGATGAGGGCAGGGGATATTTTGTGTATTGTTGTAGCGCCAACACCATCTGCTCAACCCTTAATCCAGCCGCTCGTGCATTCCAAATACTTAAGGGAGTGAGGCGATAGGTGTGAATGTGTTCGGGACTTTTAATCAGTTCAGCAAAGGGGGCGATAGCTTCTCTGGCAGCTCCTGCGGTAGGAGCATGGACTTCAAGAAGGATGGTGCGGTCGCTTTGGACGATGAGGGCGTTTTCAGGATTGTAAGACATCTCTAAAATGAGCAAACGGTGATGACGAAAGCGGGGCTCGCACTAACGCCGGCATGAGAAGTCAGATTAACCCTGTATCTCGGGCTAGTTGACTCATGTAAGGGGGTTGGCAGGCTGAATGTGACCAAATTTGTTGGTGTTGGCCAAATGCCGACAAGCTAGCGCAGCATTTCTAAAACCTTACTACTGTTGAACAAGAGCCCAATTGTGCCTATAACACCTAACATTACCAGCACCCAATTTCCTAAAGTCGCTCCGACCATTGTCGCCGCAATAATAGTAACCAGGGAGAAAAAGAAGGCTATCCTCACACCAAAAATCACTGGAATTGTTGGAACACCTGCAAGACTATCACCTCGTGTATCTCTGATGTCATTCAGATTCGCAATTGATGCTATCATGAGACTCTCATAGAGGATTCCTCCGATGATTGGAAAGCTCCAATGGACACCACTTACTGTCATTGGTATAAGAAAGGTAAGAATGACCCAGAGGACGACTATAAGAGCTGTTTTAACCCCTGGTATTTTTTTTAGGCTCCTACCATCGGGAAGAATTGGGAGACTATACGCACATGCGAGTCCTATGGTACTCATAATAGGAAAGATGGCAGCTGGTCGTAACAGCATGGCGATGAGGCTGATGACCACTGCAATCGCACACAAGTAAACCATGAAGGTATAATTTGCTCGCAACCAATTAGTCCGTTCTGGGGCATTTATGATATCTGATTCCTCACTTAAATCGTGCATACGGTCATAACTGTACGTCAAAAACCCTAATAGACCACTTAGGACAAGCACCACACTATCCGGCCTCACGGGGTGACAAGCCCG
>DLXW01000040.1:0-469 GCA_003448685.1 Cyanothece sp. UBA12306
TCCGTTTCAATCAGACTCTTCAGTTAATCCCTATGTTGTAGTCGGTGTTACGATAGGTGTCGCCCTAATCATACTCCTCTTGTTATCGGGTGGTGGTGGGGGTGCTGATGTGGTGGGACAACTGCCTAGTGATGATATTCCACCTGAAGCATTGCCGCCATCCCCTCCAGAGATGCTTCCTCCAGAGTTGCCTCCTATAATTGTACCCCCGCCACCTCCACCTACTGAACCACCAATTCCAGAAATTCCTCCAGGCCCTGAGATACCAGATACTCCTATAGAGATACCTGAAGGGGATATGTTACCAGGGTTGATTATCGTTATGTTAATTATCGTGATTTCCTCACGCCGAAGATCGCCTCTTAGGAAATCAATCAAATACAAGACTAAAACTATTCAATCAAAATAAGTTTCCCTGCGCAATATGGTAAACAATCAACTGGGGTGCTAGGATTCGAACCTAGGAATG
>DLXW01000040.1:709-2220 GCA_003448685.1 Cyanothece sp. UBA12306
CTAGGATTCGAACCTAGGAATGGCGAGACCAAAACCCGCTGCCTTACCGCTTGGCGACACCCCATCGATACCGCGTTCGCTAGTGTAACAGATTATCCTATGAGTTGTCAAGCATTTTTGATGTTATTGCCCTCACTATCAAATTCGGCTTTTTTTCGGTTAAATTTCTTGACAGCCAATTCTTGCTTAATTTTTAGCTCTTCTAGCTGTTCCGTAAGTTCTTTACTCAACTCTTTAATCTTTTGTTGCTTAATCTCCTCAATTTTTTGAAACTCAGCGTCTAATGTTTGAGCTTTCTGCGTTTCATACTCTTGTTTTAATCTTTCAAGATCTATGTCCGCTAAACCTCGTAAATCTTGCTCAAACTGGGGATATTCAGCTTCAATCTCTTTCTTCTGTCTTTCATACTTATTTTTTAGAGATTGAATTTTTAATTTTCCTTCTTCTTGTAAATCTTCCATCTGATCGCCGAAATATCTGATGTCAGCATCTAACTCAGCCAACTCAACGGTTGGATATTCGGATTTACTACTTAACATTTGCTCAATACCTGCATCTAGACGAACTAAGGTTCTGTACATCTGATCAATAGGTTCCGTAATCATCCCCTGAGCCTTTTTATTATACTTATTGAGTAATTCACGGGCATATTGGGGACGCTCAAACCAGTCCGCTTGAACAAAAGCCATCATCCAAGTTAAGACTACTGGTAGAGAGGAAATAACTAATCGAATAAAGATAGGTAAATCTTCAAATAAGCCTAATTTACTCACTAGATAAAAAGCACCAGTAAACTCGATAAGATTAAGAACAACCGCAGCTATCACATAAATACTGATTTTTTGACCTAAAAGATTAATTTCATGACTCTGGGCTAAAATACCTCCTTCAACATTAAAAATAAAGTTAATTTTACTATCCCAAAAGCCACGAATAAATTGGTTTTCCCCTTCTTTTAGCTGTTGATTCTTTTGACTTTCTAACTGATTTAAAGCACGACGGGTAATTTGACGACAAAGGTATTGAGAACAAACTTGAGTTGCCAAGTAATCAACACCTCCACTGGCAACAAAACCGCCAATAATTGCTACTAACCAAGCTAAATTTCCAAAATTAATTGTATAGATACGGAAAGTATTACTATAGACTACTGAACCTACCAGTAGAACAACTAACTTAATCATAATTTGGTGAGTGGGATTAAACTTTATCCTAGCAACTCGCTTTAAATTTTGAGGACGTTCTTCTAAAACTTTCTTAATAGCAAGCTTTTCAATATATTCTTTGATCTTAGCAATTTTTAGTTGACTAAACTTGTTCTGAATTAGCAATTCTGGCAATCGCATCAGCTTGTACAAGATGCGCTTAATCTTAATACTCTCTTTTTTTGATTGGCCAAAATTGACAAAGATAGCTCTATTGAACCCAGCTTTTTGAATGACTTTTTGTTTTTGGGTTAATGTAGTTTTTGTAATAATGTTTCTTTGATTTTCTAAAAATCTAGGCAAACT
>DLXW01000040.1:2396-4842 GCA_003448685.1 Cyanothece sp. UBA12306
GTAAGTTAAATTCCAGAAGAAAATCTGACAACTAGTTACAGCAGTAAAAGACAAAATAAATGAACTAAGAGAATCAATATTTTTAAATAATTGACTTGCACAAAAAATAGTCAAACAAAAACTAAATATGCCTAAGCAAATACGACCTAATCGGTAACTTACTCCTTTTTTTAAAGGAGCTATTTTAGCTGTAATTGATAGTTTGTACTTTTTGAAAATAACTAAGCTAATAAAAATCAGAAAAGACAATAAACCAGGTAAAAGTAAAAGATAATCATTATTAGTTAGATTCATTTTTCGTTATCCTCATCATCTTTCGATAGAATATTGACAACACTTTTAATGCGATCAATAGATTTTTGACCAGTCAGTAAAGCTAACCCAATTCCTACCAAAGTAAATGGGGTGAAAGGGGGAGCTAAGACTATTATTAAAATGCTCGGTAAAATTATTTCGAGTCCTCCTATTCCCAATGATACAAGACCAACAGTTTTGAGGGTAATAAACCTAATCCAATCATCGATCTCCCTGATTCTTTCGCCTCGTTCAATCCGCTTGATTTCGAGCTCAATCCGCTTAATTTCGGCTTTTTCTTGAGCTTGTCTCAGTAAATCCCCTTCTTCCTCTGGCATAAATGAACAATCTCACTTAAGTTAGATTTATTATAATTGAATAATCTAGAGTCTTAAAAATTTATTGACCTTATTTACCCAATTTTCCTTTAAAAGTAGCTATCTCTTCTAGCCTTTAAGGAAGTTCCACGGAAGTTGGCTTAGCAATATGAGGTAAACCCCAGCCTAATTTTTCTCTGAGAATACGGAAAAATTCAGGAGATTCTAAACGAATAAAACGGGCGTTATAGCGGGATTTCTGGACAAAAACTCGATCTTCGGGCAAGACATAACAACCTCCGTTACCATCCACAACCAGAATCAAACGATTGGGAGTTGCCGGAAAAACACTTACCGCGTCTTTATCTGAAAATACCAAAGAACGGGAAGCTAAGGAATGGGGACAGATGGGAGCTAATTGCAAGACGGGAACATCTGGAGTAACAACAGGGCCTCCTGCACTCAAAGAATAAGCCGTAGAACCTGTGGGTGTAGAAATAATAATCCCATCTGCGGCAATATCTACAGGGGCGTGTCTGCCAATTTTCACCTCAAAATGGCACATACTGGTGAGGGGTTCCCGATGAATTACCATTTCATTGAGAGAAAGGGCTTCCCATAATAGAATATCCTGGCGGAATAACTGCACCGCCAGCATAGTACGTTCTTCAATTTGATAATTATTATCTAAAACTGCTTCTAAGGCTGGGGTTAAATGATTAAGATAAACCTCTGTGAGAAATCCCATGTGACCGGTATTGATTGTAAGTAAGGGAATACCACAGGGGGCAATTTGTCTAAAAGCCGATAAAACCGTGCCATCACCTCCCAAAACTATGGCAAAGTCCATGGTTTCATCAAAATTGGAGGGTACTAGCTGTTCAATAAGAGTATGACAAACAGGTTTTTCTGGTTGGGAGTAGCCGAGGAGTCCACCTCGGCCAGTTTCTAAAATTACTTCACAACCAAGATCATTGAGGGTATCATGCAAATCTGAAGCCACTTTACAAGCGACAGGTTTAATATCGTTAAAAATGATACCTATTTTTGGCACAATGGGCTATCCTGCATCGATTTTGATTTAGACAGAAGATTTGAATGGGGTTTTCTTTTTCTTCTTGGTTTTTTCTTTTTCGTAATCGAATTCTTTGAGCTTTTTGAGAATTCGACTAAAATAGTCTTGTAGATAGGATTCTAATGTAGTTGTTTCCTTCGGATCAAGGCCAAAGGTTTGATAAACTTCTTCCATTGGTGCATCTAGGGGTTGTCCACTCGCTAAGACTTCAGCAAAAGCTAAGCGATCAGAAATATTATAAGTCCATTGGAAAAAATGAGTAAACTGTCGCATAAAACGGAGTAGTCCTAGGGGAACTCGGGCTATTTTTCCGTTTTTTCCTGAAAGTTTTTCACATAATTGGATAATTTCTTGGGCAGTCCAAGCTTTTGGCCCCACAACGGGAAAGCTTTTCTTTTGTGTTTCAGGAACTTTTAAAGCTTGGATAGCAAACTTAGCTATATCCTGAGTGTCCATATAGGCTATAGGCCCGCTTTTGCCAGTTATCCAAACTGATTGATTATCTAGAATGGGAACGGCATATTGACCAATTATACCTTGCATAAAACCGCATAAACGCAATATTGTATAATTGAGTCCAGATTCAGCCAGAAAAAGCTCAGTGCAACGTTTAATCTCCATTAAAGGCACTTCAGGGTGTTTTTCAGCATTAAGGATGGAACAGAAGATATAACGGCTGATCTGTGCATTTTGAGCGGCTTGAATCAGATTTACTTTCCCTTCCCAGTCGACTTGCTTCATGGACAGGGAGTCGGTAGCT
>DLXW01000269.1:0-13942 GCA_003448685.1 Cyanothece sp. UBA12306
CTGTTTTCCGTGGGTACGGCAATGATAAATTGGGCATTAATATCAATGTTGCCTCCATTACCCCCTCCCCCTTCAGTTCCTGCGGTGGTAGAAATAGTACTGGCTCGCCGTAGAGTTAGAAAATCTGAAACATAAAGGCTAATGTTACCCCCTTCTCCTGATGCGGTTTCGGCTGTGAGTTCGCTACTGTTATCTAGGGTGATGTTTTGAGCAGTAATATCAATGTTTCCGGCGTTACCCGTTCCAAAACTGCTTACTGTAATTTGGGAATCATTGTTAAGATTTAATGAAGAAGTGTTCAGGGTTAAGTTACCCGCATTGCCAATGTTGGGAAGATTGGCAAATTGTCGGGGATTAATACCTAGTTCTTTGATGCTTGCATCCTCTAGGGTTTGACTAGCTGCGGTGAGTTGGCTGTCTTGGTTGAGGGAGATAGCATTGGCGTTGATGTTTAGGTTGCCTCCACCCCCAAAACCAATGTTTCTGACGGCTATTTCTGATTTATTATTAACGATTAATTGATCAGTATTGATGTTAACGTTTCCTGCATCTCCTGTTCCTTCGCTGGAGGCGGTGATCTGTCCCTGATTATCCAAAAAGATGGAGTTGGCATTAATATTTAGGTTTCCCGCATTGCCTGTTCCGACACTTCCGGCCGTAATTGATCCGCCATTGGTGACGATCAGTTGATTAGTATTGATGCTCAGGTTGCCTCCTAAACCAATGCCTGCAATAGCTCGATCTTGAAATCCAGATTCAGCCGTGATACGACTAGGAACTTCTCGATCAAGATCAGGAACTCTTCCCTGACCACTTACTTGAACTAATTCAGATGCATTAATATTAATTGTTCCTCCATTTCCAACATTTCTGGCGGTAAATACGACTATTTGCGCGCCATTTTGAAGCCTCAATTGTCTAGTATTGATCATCATCGAGCCGCCATTGCCAGTACCGGATGTACTTGTTGTCAACAGACTAGGAACGGCAAAACCAGTGCCAATTAATTCAACAGATTCTAAAGCATGAATTTCTAATGTACCTCCAGTCCCTGAACTAAAAGTATCTCCTGTAATTACCCCTCCATTACGAATAATCAGATTCTTAGTATGGATGAGTATATTACCACCATTGCCACTAGCATTTATTCGAACTTGAGCATATAGACCACTGGGAAAACCGCTTGTTTTACTGCCAATAATCTCCAACAACTCAGAAGCATTAACGGTTAAGTCCCCTGCGTCTTGAGAATTTTCAGTTGTGCTACTAATTTGTGAACCTTCAATAATGCGAATATTCCTACCCTGTGTCTGAATCTCCGAGTTATCGCCCGTAATCAGCGAGCCCTGAGAAATGGAAATATCTTGAAAATTGCTTACCCCTTGATAGCCTAACTGAAATCCTGAATTAATAGCAGTCAATTGAACAAAACTATTATCTCCAACGCTGCCAAGTTCCACCCTTCCCCTCGCAACAGTTAAATTACCTCCTGGGAAATTCAGCTCTCCCCCGACTAAGGCTAGGGTATTACCATCTTTGACCTCAAGTCCAACTTGTCTTGTGTTATCGGGGTTGGGAGAGGTAGAATCTGGTACTGTGCGATTAGCTTGATTAATAATGGTTCCAGGTTTTGAGCCAAATTGTAACCCCACAGGAACGGTCATAGTTAACACAGGGGGAGATTGGGGGTTTGTAGCACTAAATTGGGAGCCATCAGCAAAGACAATGGACTCGGCGGTACTCGCCAAAAAAGATCCCCCAATGTCAATAGCTGCATTGGGACCGAAAACAATGCCATTGGGATTAATTAAAAATAGATTAGCTGTCCCATTGGCGCGAATCTTTCCCTCAATATTGGACAGCGATCCCCCCGTGACACGGCTAATAATATTATTGATAGTAGAAGAATTATCAAAATAGGCTTCAAGATTCCTAGGAACGGAAAACTGACTAAAGCTATGGAACAGGTTCGTTCCTGCTTGGGTTCCCCCTGTAATATGTAGCTGATTCTCTGTGGGGGTCACTTGAGTTTGCACAGTACCGTCACTCGATACTTGCGCTGAAGCTATGGGAACAACGGTCAAACAACTGCTAACAAGGATAGTTGTAATAATAGGATAATACTTTGCTCTCAAACGACAACTGGCACTCATCACGGTATCGTTAGGTATTTTGTTTAGGGTTATAGACCGAGGAGAATCTTTACCTACTCAATCTTTCCTTGCATTGTAAACCCTATCTAACTTTATCACCATTCTCAATATGCCAGGATTCTCAATAAATAAAAGTCAAGAATTTTGTTTAGCCGCACATCCAGACAGGACATTCTTGTTGAGGTTGATTAGTTTCAGTGATGGGGTTGCTGTGTTGTCTATCAGAATTATTAGGAGTAGCAGTTGCAGCGAGAGCAGAAACGTTGATTCCAGTAGTTAAAGCGATAGAAACAGCAGCAGCGAAAGTTTTGGTGAAGTTCATTGGTTTAGTTCCTTTGTTTAATCTCTATGTTTTAATAATATGCTGTTTGCCTAGAGATTAATAACCGGAAAAATGCGTGACTTTTGATAAATTATTTTTTAAGTCTCTACGTAGAATATACTGAGGTCCGGGTCAATACTGCTCGGATAAGACTGAAAAGTTGATGAAATAGAAAGTGTGGGGAGTGTGGGGAGAATAAACCAATTGTCAGCTTTTTATCCGCCCCTCAATATCAACAATTAACCTCGTTTTGAGAGGGAATCACCGCCCTTGAGCGATAGCGGAGGGCGCGTGAGGATGTCAATGAACTGTCTTTTGACTAGCAATAGATTCTTCTTCAATGGGACGACCATCTCTTAAGTCAAGAATCCGATTAACTGCGATCTTATCCCCTGGTTTAACGCCAGAAATGACTTGATAGGATTGACCTTGAATTGCACCAACTTTAACCGGAATTTGCTTAGCGATTAAGGATGCTTGACCATCTTTTGATTCCCCAGATTGGGCAACAAAAACAAATTTTTGTCCTCCTAAACTACTAACAGCAGTCGTGGGAACTAACACCCCAGGTTGTTGTTGCCAAATCACCCTTACTTGTACATATTGTTTATCTCGTAAAGTTCCATCATTACGGAAGGTCATTTTAGTTTGAATAGCTTGAGCATTTTGATCAACTAATGGGGCAACATAAGTAATTTGTCCGCGTACCCCAGGAGTGCCATTAGGATTGATGATTTCTACGGGAAGTCCTTCACGGAGTCGGTTACGATTTTCAGTGGGAATTCCCACATTAAGATTAAAAACTTGATTATCGGTTAAGGTGGTAATTGCTTCTCCAAGATCCACATTATCCCCAATTTTCTTCTCATTAAAACTGCCCACTATTCCATTAATCGGAGCAGTCAGAAAATTGTAGTCTAGGGTTTGACTAACTGAACCTAATTGCCCTTCTGCTTCGAGAACACCAGATCTGCGACCGTCAATATTAGCAAACGCTTGTTCAACTCGTTTTTGTGAGGCTAGTAAATTTTGTTTTGAAACATTAAGTGATTCTTTTTCCGCATTAAGTGATTCTTGTTGGGCATCACGGGTTTTTATGGTTGATTCCAATTGAGCTTTAGTTGCTTCTAATTGGCGAGTTTTATCATCGAATTCTTGTTTAGAACGAGCGCCTGTTTCATAGAGAAATTTCCATCGTTTATACTCAATCTCTGCCAGAGTCAAATTAGCTTGAATTTCTTGTACATCGGCATTAGCACTGGCTAAGTCAGCTTTAGCTCTTTCTACATCCGCTTTGGCTCTTTCTACATCCGCTTTGGCTTGATCTCTTTCAGCCTCCCTCTGACGATATTCAGCTTCGGAAGCTCTTAAATCGGCCTGAGCTACTTTTAAGCTACCCATAGCTGCTTTGACCTCTTCCTTTTCTTGATAAGGTTGTATTTCTACTAATTTCTTACCCCGAGTAACCTGATCTCCTTCCTTGACAAAAATCCTCACAATCCGTCCACTAGTACGACTAGGGGCTAAACTCACCCTTTCTCTGGCTTCTAGGGTTCCCACATATTCGCTACTATCAATTAGTGTAGCTGATTGAAGGGTTTGTAATTTGACAGGAATTGCCTTAGGTCCACCAGCTGTTTGTTCTCCACTACTACAAGCTGTTGTCATTAGGGAGAGAACTAAAACTGCTCTGAGGAATTTTTGAGATAGTCGTACAGGATTATGAACCATTTTTACTACAATTTTTGATAACTAAGAATAAAATTTTAAGTTGATACTTTTCAAGTATATTAGTAGTCTAGCTTAACTAGAGAGATCTAGCTTTTCCTCTATCTTTGATTGTATCTAAAAGCTATTTCATAGTATCAGGCTTCCTGGGTTTTTCTTCAACTCGATTAGTATCCTCTAAAGGTTGATAGATGGGTTGCTGATCGAGTTGATAAGAAACGAGATTGCATTCTACCATTCTTTGAGTTAGGGTCGTATAGTTGAGTCTTCCTCCTGTAATTTGGTATTGTTCGCGCGGGTTAGGGAGATGGCCAACGGGTGCATCTAAACTATAATTCAAATTTTCTTTAAAGATAATCCATTGGTTATCTTCGCGCCATCCTATTTGGTTGCCAAAATCATCATAAAATTCTGGATTAACTAATTTTCCTGGTTTATTTCCTGCTTCAACAAAGATAGCAAATTGAACGCTAAAACCAAACTTTCCTTGAGAATATTCTTTCCATAAATTATCAAGGGTTTTCAAATCCCAACAAGCAAGTTTGGCAATGTCTTCACGGGATACCCAACCCTGTTGATCTCGATTAATTGCTTTAAGCATTAATCTTAATGTTGTTTCATTAGCTTCGCGCCATTGTTGCTTGCTCAGAAGGTTCCTTAGGGGAGTGTAATCTACTTCAGTTTCAGGGGAGATAAAGCTTGGTGAATCTAGGGGAACTTGAGAACTTACAGGGGATAGGGATAAGCAGCTAAAAACTAAAGCTAATAAGAGTTGGATTGGGGAATTTTGGTGACTCATCATCTACGATCAATAATTTTCCTGGAATCATGCTAACAATATTTAGGACTAACTATTGAGATTGCTAGAGTTTATAGGTAGTTCCTAATATAGAATATTAATTATTCTAATGTAACAGAACTATTCATTAATAATTATTCACGATTGACTAATATGGCTTGGACTCGACATCATATTTTAGGGTTAGCTGACTGGAAAGCCGAAGAATACGAAATTTTATTACAAACTGCTTCTAGTTTTCGAGAAGTTTTATCTAGACGGACTAAAAAAGTTCCGGCCCTCCAGGGACAAGTCGTGACTAATATGTTTTTTGAACCTTCTACTCGTACTCGTAGTAGTTTTGAATTGGCAGCTAAACGGCTTTCGGCTGATATTTTGAATTTCGCGCCTGGAACCTCTTCCTTAACTAAGGGAGAGACAATTTTGGATACAGCTAAAACCTATCTAGCTATGGGAAGCGATATTATGGTAATTCGCCATAAAGAGGCCGGGGTTCCCCATTTAATTGCGGCAGAAATGGATCGTTTGCAAACTGGTGTCAATGTCCTGAATGGGGGAGATGGCCAGCACGAACATCCATCTCAAGGATTATTGGATTTATTTACTTTGTGTTCATTACTTGATTATGAGAACCCAAGATTAGAATTACTAAAAGGCAAAAAAGTTGCCATTGTTGGGGATATTTTACATTCACGAGTAGCCCGTTCTAATATTTGGAGTTTAAGGTCTGCTGGCGCTCAAGTTCATTTAGTCGGGCCTCCCACTTTAGTTCCTCAATTTTTTGCTGAGATGACTGTAGGATCTAATGGGGATCAATTATTTGTACATTGGCAACTTGAACCTGCTTTAAAAGATGCTGATTTTGTGATGACTTTAAGGCTACAAAAGGAACGGATGACAAATTATTTATTACCAAGTTTACGGGAATACCATCAAAGTTATGGAATTACCCGCGATAGCCTCAAATTATGTCATCCTCATGTAAAAATACTTCATCCAGGCCCCGTTAACAGAGGGGTTGAAATTAGTTCAGATTTAATGGATGATCCCGCTTTGAGTCTCATTCAACAACAAGTTACCAGTGGGATAGCTGTTCGTATGGCTTTACTATATTTAATTGGAACTCTTAATAGTTAAGAGCAAATTATATCAGGAGGATTCTTCTGGTAGATTATCAAGAATTGCTTTCATTGGAGGGGTTGCTAAAAACTTTTTAGTATCTTTTAATAATTTATCTCCCCAGAGATTATCTGCTAAAAATTGTATTTCTCCATAGCGACTATCCAATTTTAAAGCGTCTTCTCCTAATTTTAGTCCTTCTTCTGTCTTGCCTTGGGTATAAAAAGCAACGGCTATTGCTAACTTAGGTTCAGCTTGTTCGGGATCAATTTCTAAGGCTGCTTGCCAATCTTTGATGGCACCTGCTATATCTCCTTGTTCGTATTTAATTAAACCTATATTATTAATAGCGGGCCAAAAATTATCTTCTTTGGCGATCGCTTTCTGATACACGGCGATTGCACTGGACATTTTTCCTAATTTCAAATAAGAATTGCCCAAATCAAACAAGGCTGCTGGGATATCTGGCTTAATTTTTAGTCCTTCTTCCAACTCTGTGGCTGCCTCTTGATATTTTCCTTGTTGAAAATAGGCGTTACCGAGGGTAAATTTAATTCCGGCTTCGGATGGGGCTAATGATAAGGCTTTTTGTAATGCTTCAATTGATTTATCTATTTCCTGTTGTTGAACATACAAAGTTCCTAAGATAAACCAGGGTTGATATTGATTGGGAGCGAGTTGGGTAGCTAGTTTAGCTCTTGATAAGGCTAACCCATACTGTTGAAAGCGTACCAATTGAACGGCATCTTCAGCCAATTCTAGACCCTGTTGTTCCAATTTCTCTATATTTAATTGGGGTGTGTAGGGTAACAGGGCTTGACTGAGTACCGCAGGAGTGGAGGACAAAAGTCCTGTGCAAACAAATAGAGAAAGGAACCAATTACGTTTAGGCACTGTATTGTCTTTAAAGTTTCTAAGAATATCTAGTCAATCTAGTTATTGTGTATTGTAGTGCAGCATTTAACCCTCTCAAACCTGCTCATAACCGAGCAAACTTAAACTAGGTACATCATCACCATCACGGCTGAACGAGGCTGCCCTCAAAGCTAAACCAAAAAGATTTAGCGCACAATCGTGTTACTTTCTTTTCTGTTTCTGTTTTCAGAAGGAAAGACCTACTTTTATGTTGAACGTATGGATAGCTATAGCCTCCAAGGTTTTCGTTTCAACTTTCAATCAATCGAACTGTTGCCGAGAGAAAAGCTATAACAATAGTTTTAACTTAAAGCCTGGGTTTATGGCAATACTTTAAGGGAAATTGCTAATATTTAGTAAGATTTAGACGGTTTTTTGTCCATCTATTAGCACCTCTGTCCGCTTCCGAATTTGGTTAGTATATCGGCATTCCCAGTTTAACTTACCTTTATAATAATTATAGTTAAATTACCAAATTATGTCTTATTCTCTTCAACTTAAATCAGAACACCGTTGTTTTGAGGGAACTGTAGCCTACTATAGCCATCATTCCCAATGTTGTGGGGGGTTGATGAATTTTGCCGTCTATCTACCTCCTCAAGCTCAAACTAAAAAGGTTCCAGTTTTATACTATTTATCGGGGTTAACCTGTACTGAAGAGAATTTTACGGTTAAGTCCGGCGCTCAATATTATGCGGCTAAATATGGCATCATGCTAGTGATTCCTGATACTAGTCCTCGTAATACTGGCATTCTAGGAGAGGATGACTCTTGGAACTTAGGGAGTGGTGCGGGATTTTATGTCGATGCTACTATTGACCCCTGGAAAGCTCACTATCAAATGTATACTTATATTGTCAAAGAATTACCTGAGTTAGTCCAGCATAATTTTCCAGTAAATGTTAATAAAAGCAGTATTTTTGGCCATTCTATGGGGGGTCATGGGGCATTAATTTGTGCCCTAAAAAATCCCCAACAATATTGCTCTGTTTCGGCTTTTGCTCCTATTGCTGCACCAAGCCATTCTCTTTGGGGAAAAGAGGCTTTTAAGCTTTATTTAGGTGATAATCAAGAGAATTGGTCTAATTACGATGCCAGTGAATTAGTCAAAAAAACTCAGTTAGATTATCCGATTTTAATCGATCAAGGAACTGCTGATCCTTTTTATCAGGAGAAACAGTTATTACCTGAAATGTTTCAAGAAGTTTGTGAAAAAATAGGGCAACCCTTAATTTTAAGATTACATAAAGGTTATGATCATAGTTATTTTATGATTGCTAGTTTTATTGAAGATCATCTTAGTTACCATGCTCTTTATTTGGGTGATTAATTGTCAATAAATTGCTCAAATATTTTTTAAATAAAGACTTGAAATAAAAATTCATTAAACTATTTGTAAAAGCTTTATTGATTATCCTGCCTAAAAAAATCTGTCAAAAAAAATACATTTTTACCAAAATTTACAATTATTTAATTTACAATTTTCTCAGCATAAAACCGGATTTGTCGGCATTTCGCTATGGAAGAGTAGATCAAAACGCTGCTGATGGACCAAAATCCTTTGCTTAGAAATAATCTAACCCTGTATGCTGAATATATATAGAATTGTGGATTAGGGCAACACCTCAGTCCGTCGATGTACTCAATCGATAAAACTAAAAACTGTCCCAATTTCCCATCTTATAAAAATAGGCTGTAAATATTTATGGATAAATGGTCGTTATGTCGAGAAGAAAAAAAAGTTTTCCCTGTGGCCATAAGGGTTATGGTCAAGTTTGCCATCGATGCGCTCAAGTCCAAGTCGCTTGGGAAGAGAAAAAACGAGAGAAGAATGCTTGGGAAGCAAAATTTGCGAAAGATCCCATTGATCTGAGAACTTTACCCAAAAATGTTGTTTTAAAAGCTCGTAAAATCCTGAAAGAATTAGCTAATCAGACAGATTATCGACAATTTCATGGTAAAAGATTACGACACGATCGCTTTGTCATCAGTATTCCAGTAACCCGCCACTACCGTCTAATCTGTCGAGATAATGGCCACTTTTTAACCCCAGAAGCAGTAATTTCCCATGAGGACTATAATGTTTGTAAACCAGGAAATACAAGTTGAAGCAATCCCATTTGGTTGGTGAACAGTAAGCTTGAGATCAGACAATAGGCGATTGATAAATCCTCACCCTCATTGGTCAACCTATGCAAATTTATCTTGACTATAGCGCTACAACTCCTCCTCGTTCAGAGGCGATCTCCCAAATTGATCAGGTATTGAAGCAAGAATGGGGCAATCCTTCAAGTCTACATACATGGGGACAAAGGGCTGCTACTATTGTAGAAACCGCCCGATGGCAAGTGGCTGGTTTAATCAATGCTCCTTCATCTGACTGTATTATTTTTACTTCAGGGGGAACAGAAGCCGATAATTTAGCTTTATTAGGAATAGCTAGACGTTACTGTGTACCACAACATTTAATTATTTCCTCAGTTGAACATTCGGCTATCTCAGAAACTGCCGCAATCTTAGCACAATGGGGTTGGCAAGTAACGATTTTATCGGTCAATCGTCAAGGTCGAGTTAACCCACTAGAGTTAAAAGCGGCTATTAAACCTAATACAGTTCTAATTTCTATTATTTATGGTCAAAGTGAGGTGGGGACAGTCCAACCCATTGAAGAATTGGCTAAAATTTCCCAAAGTTCAGGGGTACTATTTCATACTGATGCGGTACAAGTTGCTGGAAGATTACCGTTAGATGTTCAAAGGTTAGGGGTTGACTTACTGTCTCTTTCGGGACACAAAATCTATGGGGTTCAGGGGGCGGGTGCGTTATACGTGCGGCCAGGGGTAGAAATTTTGCCCTTATTCGGTGGTGGTGGACAGGAAAGACTATTACGTTCAGGAACGCAAGCAGTCCCTGCGATCGCTGCTTTTGGTGTGGCTGCTGAGTTGGCAGCTTTGGAAATGGTAAGGGAAACTTCTAGATTACGGGGACTACGCGATCGCTTGTTTGATTTGATGGCAGATTGTCCCTATCTAATACCAACGGGAGATCGACTATATCGTCTTCCTCATCATGTTAGTTTTATTGTCAATGATCCCAGATCGAGAACAGATCAAGAAAGAATTACGGGTAAAACTATTGTCCGTCAGCTTAATTTAGCAGGAATTGGTATTAGTGCAGGGTCAGCTTGTCATAGTGGTAAATTAAGTCCTAGTCCAATTTTATTGGCTATGGGCTATTCTGAAACTGAAGGTTTAAGAGGCATTCGTTTAACCTTGGGACGGGAAACAACTTTAGAAGATATTGAATGGACAGCAATGGTTCTTAAACAAATTTTTGAAAGATTAATGCCACAATTAGAAGTAGTAGGATGTAATAGTTAATAGAATATATTCTTCTTAATAATGGAATATTATTTCCTAATTGATGAGGATCAAATGTTAAAAGCAATTTTATTTGATTTTAATGGAGTTATCATTAATGATGAAGCAATTCATCAAGAATTAATTAATGAGATTTTATTAGCTGAAAATTTGCGTCCTGATGCTGCTGAGTATCAACAATTTTGTTTAGGAAGAAGTGATTATGCTTGTTTTCAAGATGTTTTATCCTGTCGAGGTCGCTTGGTTTCAACTGAATATTTAGAGAAGTTAATTAACCAAAAAGCACAAACTTATCGCCAACGGATAGAAACCTTAAAAACTGTTCCCATTTATCAAGGTTTAGAAGAATTTTTAAAACAAATTCAAGCTAGGGGATTACAAATTGGTTTAGTGACTGGTTCTGTGGTTTCTGAGGTACAATTCATCCTGAATAAAGCAGAAATTGCCGACTATTTTCAGGTTATTGTAGGGGGAGATGAAATTAAGGGTAGCAAACCTCAACCTGATGGTTATTTATTAGCGGTTGAACGTTTTAATCAACTTGATGTTAATTTACAATTACAACCTTCAGACTGTCTGGTAATAGAAGATACCCCCGCAGGAATTGAAGCAGCAAAACGTGCGGGAATGCAGGTGGTAGGTATTGCTAATACCTATCCTTTCCATTTTATGCAAAGGCTATCTAATTGGGCAATTGACTATTTTTGGGAGTTAGAATTAGAACGAGTTGAAAGTGTTTTAAAATAACTCATAATTCCTGCTCAAGATTGACTAATTTATAAAATTAATTGTTCAGGTTTATGATATCCATAACTAGGGTTTAATTTGTTGTTTACTTGTTGATCAATAAAATCTATTTCTTCTTGAGATAAATAATCTTTATAACCGCCTATTTTCGCTTTTCTGACTTTAAATGATTCTGGATTATTTAATTCCCTATTGCTCAAAACTCCTGCCTTAACTTCTGAGTTTCCTCTGTTTAATTCGAGTTTTTTCATATTTTCAAAGGAAGCATATTTTACGGCAGAATGAATTATATTACTATCAATTTCTAATCCTAAAAAATTGATTATTTTATTTAGCTCTTGGTACGTATCTGCTTTAAGATCTTCATAGCGAATTAACAGAAAATCCTTAGGAATATCTTGATGATTTATCCAATCATTATAAAATGAAATATAATCATCAACTCCTGTTTTGATAAATTCATTGAGACTTATCTCAAGTTTAGATTTCATGCCAAAATATCTAGAAATAGCAGCATCCCTAGGATCTCTAACTAACAAAATCACTTTTTGATGGCGATAAGTTCCAAATTGTTCATATCTTTCATGAATAGCTTTTATAGAAGGAATATTAGGGTTTTTTTCAGATAAAGAATAACAATCATGCAGATTGATTTTTTTGAGATTATAAGCTAATTGAAGAGCTTTACTCAGCATGATTCTGACCCATGTTCTACCACAGTTAGTATGAGAAATTAATAAATATTTCGCTTGTTTTCTTTCCCTAAAATGTTTCTTTTGTTCAGAATCATTCAATTTAATTAAGCGTTTTTTCAATCCATTAATGAAAAAATAAGTAGGTTGATTGACATTAAATATTAATCGCATTACCATGGCATAAAGACCTAAAATCTAACAATCATAGATTTATTGATAAAGGTTTATTATATTACGATTTGCTGATTTGAGCAAGCTGGAAAGCAGATTTTTTAAGATTGTCCTAAAATTAATTATTTTCGTAAATTAACTTAACGTGAAAAACATCAGCAAAAGTAAGATAAATATCTTGACAAACTTTGGTAAAATCAATATTAGGAATAAATTCAACTAAACTTCCCACTGGTTTATCGTCAATTCCACAGGGAACAATACGCTTAAATCCATCTAATTCAGGGTAAATATTTAAAGAAAAACCATGCATTGTTATCCAACGACTGACTTTAATTCCAATAGCTGCAACCTTAGTTCCTTCAACCCAAACTCCAGTCAAACCAGATATCCTTTCCCCTTGAATTCCATACCCTTTAAGTACCTGAATAATCACCTCTTCAAGTTGTCGTAAATACCAATGTAAATCCTGTTGATAATAACGTAAATTAAGGATAGGATACACTACTAATTGACCTGGACAATGATAGGTTACTTCCCCTCCCCGTTCAATGCGATACACTTCATAAGGGTCTACTTTTGGGTCAAATTTGAGAAAGTCTAGACTTGCTCCCGTTCCCAAGGTATAAACGGGGGGATGTTCGAGTAACCAGAGGATATCAGCTAAGGAAGGGTCTTTTATTCGTTGTTTAACCAACAATCTTTGTCTCTCCCAGGCCACCTGATAAGGGATAATTCCTGCGTGATCAACAATACATTGTCGCTGCTGTTGCTGATAGTTAAGGGTTGACATAATGTTTATGATACTGAATTTGAATAAATTTTTAAGGAGAAATCTTAAGAAATGTCAAGAGATGCAAAGGAAAATGAAAAGAAACTAAAAAGCGATGTTTTGAAGAATACAAAGTGTTAGGCTAAAAGTATCTGGTAGTTCTCACTGGGGGGAAGCTGAGGCAAGAAACACCTCAAAAAAGCTATTTTTTCTGGGGACTCTCTGCTTGTAACCTTTAAATTCTTGACAATGAGGAATATGTTACTTGGGCAGAGGAAAGAGCAATTTTTTGGAATGTCTCTTAAGTTATTCTAAGATGAAACTATGGCTCAAAAAAAATTAATCTTACATAGTTAAACTAGCGATTATGGTGAGTATTTGATAATTTATCTGTTTTTATGAAGCCATAATAAGCCATAATGGATTATCATTAAGATATCAAGAAAAGAGGAGGAAAACTAACTAATGAATAAACCAAGATATCCTAGTCCATTTTTGTGCTATTAGCATCATCAGGGGTGCTAGTTTGTCTTTTTAGGGAAAAACAGCTATTTCTATTTTTGCTGTTTAATTTGACTTAACTTTTAATGGATAATGGAGTATTAAGTATGAAGCTTTTGATCCAAGGTAATAATATTGATGTTACCGAATCGATTCATGATTATGTGCAAGAAAAGCTTGAAAAAGCAGTCAAGCATTTCCAATCAATAACCACTAAGGTTGACGTACATTTGTCGGTAGCTCGTAATTCTCGGATCACGGATAAGCATAAGGCAGAAGTGACAGTTTATGCTAATGGTGCGGTGATTCGTGCCCAGGAAGGCAGTGAAAGTCTCTACGCTAGTATCGATTTAGTTTCTGACAAAATTGCTCGCCAGCTTCGCAAATATAAGGAGAAACTTAACAACAAGAAAAGCCCCAATCCCGTTAAAGCTGGGGAAGTGGTGGAAATGAGTCCTATTGAAGCTGATTTAATTGGGAATCGTACCCCAGAATTGCCAGCTGAAGTCATTCGGATGAAATATTTTGCTATGCCACCGATGACTATCGATGAGGCATTACACCAACTCGATTTAGTGGATCATGATTTCTATATGTTCCGTAATCAAGATACGGATGAAATTAATGTAATTTATCAACG
>DLXW01000269.1:14052-14654 GCA_003448685.1 Cyanothece sp. UBA12306
TTAATGTAATTTATCAACGTAATCATGGAGGCTATGGTGTCATTCAACCCCGTGGAAGCAATAGTAATGGTCACGACAGCCACTAATTAAGGTTAGTTAGGAGTTCGGACTTGGATGATTGTTGATCGCCCAAAATTAGGCTTTTGACCTATCCGAACTCGGGTTGATGCTCAAATATAATAGTTAAGATTAAATTGTCAACAGAGGGATTAGGCGAACGAGCAGTATACCTCGGGGAATCGCCAGAAGTAAATATTAAGAATTATTGCAACTATGTTTTTTATAGCTCTTTTGTGCTATATAAGCTGAGGGTTGAGGCGGGATTGAGCTAAATCTCGAATCAGAGCAATACGCAGACTAATATAAACGCTTAGGCGGTTATACTCTTCTACGGTTAGAGGTTTGTGTTGTTCTAGTTGAGCAAGCAAACAAGGGGCTAAATCTGAATGACTTAAGCTTAACAGCGTTTGGGCTTGAGTTTGCTCAATGGTAGACCAGAGATATCTTAAAGTCGTGGGATTCATAAATTAGACCTCACACGGATCAAAATCTTAAGAAATTATAAAGGAAAAGTATCCCTTTGAACAGTGATCCAAGATACA
>DLXW01000269.1:14851-16517 GCA_003448685.1 Cyanothece sp. UBA12306
TATGGAACAGTGATCCAAGATACAAAACTGTCCCTCAAGTCGGAAAAGGTAACTCGAATTTAGAAAATAGGACGATCGCACAAATATAGCTAAAACTCTTGTATAATGGTCTTTTCTGTCATACTTATGATTATCAAGGAAACAATGTAGATTTTGGAAACCTTACCGACTGGTTCGCTTTTACTATCCTTAGGGTATCCCCTTAGCCTTGTTATGGTTTATTTAGGAATAATAATCGCTTTATCCGAAATAATTAACCGTCTAACGGGAATAGGTGCAGAATTTACCCGTAAAATTGTTCATATTGGTTCGGGTAATGTCATTTTAATTGCTTGGTGGTTTCAGTTATCGTCCTGGGTTTTGATTAGTGCATCTTTAATAGCGAGTATTGTAGCCATTATTTCTTATTTTTTACCAATTTTACCTAGCATTAATAGTGTAGGACGTAAAAGCTTAGGCACATTTTTTTATGCGGTTAGTATCGGTGTTTTAGCTATTTTATTTTGGCAATTCAATCAACCTCAATATGCAGTTATGGGGGTTTTGGTAATGGCCTGGGGAGATGGAATGGCGGCCATTATTGGTCAAAATTTCGGTCAACATCCCTATCAAATATGGGGAATAAACAAAAGTTTGGAAGGTTCTTTGACGATGATGGGTATAAGTTTTATGATCATCGTTTTAATTCTCTTATCTATGGGAGAATCTGTTGGTTTAGCTGCTTGTTTTGCCTTAGTAATAGCTATAACAATTACAGGATTGGAAGCTTTTTCTAAATGGGGAATTGATAATCTAACTGTTCCTTTGGGTACTGCTATTCTTGCTTTTTATTTAACTCATTGGTTATAGTAAGTATTGGGAATTATAAATCACAATTTTACCAATAAATTATCTATTAATTATAGCAATGCCTCAATCAATTTCACTACCTCCTATTTCTAGAGTTAGTCCTCTAACTTGGGTCAAGAAAAATCTATTTAGTACCTGGTATAATAGCATTTTAACAGTTGTTAGTATTTTCTTTTTATACTGGGTAGCTTCAGGATTAATCAATTGGACTTTCACTCAAGCGCAATGGGGTGTTATTGGGGCTAATTTACAGCTTTTCTTTGTTGGTAGATATCCTGTTGATTTACTTTGGCGGCCTTGGTTAAGTTTAGCGATTATTGTTAGTTTAGGAGGATTATCTTGGGGTATTTTAGATAAGAATCTTAAGTTATTTAATCGGTTTAATTTAGTTGTTTTAGGTACTTTAGCTGTGGGGATAGCTTTAATGGCTATTCCTATTAGTATTAAATCGAGTATCTTATTATTAGTAATGTTAATGTTACTTGTATTTGCTGCTTGGGGTGGACAACAGTTAGGCCAAAAATCCCTTAGATTGGGAAATTGGTTATGGCCAATTTGGTTATTAACTTTTTTTGTACTTCTTTGGTTACTAGAAGGAGGATTATTTCTCAAAACTGTTAAATTAGATGATTTTAGTGGATTGATACTAACTTTATTAACAGCAGTTGTTAGTATTGTTCTTTGTTTTCCTTTTGGTATTTTATTAGCTTTGGGACGACAAAGTTCTTTGATAATTATTCGTTGGTTATCAATTGCTTATATTGAATTAATTCGTGGTTTACCGTTAATTGGTATTCTGTTTATGGCCCAGGTAATG
>DLXW01000269.1:16651-20525 GCA_003448685.1 Cyanothece sp. UBA12306
ATGGCCCAGGTAATGTTACCCTTAATTCTACCGGTAGGAACGCGTCCTGACCGTGTTATTAGGGCAATTTCAGGTTTTACTTTGTTTAGTGCTGCTTATTTAGCAGAAACTATCCGAGGTGGTTTACAATCAGTTCCTCAAGGACAAATAGAAGCAGCAAAAGCTTTGGGTTTAAATCCTATTTTTGTGTTGGTTTTTATTGTTTTACCTCAAGCTTTAAAAGCAGTTATTCCTGCTATTGTTGGTCAATTTATTAGCTTATTTAAAGTTACTTCTCTCTTGGCTATTGTGGGATTAGTAGATTTACTGGGTATTTCTCAATCAATTTTAGCTAATCCTAAGTTTATTGGCCGCTATGCTGAAGTTTATCTCTTTATTTCTCTGATTTATTGGATATTTTGTTATTTTATGTCTTGGTGTAGTCGTAAATTGGAAGAGAAATTAAACTATAAGACCAATTGATCTATTACTTAAGATCTTAATTAGATAAAAGTTGTTAACAATTGATCAGCATCAGCATTATGATCAAGAAAAGAAAATAAATGTTTATCTTTAATTTTTCCTGCTTTATCCAAGACAAATTGAGCCGGAAGAGGTGCGCCTAAAGCTTGTCCTGTATGATACATCCGAAAAACTCGACAATCAGGATTACTCAGTAAAGGCATTTTTAAACCTAAATCTCTAACCACAATTTGACTTTGTTTAGCATCTGTACTGGTAATCATTAATAGTTCAATATCTCGCTCAACAAACTGCTCATAATTTTGGTTAAGATTGAGGATATGAGGATAACAAAAAGGGCAATATTGCTTTTCTGTAAAAATCCGAGTAAAAGCAAGTATGAGCGGCTTTTGCTGACGATAATCTGATAGTTTAATGGTTCTGTTATGAGTAATATCTGGTAAACTAAAATCAGGGGCAATACTGCCCAATGCTAAGCTATTACTAGCAGGAATGGGTAAAAAATTCTGAAAAAAACGCTTATTAATTAAGCCAGTAAAATCAGTAGAAGTCAACATTATGATTTTAAGAACTATAAAATACATCAAAACTGATTAGAGGCCAACAACTGTTGGCCTCTAATAATTCTAAGAAATTTAAAGACTAGATCGCTGAGAAGTAAACTTTAGCTTTAACAGGATCAGGAATCATAGTCTTGTCACCTTCTTCCCAACCAGCAGGACAAACTTCATCGGGATGACTTTGAACATATTGAATCGCTTTGAGAGTCCGTAGAGTTTCATCGACGCTACGACCAAAGGAAAGATTGTTAATGGTGGAGTGTTGGATATATCCTTCTTTATCAATGATAAACAGTCCCCGTAAGGCAACTCCAGCATCGGGATCTAAAACATTGTAAGCAGTACTGATTTCCCTTTTGATGTCGGAAATTAGTGGATAAGCTACATCCCCTACTCCCCCTTCCTTGCGATCGGTTTGAATCCAAGCTAAGTGAGAAAATTCACTATCTACAGATACACCTAATACTTCCGTATTAATTGAACTGAATTCTTCATAGCGATCGCTAAAAGCAGTAATCTCTGTGGGACAAACAAAGGTAAAATCTAAGGGGTAGAAAAATAAGACAACATATTTACCCCGATAACCAGAGAGTTTTTTGGTCTGAAATTCTTGATCTACCACTGCTGTTGCTGTGAACTCTGGTGCAAGTTGACCAACTCGTAAGCATCCTGGTGTTGTCATGGTTTGAAGTCTCCTGTAAAACTACTAAATCTTGGGAAAACTTTAATATTTAGGTTCCGCTACGAATATATCATAGTCATAATGATTTTGAGTAGACTTAAATGCAAATTGGGCCTGATCTTTCACCATCACCCCTATTGTTATAGGGTAAAACAAGAGAGGGAAAAGGGACAATTTTGGAGGTAATTTCACCAATTATTGGCAATAAAACTGGTAGAAAAAAGAAGAGCCAACCAAGGGAAAAGATTAGTCCTTGCAAGAGTGAATTATGCTGAATTTAGTATTGATTAGGGGTAAAATAAATAAAATAGATTAGAGGCTAAACTATGAATAAACCATCAGATTCTGAAGTCAATGCAACTTTAATCACCAGGACTCCACCTTGGGGAACTGTAACTATGCTAGAAGAGGGAGCTCGTTATCGAATTAATCGGATTGTGGTTAAACCTGGAGAACATATTAGCACCCAAATGCACTATCATCGTAGTGAACATTGGATTGTGGTGTCAGGAACAGCTAAGGTAATTTGTGATGGACAAGAAAAACTTCTCAAGCAAAAAGAATCTACCTATGTCCCGATGAATACTCGTCATCGAGTCGAAAATCCTGGGGTTATTCCTTTAGTGATGATTGAGGTACAAAATGGCGAATATTTAGGGGACGATGATATTATTCGTTTTGCAGAAGAAGACGCTCGAAAAATCTAAAATATCTTTAATTTACTTTTTTTTCAGATCATTAACTTTTAAAAAACTATTTTACTAAAATGGAATCAACATTAATCGCTCCCTCTAATAATTTTAAAAAAATAAATGCAGAAATTGGTTTTGGTTTTCCCAAGGTTTTCCCGAATAATTGGCAAGGAATTAGTCAATATCCTTTATTGATTTTAGTTGGTTTAACAGGAGTAGGTAAAACAACAGTCACTAAAAAATTATTAAATTCAGAGTTTAATTTTACTTTATTGCCTAATCGTAGAACCTTAGCTGATAAGGTTATTTTTCCAACCTTTACTCAAAATGAAGAAACTATTTTTTGCCGAATACAAAGACTAGAATATACTCGAAAATATCAACAACTATATTCAGGAGGAATGGCTTATGTTTTATCCCAACTTAAAGTCAAGACAAAATTAGATAAACCCATACTAATTTTTGATGGTTTAAGGGGGAAAAATGAGGTTATTCATGCAGCAAAGTTTTTACCTAATGCCCAATTTCTTATTTTAGAAGCATCAAATAATATTCGTTTACAAAGACTTATTAATCGAAAAGATAAATTTGATTATATTAATACTTCTGCCCAAGAATCTTTGTCTGATCTTAATAATAAACCAGTATTAGAAAGTTTTTCTGATCTAAATATTCCCCAGGTATCCCAGCTATTAACGACAACTGAACAACAAGAATGGTTAAGCATTATTAATCAAGGAAAAATTGAAATAAATGTCTTAAAAGATAAGCTTAAAATAATTTTAAAAGAGCAACAAAATTATGACATAAAAGAAACCCGTAATGCTTTACTAAATATTGTTCCCCAACGAACTTTAGCAGTTGATACCGCTTGCTATAATTGTCAACAGATTAGTGAGATGGTGATTAGAAACAAACAAATTAGCCAATGGTTAGAAACAAAATATTATAATTGTTCATAAAAAATAATTAAGAATTTTGATTGATAAAAAATTGTCTATTCTAATCTCAATTAAAGCAGATAAAAACCATGATTTTTTAAGCTGAAATCTATTAACTTGCTAATCATTTTTCCTAATTAGATTTGTAGAATAATGGTGTCAGAAATGCCCGATTGGATACGCTTAGATAAAGCCCTCTCCATTGAAGCAGAAAAAGGCTATAGTGATCTCCAAGGAAATCAATATCGCTTTAGTGAATTTTTATGCCTTAATTTTGGTCAAAATCCCCCCCCAGGAACTCCAATCAGCGATCGCAGTCGTTGGCAAGATTTCGCTTTTAAATACGCCCAATATCCTCAATTAAATAGCTCTCAACGTCAAAGTTTAGTGATCCAAACCCGACAATTTTTGCATCAACTGAAGCTTATTTTAGAAAACCCTAACGAACCGCCAAACCCTAAATTACCTCGCACTGTCTCTGTCATCGAAAAACAAACTTCTTCCGGTGAAATTACCCTCGATCAATCTCTCAATACA
>DLXW01000269.1:20706-33518 GCA_003448685.1 Cyanothece sp. UBA12306
ATTGATAGAAGTAGGGTATCAAAAAGGAGAATTCTTGAAACGATTGGGATTATTTAATGTTAAAGATCTTTTATTTTATTATCCCCGCGATCACATTGATTATGCCCGTCAAGTTAGTATTGAAAATCTTAATGCAGGGGAAACTGTTACCATTATAGGAACCGTTAAACGATGCAATTGTTTTACTAGTCCTAAAAATAAAAAACTGAGTATTTTCGAATTAGTTTTGCAAGACAATACTGGAAAAATTAAACTAAATCGTTTTTTTGCAGGCGTACGTTTTACTAACCGTGGTTGGCAAGAAAAACAAAAAAGATTTTATCCCTTGGGTTCCATTGTTGCTGCATCAGGGTTAGTTAAAAAAAATCGCTATGGCGTAACTTTAGACAACCCAGAAATTGAAGTATTAGACAGTGTAGGTTCAAATATTGAATCGTTAAAGATTGGGCGAATTTTACCTGTTTATCCCCTGACAGAGGGAGTTCCTGCTGATTTAATTAGACGAGCAATTGTAGCTTGTTTAGGGGCAATTAAACAGATTAGAGATCCCCTTCCAGTTGGGTTGAGAAATCAATACGGATTAATTAAGTTAAAAGAAGCGATCGCTAATATTCATTTTCCTGAAACTCCTGATATTTTGAGTCATGCAAGAAGACGTTTAGTTTTTGATGAATTTTTCTATTTACAATTAGGATTTTTACAACGTCGTCAAGAACAAAAGCAAATCGAAAAAAGTGCTATTTTTGTTCCCCAAGGTAAATTAATCGAAAACTTTAGTCAATTATTACCCTTTAGTTTAACTAATGCTCAACAACGAGTAATCAACGAAATTTTAGAGGATTTAAGCTCATCAAATCCCATGAATCGTCTAGTACAAGGAGATGTGGGAGCAGGAAAAACAGTGGTTGCTGTATTTTCTATTTTAGCCGCTATTCAGTCAGGTTATCAAGCCGCTTTAATGGCTCCCACTGAGGTATTAGCAGAACAACATTATCGAAAATTAGTAACTTGGTTTAATTTACTTCACTTACCCGTTGAATTATTAACGGGTTCAACTAAAATTGCTAAAAGAAGGGAAATTCATAGTCAATTAGCCACAGGAGAATTACCCTTATTAGTAGGAACTCATGCTCTGATTCAAGATCCAGTAAACTTTCAAAGACTAGGATTAGTAGTGATTGATGAACAACATCGCTTTGGGGTACAACAAAGGGCAAAACTATTAGCAAAAGGACAATCTCCCCACGTTTTAACTATGACGGCAACTCCCATTCCTCGCACTCTAGCCTTAACTTTACACGGGGATTTAGATGTGAGTCAAATTGATGAATTACCACCAGGGAGACAACCTATTCAAACTACTGCTTTAATTGGTAAAGAACGTACTCAAGCTTATGATTTGATTCGACGAGAAATTGCTCAGGGAAGACAAGCTTATATTATTTTTCCCATGATTGAAGAATCAGAAAAATTAGATGTTCGCGCCGCAGTTGAAGAACATCAAAAACTTTCAGAAAATGTTTTTCCTGAGTTTAAGATTGGGTTGTTACATGGACGAATGAGTTCAGCAGAAAAAGACGAGGTTTTAACTAATTTTCGAGATAATGTCGTTCAAATTATTGTCTCTACTACCGTAATTGAAGTAGGGGTTGATGTTCCTAATGCAACGGTAATGTTGATCGAAAATGCGGAAAGATTTGGACTATCCCAATTGCATCAATTAAGGGGAAGAGTGGGGAGAGGTTCTCATCAGTCTTATTGTTTATTAATGAGTAGTAGTAAAACTCCTGATGCTAGGCAAAGATTAAGTGTGCTAGAACAGTCCCAAGATGGCTTTTTTATCTCAGAAATGGATTTGAGATTTAGGGGACCTGGAACCGTATTAGGCACTCGTCAGTCAGGATTACCTGATTTTGCTTTAGCAAGTTTAGTAGAGGATCAAGAAATTTTAGAATTAGCTAGGAGTGCTGCAGAAAAGATTATCATGGCAGACAATAATTTAGGAGGAATGCCATCTTTAAAAAAAGAGTTAGAAAGACGTTATCAAAAATTGATGGGAGGAGAGATTTTGACTTAGAATTTTTTGAGAGTGGTTTTTGTTATAATTAGTCAATTTAATAAAATAGGTAAAGTTTTAGGAGAAATAATCTTGAAATACTCAATTCAAAATCATTATCAAAACCTAGCTCATAAATATAATAACTTTTGGGGATATTCTCCAGAATTTATCGATTCTTTGACTAAAAAAATTATTGAATACTTAAAATTAACTGATACAGATAAATTAGTTGATCTTGGTTGCGGTACAGGACTTTATACTCAAGCTATTGTCTCGAAAATATCTTTTAAACATCCCGTTATTTGTGTTGATCCTTCTGATCAAATGATTGAACAAATTCCGAAAAATAGTCAGTATAAAACCTTGGTTAACGATGCAGTCAATTTTGCTGATGAACCTGGCCAATATAATAAAATTTTAATTAAAGAAATGATTCATCATATCGATGATAAAGAAAAGCTTCTAAAAGGTTTATTTGAACGATTAACTCCTGAAGGAATTTTACTATTAATTTTGCTTCCTCCTACCATTGAATATCCTCTATTCGTAGATGCTTTACGAACCTATGAAGCTGTTCAACCTAATTATAATAATCTAGTTGACTTATTCACTAAAATTGGCTTTCAAACCATAGTAAATTTTGTAGATTATCCAGTCTCTATCCCCAAAGGAAAATACTTTGAAATGGTACAAAATCGATATATGTCCTTATTATCGAGGTTTGATGATGAACAATTAAAAAAAGGATTAATAGAAATGCAGGAAAAATATCATGATCAATCTAATTTAGAATTTTGCGATCGCTTTGTTTTTCTATCGGCAATTAAACCTAAATAGTTATTGCTCTTGGGACAAAGTCCTTATTAAAAAAATATGGATTTTTGACAAATAGTTAAAAAAGGGAATTAGAATTACAAAATATAGAGAAAACAAAAATATGTATTTTCTCTATATTATTTCAATCAATTTGTGAATAATCCAGTAAGAATATTGACTGATAATCAATGAACAATAATATTAATTTTCAGACCATAAAAATATTCCAAAAAAAAATTGTTATTTACAGTTTTGCTGTTACTGCTGTTGTTATCTTAGGGGGGGTGAGTTTTTATCAAGAAAAAAGGATTAGGACTCTCGAATCTAGACTGGAAAACTTAACATCATCTACTGCTCAAAATAGATCTTGTCAAACAGAAAATAATTTTCTCTTAAAATTTAACTCTGTTTCCTCTGATTCAAAGGATAATTATATTTTACTCACTTTGAAGGAAGCTATTGACCTAGCTAAACAGAATAATAAGCAAATAAAAAGATTTGGTGCATCGAAAAACCAACCTCTTCCTCAAGAAATTTATGATCAGGTTGTTCATGATTACTATAACTTACAGCTAACTGATGAACAACTTAAAATTGAACAAGAACAGTTAAAGTTCACTACATCTATGGTTAGAGATGAAAGACTATTAGAACAAGCAGGACTAGGGACCAAATTTCATGTTCTATCAGCGCAAATTATTAAGGAAAAACAACAAAGCATTCTAAATTCTGCTATTGCTGCTCAGAAATTAGCCAAGGTGAAATTGGCAGAAACACTTAATCTAAAACAGGCCAAAGAACCAAGAATTAATGACCAGTTTAAGAAAGTAGGGTCTTGGAATCTTTCTCTGGCTGAAAGTTTTTCTCTGGCTACTAAAAATGCTGAAAAGCGACAAACAAGTATAAACACTAAGGGTTATCAAATAGACAATTTCTGTCAAAAACTTCGCTTAGAAGTTGCTAATGCTTTTTTTTCTTATACCATTGCCAACAAAAATGTTGAGATTTTAAGAAAATCCCTCGAACATAGTAGAGAAAATTTAAAATTAGCAAGGTTGCGCTACCAAGCTCGTGTAGGCACTCAGAGTATTGTCTTGTCTGCAAGCAACAACTATCGAGATGCTCAACAAAACTATGTAAATGCCATAATAAATTATAATCTATCCATAGAAAAACTGCGGTTAATAACAGGTGAATTATTAGATTAGCTAAGCAATTAAAGATTGCAGATTTTAGATATTAGATTGTCCTCATCATAAATAGAATTTATGGGCATTATTTACCGCTCAATCTTCAATCGATAATCTGAAATCTCCAATCCTCTAAGTCATATAAACTACTGGGACTTTTTAGAACTAACACCACATATAATGATCTCATTAATCTCTGTACTATATAAGTCTACACTATCTATTTTGCTCCTATTAGAATCAATCTGATTCAAATTAATCTTGTTAAGCAAGGTTCCACATAATTCAGCGCCATTAAGTTTAGCAAAAGAAAAGTTAGCACCATTAAGATTGGCATCAGATAGATTAGCATTATTAAGCGTAGCAAAAGAAAGGTCAGCACTCCGAAGATTGGCATCAATAAGCCTAGCACGAGATAGATTAGCACTCCGAAGATTGGTAGACTGTAGGTTAGCATTAACAAGGTTAGCTCCTTGAAGCTTAGCATCTTGCAACTTAGCTCCTTGAAGCTTGGTATCACTCAGGTTAGCCTCTTGAAGGTTAACCCAGAATAGACTAGCCTTTTGAAGATTAGCTTCATCAAGATTAGCCCCCTGAAGATTAGCACCACTCAAGTCAGCTTCTTGAAGATTAGCGTTCTTAAGTTGAGTCCCCATAAGATTGGTTTCTTGAAGATTAGCCTCCTGAAAGTTAGTATTATTAAGGTTAGCACCACTAAGGTTTATCCCATTAAGGTTAGCTCTGTAAAGGTTAGTTCCCTGAAGATCAGCCCCACTAAGATTAGCAGACGACAAAGTAATATTGGACAAATTTAAGTTCTGGAGTTGGGAATTTGGTAATTGTCCCCAAAAATTCAAGGTTTCTAAAGCTTGATTTTTGCGAGCAGGACTATTATCGTCTTGAGATTGAGATAAAATATTCCATGCTGTTTGAATACTAATAACTCGGTAAGCAAATATACTAATGCTCACAATACCAATTGATGGAATAACAAACAACTTCAACCAATTATTCAACTGTCTTCTCATACTTTTCTGAATAAAATTTTGAGCTTCTTCAGATAAAAGGTAATTTTTCTGATAATCTCGCTCAAAATTCCTCGCTTCTTTTAAATTAAATCCTTGTAAAAGATCATCATTTTTCTTGCCTGATTTTAGCCAATTTAGAGCAGCATCTTCAATTTTACGCTGTTTTTTAAGATTATCTCGATTCTCATTTAGCCATTCATGAAATCTTCCCCAATGAGTAATTAAGGCTTCGTGAACAATCTCTACTGTTTCTTGATTCTTATGATCACGACTTGTAACAACAAGACGACTATCAGCTAAGCCATATTTACGTGATACTAAATTCCAATTATCTTCTCCAATTTGATGGCGAGTTACTCGTCTTCTAGTATCATTACCATCCTCTCCAAAACGAACTAATTGAATAAAAATATATCGGGCTTGTTCTTTTTCTTCTTTAGCTAATTTTTTATATTGATTTTCAGCGTAGTCAGCTAAAGCTCCTTTGAGTTGATTAATATCTCGATAATTATCATAAGTTAATTCTTTCCCTTGGCGTTTTTCCCACATTTTTGTTAAAGCAAATTCCAGCAAAGGTAAGCTATCTGGCTCATTCTCTATATCCTTTAAAATATATTCTACTAAGCCTGTTTCAAAAGTGACTCCTAACTTCTGAGCCGGTTTTTCTATTACGTCTGTTAATTCTTGGTGATTCATTGCTCCAAGCTTGATATCTGTATTTTCTAATAGATCTGCAAAGGGACGATAAGCAAGGGCATTACCTAAAAAATCAGCCCGCATAGTGATTACTAATAGAGGAGGAAATAGTAAATTACCAGGAATTGATTCAAAGCAAGCTAATAGTAAATCTAAAAAATTATAACGAATTGCTTCTTCAGGACATAAAGTATATAATTCCTCAAACTGGTCAGCAATGAGCAACAATCTTGTATTAGGATGATAATTTTCAATTGTAGCAAAAACATCTTTCAAAGGAACAGAACTATTAACAAAATACTGAGCTAATAGACGAGATTGTTCTAATTGCTGTGTAGAATTTAGGTCAGGTTGATAAAGAGGAATAAGTGCTTTTGCTAGGGAGTGAAAAGGTTCGTCTCCAGGGCGGAAATGAGTAAATTTCCAACTACCTTCTTGTGCAAGTTTTGGGACTAATCCAGAAAAAACGACTGAAGACTTGCCACTTCCTGACGCGCCTAAGACAGAGATAAAATTATGGATCTTTGTGGCATTATACAGTTTTTCAACAAAGATTTCACGGCCAAAGAAAAACTCTGCATCTTTGGGAGTAAAGTGATATAAACCACGATAAGGACAGGTCAAATTATCAGCAGTTGTATCAACAGGTGTAGCAATTACCTCTTGTTTGTAGCCGAAATAATTATAGATGATGTTGTTATTCCCAATGGCAAAACCCTTTGCTTGATCTTCAAATGTGGGATTGTATTGGGGACTTTCTCCAGTCATTTAGATTTTCCATCCACATTGTCATACTGATTATGTTGTATATTATGATCGCCTATCACCACTCCCTGAGTTTTACCTTTAAATTCTACGTTGAACTTCCCTATTGCTGATTCGTCTGGGTTCGTCTCTTTCAGCAACTCTTGAGCAACCTTAATAATTTCTTGATCTTGATCAACACCAGCATCCTTGATTTTATCTTTTAATAAACCTTCGACTTGCTTAATTTCTTCTGGTTTACCATCCATCAACCCTTGTCCAAATGGATCACCTTCAAATTTACGCTTAATCAAAGTTTTCAAACCATCATAACTATCTTTAACCGCTGTTCCTGCTATATCTTTAGCAGAAGCCGTCGCACCAGCAACCAGAGCAGTTATAATAAGAGAAATAGGTTCCATAATTTAGCCTTTATTATTGATAACAGTGGAAAATAGCAGCTATTTTCTTCTAGAATTATCCACAGTATTAATCTTAAAGAAAAAATCGATTATTTTTTTAATTTTTAATTTTTAATTAAAAACTGGTCAAGACCCTGATCAACAAAGGGACTTAATCAACCTAAGTCCCCTACATTCAACGATCACAAATTTAATCTAGACAGCAGTCATTTCCGACTGGTTTACTTGTGCTTCAGACTTTTCTTGAATTGCGCCGTAAAGACGATTTAAGGCGCTAATATAAGCTCTGGCTGAAGCTGTGATAATATCAGTATTGGCAGCATATCCTGAATAGATGCGGTCTTCATAGCGCAAGCGAATAGTTACCTCTCCCATGGCATCAATTCCCGCAGTAACAGACTTAACTGAAAACTCAATTAACTCGTTGGGGACGTTAACCACACGATTGATCGCTTTGTAAACAGCGTCTACTGGGCCAGTTCCAATAGAAGCATCGGTTAATTCCTCACCATTAGGTGTTCTCAGGGTTACGGTAGCTGTGGGACAAGAATGATCACCGCAAGATACTTGCACCAATTCCAAGCGGAATAATTCGGGGGCCTGCTGCATTTCATCGTTAATGATAGCTGATAGATCCCAATCAGTGATTTCTTTCTTTTTATCGGCAACTTCCTTAAACCGCAAGAAAGCGTTATTAATCTCCGTCTCGGACAACTCAAAGCCCAATTCCTTCAAACGGGTCCGAAAAGCATTGCGTCCAGATAATTTACCCAAGACAATCTGATTATGGGTTAACCCGATGGACTCCGCATCCATAATCTCGTAGGTTAACTTATGTTTGAGGACTCCATCTTGGTGAATACCCGATTCATGGGCAAAGGCATTTTGACCGACAATAGCTTTATTGGGTTGTACGATCATCCCAGTTAATTGGGACACTAGGCGGGAAGTACGGTAAATTTCTTGAGTATTGATTTGGGTCAATGGTTCGGTAGATTCAGGCGCACGACCGAAGAAAGGGTTAAAATATTGACGGCGCACGTGTAAGGCCATGACTAATTCTTCTAAGGCTGCATTGCCTGCCCTTTCTCCGATACCATTGATGGTACATTCAAGCTGTCGCGCCCCATTTTTAACTGCTTCGAGAAAATTGGCTACTGCTAAACCTAAATCATTGTGACCATGGACAGAAATAATCGCTTGGTCAATATTGGGGACATTGTTCTTAATTCCAGCAATTAATGCTCCATATTCCCCTGGGGTAGTATATCCCACCGTATCAGGAATATTAACAGTAGTTGCGCCAGCGGCGATCGCTTTTTCAAGCACTTGATACAAAAATTCGGGGTCACTGCGGCCTGCATCTTCGGGGGAAAACTCTACATCATCCACAAAAGTCCTCGCATAGGCTACCATTTCAGGGACAATTGCTAAGACTTCTTGACGGGTTTTTTTGAGTTTGTATTCAAGATGAATATCAGAAGTTGCTAGAAAGGTATGAATGCGTCCTTTGGCTGCTGGTTTAATTGCCTCTCCGGCAGCTTTGATGTCTGCTTGGGTTGCCCTCGCTAACCCGCAAATGGTGGGACCGTCTTCGGTTCCCACGGTTTGGGCTATTTTTTGTACTGCTTCAAAGTCCCCAGGACTAGCATAAGGAAATCCCGCTTCAATAATATCCACCCCAAGTCGTGCAAGGGAACGAGCGATGGTAAGTTTTTCGTCAACCGTTAAACTAGCTCCAGGGGATTGTTCCCCATCTCTGAGGGTGGTGTCAAAAATGATGATGCGATCGGTTTGATTACTCATAGCTCAATTGGCACTAACTTGAGGAATATTTTGGTGTAGTGTCTTCGCTCAATTTTAACACTCTCATCGTTAAACCGTCAGGTTTAACGGGAGATTTTTGATTCACGCAGAACTGTTCGTTAAAATTAGTGTTAACGAGTCTTAATATTCTCGGCCCAAGCTTAAAAAGCGGTGTACCTTAACAGTAATCAAATTCTTTTCTTCGTAATGCCTATTTACCCAACTTCATCGTTAATGGTTTTCACGATTTAAAGGTTTTCAGATGCTACCATCGATCATAAAACAAATTAGTTGCCATTCATCTCCCTTTAATTTCGAGTGAGTTCTTTTTTTACCGAGAAATTTAACAGGAGTCCTAGGGGCAACATTTAAGATAGAATCGGATAATTCAATTGTTTTTGAGGGGTTAATGAATTATAATTGGACTCTGTTAAATTATTCTGTTTTAGTGCTTAAATTATGTCAAGATCAAAACAGTTTCAACAACTATTAATATTGAGTTCAATTTTGATAACTGATGTTATTTTCTTGTCTTCGTCCCTAACTATTGCTCAAAATTCCTATCCTTCTCGATCTTACTGTGAAGGCTATGCCAGAGATTATGCCGACCGTTATGCTAGGGGAGGTTTTTTTCGAGGAGGTGCTAGAGGTGCTGCTGGTGGTGCTGCTATTGGGGCTATTATTGACGGTGGTAGAGGCGCGGGAACCGGTGCTGCTATTGGTTCTGTAGTGGGAATTATTGGGGGAAGTGCTAGACGTGGCTCAGATTATGATAATCTTTATCAACAGGCTTTTGATGATTGCATGAGGGGAAAACCTCTAAGATAACTGTCTATATTTAATCATAATAATTGAGGGTTTAACGATGAAAGGAATTCAAGCATTATTGACAATTTTAACTGTAACTACTGTGTTGAATGAAGTGGTTATTAGTCCTAGCTATGCTCAAGAAACTTCGGAAGAAACTACAGTAAATTTAACTAAAGTAAGTTGTCGGGAACTATTGAAAATGTCAGGAGACGAAAGAGGGCTAACATTGGTATTTTTTCATGGATTAATAAGTGCTAAAAAGAATCAAATGGTTGTGGATCGAATAAAGTTACGAGAGGCAACCGATAAAATTACTGATTACTGTATTGATAATCCCAATGCCATATTGATGGCAGCTTTTGAAAAGTATCGTTAGACTAGGATAAGGTACTTCTAATTAACTAATTCAGAATTTAGAAGTCCTTAATTACCTTTTATAATAGGGATTTCAACGTCTCTCTAAAAACTTTAGTTTCGGACAAAGGTAGGGTTTTAGAGACAGTTTTTGCGAATAAAAAATAACTAATATTAATAGAGGTAAGTTTTAGCGCAAGAAGGAGAAGATCTTAAAATCAAATCATAACCTTAATTCTGTATTAGTGCATTCTTAATTGCGCTTACCGCTATAGTTCCCTTATCTAGATCTTTAGAAATTGAGATTATGACAACTTCATCAGTACCTATTCAATTGAAAAAACTTTATGAAACAGACGAAAATCTCTGGTTAGAAGAAATGATTAAACTTCTTAGAGAAAATCGTTTAGAAGAATTAGATATAGACAATTTAATTGAGGAATTAGAATCTTTGAGTAAACGGGATAAAAATAGAGTTGTCAGTTTATTAAGGCAAATTATTATCCATCTTTTATTACTTGAATATTGGCAGGAAGAATATCAATATAATCATAGACATTGGCAAGGGGAACTAGCCAACTTTAGAGTGCAATTACATCGAAGCTTAACAACTAATTTAAAACAATATCTTCTAGAAAATAAAGAGGAGATTTACCAAGAAGCGGTTTTTATTGTTATTCAAAAAACAGGCTTAAAACTTGAGACTTTTTTAATTAATTGTCCTTACACTTTAGAAGAATTATTAGATCAGAATTATTTAACTAATTAGATTTTGATACCTTGGGAATTCAATAAATTTTTCCGTCTTTTTTTAGCGATTTCTCTTAAGTCAACAATACGATCAGTTTCATCAACAATTTCCCCTGTTAAAACTTCTAAAACATCCTCGAGGGTAACAACACCAGAAACTCCACTATATTCATCTAAAACAACCCTGAGATGTTCATGGGTATCTTGGAAATTTTGCAGAAGTTTGTCAGCTTTAATAGTTTCAGGTACATAGTTAACTTGACGAGCAAAATTTCTAACTTCTTCTTTTTTATCATCTTGAATGATAGCCTTCAAAAGATCATCTTTTAGAGTATAGCCAATAATTTGATCAATTTGTTCTTCAACAATTAAAATTCTTGTATGTTCAGACTTAATAATTTCTGCTTGAGCTTCAGCTAAAGTTAAATCACCCCTTAAAAAAGTCAAGATTACTCGAGGAGTCATTAAATCTTCCGCCGTTAAATCATTTAATTGAAAAACCCGTTGAATCATTTGTGCTTCATCATTTTCAATCACTCCTTCTTTATAACCAATCATTGTTAAAAAACGAATCTCAGCCTCATTAGTAGTGGGCAATTTTTGTTTTTTAGTCAGGGGTGCAGTTATTTTTTCCATTAACCAGACAATAGGGGTAAAAACAAAGGTCAAAAATTGAACAGGAATAGCAAAAATCAAGCTGATCTTTTCTGCATAACGTTCTCCAATAGTTTTGGGAACAATTTCTCCAAATACAATGATCAAAAAAGTTAAAACTGCTGAAAAAATACCAATAAAAGCATCCTCTAAAACATTAGCAGCTAAACTACCAATAATGATACTACCAACAATATTAAAAATATTATTGAGAATAACAATAGTAGCAATGGGACGATTCATTTTATTCCGAATAGATTGGAGAGCGATCGCCGCCGGTTTTTTTGATTGTGCCAACTGTTTAACTTTAACTCTAGGGACAGAAAATAAAGCAGTTTCTGCACAAGCACAAAGGGCAGATCCTGTTAAAACAATTAACACTACTAAGATAATTCTTAACATACCTAAATATTTATAGATGATTTAATTTAGAATTATATAAGCAATAGTTATAAAGTAAATATTAATATTTTCTGGAAAGCTCTATACAAATGTTCCTATTTCCCCGATAATAAGGCTAGAGGAAAATTATAAATAACCTATACTAAGCGTATTTGACCAATGAAACAATTAATAGAAGGGATACAGCAATTTCAAACAGGCTATTTTCGTAGTCATCGAGAACTGTTTGAGGAATTATCCCATGGTCAACATCCAAGAATTCTCTTTATCACTTGCTCTGATTCGCGTATCGATCCTAATTTAATTACCCAGGCTAAAGTTGGGGAGCTTTTTGTGATTCGCAATGCTGGCAACATTATACCTCCTTTTAGAGCAGCCAATGGTGGAGAAGGAGCAGCCATTGAATATGCAATTTCTGCCTTAGATATTGAACAAATAATTGTTTGTGGCCATTCCCATTGTGGGGCAATGAAAGGACTCCTGAAAATAGATACTCTCGCTGAAAAAATGCCCTTAGTTTATGATTGGCTTAAACACGCAGAAGCAACCAAACAGCTAATCAAAGACAATTATGGTCATTTTCAGGGAGAAGAACTCCTCGAAGTTACCGTGGCTGAAAATGTATTGACTCAACTAGAAAACCTGCAAACCTATCCCATAATTCGCTCTCGACTTCATCAAGGTAGTTTAACCTTACATGGTTGGGTTTATCGCCTCGAAACAGGAGAAGTCCTCGCCTATGATGGAGTTTCCCACGATTTTGTTGCACCCCATAGTCGCTTAAGAAACCCCGAACCAGAGTACAATTTACATCCGAGTTGTCCTGTAACTGCCCAGTCTCCCTTTACTGTTCCTGAAATTATGGCTAATTATTCCCAAAATGGTCATAATTCCTCTTCGTTACCAGGTTATGAACATTTGTCCGTAGAACAGTCCCAAAGGATTTATCAGGGGTCTAGATAGAGAAGTTTGGGTAATCTGATTTGGTGTTATAGCAGTCGAAGCATAGTTTAGGACAGTCATGTTTCCTCAAACCTAGATAAAAAGCGAGTTTAACTTCTGACTTCTGACTTGGAGACTT
>DLXW01000172.1:0-9019 GCA_003448685.1 Cyanothece sp. UBA12306
GTTATCCCTGGTTTTCTGTTAATTCTTCTTGGGGGTATTAATGGACCATTTCACAGCGCATTAGTTAGTGTATTAGCTAAAAGAGACAAATCAGAAGCTGCGCCGCTAGTAGAAACCATTACGACCCTAGTTAGCGTTTTTTTGCTACTAATAACCGTTATTATCATTATTTTTGCTGGAATATTTATTGATATTTTAGCCCCAGGATTGGATCAGCAAGCCAGGATAATTGCTGTTCAACAATTACAAATCATGGCCCCATTAGCCCTTCTCGCGGGACTGATTGGGATTGGGTTTGGAACCCTCAATGCGGCCGATCAATATTGGTTACCGAGTATTAGTCCCCTTTTTTCGAGTTTAGCTATTGTCATTGGGGTGGCAGTTTTTGCTTGGCAAGTGGGAGACAACTTGAATCATCCCCAATATTTTCAATTAGGGGGAATGGTCTTAGCAGGAGGGACTCTGGCCGGGGGAATTTTACAATGGGTAGCCCAATTAATTGCCCAAAGTAAAGCAGGAATGGGTAAATTGCGTTTGCGCTTTAATTGGCGAGTTCCTGGGGTAATGGATGTGATAAAAGTGATGGGGCCTGCTACCCTTTCATCAGGGATGTTACATATTAATGTTTATACCGATCTTTTCTTTGCTTCATTTATTGAAAATGCAGCAGCAGCAATGCGTTATGGCAATTTTATTGTCTTAACTCCCTTGGGGATCATTTCTAATATGATTTTAGTGCCGTTTTTGCCAGTTTTTTCTCGCTTAACTACTCCAGAAAATTGGCCGGAATTGAAGTTAAGAATTCGTCAAGGGCTGTTCTTAACTGCTTTGACTATGCTACCTCTAACAGCTATTTTTATCGCCCTTGCTACTCCGATTATTCAAGTGATTTATCAACGGGGGGCTTTTAAATCAGCAGATTCAGCCATTGTCGTTCCTGTTTTGATAGCCTATGGAGTAGGGATGTTTTTCTATTTAGGTCGAGATATTCTAGTCAGGGTATTTTATGCTTTAGGGGATGGAGAAACCCCTTTTCGGGTCAGTATTTTTAATATTTTTCTCAATGGTTTGTTAGATTTTTTGTTCTATAAACCCTTTGGAACTCCTGGGTTAGTATTTGCTACTATTGGTGTTAATATTGTGTCAATGATAACTTTTTTATTGATATTAAATCGCCGTCTTCAAGGTTTACCTCTAAAAGAATGGGCAATTCATTTATTATCATTAACAGGAATTAGTATAATAGCTGGTTTAGCTAGTTGGTCGGTAAGTCAAGGATGGCAACAAATATTAGGTAATAATAATTTATTTTTACAACTGTTACAATTAGTCCTAGGTATAGCCACAGCTTTTGGTATTTTCATTGTCCTTGCTATACAATTAAAATTACCAGAAGTTGATCTATTATTAACGCGTATTCTTCAAAAATTTAAAAAAGCTCGATGATTATTAAATCTATAATTAGCAAATTTGGTAGGCCAGGTTATCTTACATATTTTATGACTGAATAATTCAGTTTTTTTGCAGAAAAATTAGCCTACCTAAAAATTGCTAAAGCAACACGAGGACTAAATGCTCGCTATTAGCTTATTCTTCCTTCTCTTGATCTTCGTTACTATTATTAGTATTAGAATAGCGTTTACCACCTCGAGAGGAGAAACGGGAAGATTTTTGACGAAATTGACGGGCGTAGGCTTGATTCCTTTCAGCCTTTTCTTTTTTTAGGTTGCGACGTTTAGCCACTATGATTTCCTCAGTAAAAAAATAAAGTACTCTTGCGAGTTAATTGGTTAGCTAAAGAAAGCTTACAAACGGTAGTTTCTACGTCCACCACCACCAAAGGAACCTTTATTTTCCCGTGGCCTGGCTTTATTGACTTTAAGCTGGCGACCTTGCCATTCAGCGCCATCAAGCGCAGTGATTGCCGCTTCTTCATTTGCTTCATCTTCCATTTCAACAAAGCCAAAACCCCGCATCCTTCCAGTTTCTCTATCAGTTGGAAGGTGAACTCGTTTAACAGTTCCATATTCGGCAAAGACACCATTTAGGTCTTCTTCAGTAATCTCGTAGGCGAGATTACCAACATAGATTGACATTTGGGAAGATCTCCTCGATCATAAGTTTGCAGAGATACAAGACCTTGGAGAACAGCCTGTCAATATTAAATTCGGAAATAACCTAACCAATACTGACAACAAACTTAGTCACCAATCTTCATTCTCGTTTTCAGGTTCTATGGTAACACTTTCTTTTGAGCTAGAGCAAATTCCTGAATTATAGTTAATATCTCTGGTAAAAAAGCTGATTGTTAAGAAAATATTGGTCAAAGTCCCCACTTCAAATCTGTTTAGCTAAAAATCAATTAGATTAAAGCCCCATCAGAAGAAGAACAGATCTAAAATTAAGTTAGTCGCCAACTGTCTAGATAAAAACTATATGTCGGAAGAAACCCCAAAAATAAGAGAAAATGGGTTGTCTCAACAGGAGTTAGCTGTTTTGTTACAACAAACTCTTGAACAACTTGAGGATATTGTTAAGAAATTGAACACTGACTCCGTTGATCATTTACCAACTAGATCAACAGTAGAACCATTAGTTACCAGTACTCAAGAGATCGCTACTTTACTCGAAGATCGGAGCATTTCTCCCCGAGTTTCAGAAGTAGCAACAAACTCGGAAGTCGAAAAACCAGAAGCACAACCAGAATTAGTTGAATCTCCAGAAATCGAAACTTTAGAAGCGCAACCAGAAGTTGAACTAAATTCTCCTAGTTTAGATAGTCAAACCTCTTGGTGGGATAAGATTTTGGGGAATATTCGTTGGATTCTTCGATCCGCTATCGGTGATAAAGGTTCAAATTTAGCCATTACGGCAATTATCGCCGCCATACTAGTTTTAGTGATCTCTAGCTCAGTTTTTCTGTTGCCTCAAATCCTAACTACTATCAAACAAAGTCCTTCGGAACCACCCCAACCAAAAGTAGTGCCCACACCACCTCAATTGGAAGCTCCTGCACCATCAGAACCTCTAGAAATTTTACCTCCTCCTGAACCAGTATTTACACCAGAACAAAATTTGATTGCCGCAATTCAACAGCAAGTTAGCGATTTAACTAGTCAGTATCCCGAGGAATTAATTGGTTCTATTGAAGCTAATTTTCCTGCTAGTCGTTTGATTGTTACCCTAGGGGAACAATGGTATCAATTAAACACCAAAAAACAAGATTTATTGGCTCAGAGTATCTTTAAACGTTCTCAAGGTTTAGATTTTCGTAAGCTAGAAATTATTGATTTACAAGGACAAGTTATTGCTCGTAGTCCGGTGGTAGGAAATCAAGTAATTATTCTGCGTCGCCAACCTTCATTTAATCAATAGTTGATCATCATCAAAAAATAAATTGACTAAAAATTATGCCGGATTCAATTATGTATCAAGAGGATGCTTTTGTTGTTCTTGAAACTGATCACAATGAACAGATTTTAAGTCCTCAGGAGTTATTAAAAAAGCTACAAACTATTTTATCTACTCGTCAAGATGATTTACCTAGGGAACTGGAGAAATTTACCTCCGTTGAGGAGCAAGCAGAGTATTTGAGGGATAATTTTTATGAGTTGAATATAGGAAATAATAACTATTTACAATGGTATGTTATTCGTTTAAATAAGTGAATTTTTCCACTCTAATAAAATAGCTCGACATTGTAAACAATTTAAGTCTTGTAATAATTGATTAACTCCCGATTGTGTTACAGGATAGGTTAATCCTAATTTGTCTGAATTGATGGGTGTATTAGGTAATATACTAACAACAAATCCATAGAGTTTTTGATTAGAAAAAGAGCTATTAATAGCCCAACCATTTTTATTTAAAGAAGTCAAGGAAGCAATGGAAAATTCGTCAATATCTAATTCCCTTTTTAAGATAGTTGGAATAACTTCTATTGGTGTTTTATTTTCAGGAATTCTTCCCCCTGCAAAATCTAAGGTTATTTCCCCTAAACCTGGACGATAACTAGGAATAGGTAGTAAAAACTGATTGTTGTGAATTACAATTATAACTGCTGAATCATCTTTTTTGACTCTCCAATATTCTAAAATTTCTTGATTATTATTTTCTATCTTTTCGCCAATTAATGTTAGCCATTTAGAACGAATTTCTACGAAACGGCTTAAGATTTTCCAAGAGATATTGTCAGACATTTTAAATGATAGATAGTCGATACAAATACAATCATAGATTGTTCACTAACAACAGAATATCCATTGGCTTCTATGATACTATAATTGGCAGTAAGTAAAGAGATAAAACTTAATGGAACTTCTGCCATCAGAAATTTTAGGAACCAGTAAATTCGATCAATGTGTCCTCAATATATCTCTGATTAACATTTGTAATCAACATAGTTATACAGGGAAAGAGATGTTAAAACGCTATAATTCTTGGAAAGATGAAAAAGACGAAGCGATTAATAATCCTTGGTTAGATTTACATAAGTTTACCATCTATGTACCCCATCCTGACCAAAAATATGAAGACGTTACTTTAGAACAAGGATTAACTCTTGGTTATAATATAGAAGTTGAACCAGTTGAAGATCTCAATAAAGTACCTTATCAAATACCCCAAGGTGGACATTTCATTGTTGTTCTAAAACAGAAAGGTGTAGATGATGATTTTAGGATAGCTGCGACCGGAATTTTTATCCGTTCTTTAGCAGTTTTTTACCTTGATGTTGTCATTGATCCCGAAGCAGGAAAATATCAAAATTTTGTAATCAAACATCCCATCATCAGAGATTATCCTCAAGACTTATCACAAAAAATAAGGCAATTTCTTGAGAAAGAAATATCAGCAGAAGCACTTACTAATTTAATCAAATATGTTGATCAAGCTGAAAATAGCGATTATAGATCTCCTTCTTGGAATGACATATACCTAGAAAGTCAAGGGTTTATTCTGTAATATTTTTAACTTTTGATTACAGCAAATAGAAAAAAATATTGTTGAAGGGTGCAATTAAGGGTTATTATTCTTGTTAGTAGAGTAATAACCAAATTTTGACTATGGTCAAACAATCTTCATTAATTGAAACAGCAAAAGCTGAGTTATTGAAAACTTTGATGATTCAAAGGGGAGATACTAGAAAGAAACAGGCAAAAAAGGTAATTTATAAATTATCTATCTTGATCAACAATCAAGAATTACTGGGGGTAATAGGGGAAAAATAGTAATTTGTAAACGACTGTAAATCCATAAAATTTCAAACAATAACTACTAATTTATTTGAACTTTAATTATGACTATTGCTAGAACAATTTGCTTAGGATTTTTGACTGTTATTGTAGTAGGAACTATATTATTAATTTTGCCTTTTTCTACTGCTGATGGCCATTGGAATAATCCTATTATTGCCTTGTTTACTGCAACCTCTGCTGTTTGTGTAACAGGATTAATTGTTGTTGATACTGGCACTTATTTTTCTTTTTGGGGACAACTGATCATTCTACTGTTAATTCAAGTGGGAGGATTGGGTTATATGACGACAACAACTTTTTTGATTTTACTAATTGGTAAACGATTTGATTTACGCCAAAAATTAGCTATTCAAGAATCTTTGGATCGCCCTTTTCGTCACGGTAGTAGTCAGACTATAATTCGTTCTATTATTGCTTTAACTCTTGTTTTTGAAATTGGTGGAGTTATCGTATTATTCGACTTTTTTAAAGACAGGCATCAAACTTTTTATAGCCTTTGGTTATCTATTTTTCATAGTGTTAGTGCTTGGAATAATGCTGGTTTTAGTCTATTTGAAGATAGTTTAGTAGATTTAAAAGGTTCATTGATAGTTAATTTTGTAATTACTATTTTAATTATTTTTGGGGGTATCGGCTACCAAGTGATTATTGAAATGTATTTATGGGTAGTACATAAGCTAAAAAAACAACCCGAAAGAATAATATTGTCTCTAAATTTTAAGGTCGTAGTTAGTACCACATTATTGCTTCTTCTCTTAGGAACAATTGGATTTTTATTAGTTGAATACAATAATCAAGATACCTTGGCTACATTAAGTTTTAAAGATAAATTATTAGGAGCTTGGTTTCAATCAGTGACTACAAGAACTGCTGGCTTTAATAGTATTGACATTGGAGAAATGACAATTTCTGGAGTATTATTGACTATGGGATTTATGTTTATTGGAGCCAGTCCTAGTGGAACAGGTGGAGGTATTAAAACAACAACTTTACGTATTTTAACTAGCTGTACCCGTTCAGTTTTACGAGGCAATGATCAGGTTGTTATCTATGAGAGAGAAGTGCCAGTACCTTTAATTTTAAAAGCAGTTGCTGTTGTCTTTGGTTCAACAATTATGGTGATTGTCATTACCTTTTTGATCTCTTGTATTGAAGTAAATCTTCACCCAGATTTTTTTGAAACAAAATCTAGTTCATTTCAAGTTTTATTTGAAGTAATTTCAGCCTTTGCCACTGTGGGACTTTCCACGGGTATTACAGCTAGTTTTTCTGTCCCCTCCCAACTTTTATTAATCCTGGCGATGTATAGTGGAAGAGTGGGTATTCTCGTCTTCATGGCAGCAATTGTCGGGGATCTTCATCCGAGAGTTATCCAATACCCTGAAGAAAGTTTGCTAGTTGGTTAGAGAAGATTAAAAAGATACAATTAATTAATGATGATTTTTAAAGGTCAGACCAAGTGTATAATTTTTAGAGAAAAAAATTAGGGTGAAACTTTGAAATCCTTAAAATTTTTGAATAATTTACGTCGGGATACTCGTCAATTTGCAGTTGTTGGTTTAGGACGTTTTGGTCGCGCTGTCTCTGGAACCTTGCATAAATTGGGTTACGAAGTCTTAGGAACTGACATCGAAGAATCATTAGTTACACAAGTTTTAACCGAAAAAATTGCTTCTAGTGCCATTCAATTAGATTCAACTAAACCGAATGCCTTAAAAGAAGCAGGAATTTTTGAATTTGATACAGTCATTGTGGCCATTGGTAACTATTTAGAAGAAAGTATTATTACAACTCTCAACGTTAAAGAAGGAGGAGTTAAATGGGTTGTTGCCAAAGCTTCTTCTAAAGTTCATGGTAAATTATTACAAAGAGTTGGGGCTAATTTAGTAGTTTTTCCTGAATATGATGCAGGATGTGAGTTAGCTTATACCTTAACTAAGCCAGCTATTCTTGAAAGATTTACTCTCGATCCCGACCACAGTATTGTGGAAGTTATGGTTCCTGAAGAATTTCACGGCAAAACTATCGAAGAATTAAACCTTCGTAGTCGTTATAAAGTAAACGTTTTAGCCATTGGTAGGGAAGACAAATTTAAAATCAATCCTAATCCCCAAGAAAAACTCGATAAAAACTTAGCGATGGTAGTAATTGGATCTAATAGAGATATTCAAAAATTACCTATTTAATAAACTTAATAAATCTCGGTTTCTAACTGATTTCTCGGCACAAAACATTCTCCTGGTAAAAGAACTGGATTTTCTCGAAAAATCAGTTGTCCTCGATGACTTTTGCGATGGATAGCAATACCATAGGGCTGCTTGTTTTTCTTAGGATGTAGAACGCAATAGGTTCTATAGATACGTTGGGCAGCCCTTAGTACAGAAGGATCGAGAATAATGGGCCTTCCTCTGTCTTGATGATTAGTTTGCGTTGCTTGCGGTGCATATACCACGGTCTTGTCTCCCCACAATAGAATTTGATTGTAGTTTACCTCAAACAATCAATACTCATCACCAAGACGGATAAAAAAGTTATTATGATTCCAAAACTTTCAATAAAGCTTCTCCCATACTTTGACATCCCACTGCTGTCATTCCTGGAGACATAATATCGCCAGTACGATAACCTTGATCTAGTACCGCTAAAACAGCCTGTTCAATCTTCTGGGCCGGTTCAGGTTCATCCAACCCATAACGTAGCATCATGGCCGCGCTGAGAACTTGTGCCAAGGGGTTTGCTTTATCTTGGCCGGCAATATCGGGGGCTGAACCGTGGACGGGTTCAAATAAACCTGGTTTTTCTAATCCTAAACTGGCTGAAGGCAACATTCCAATACTTCCGGTTAACATAGCTGCCGCATCAGAGAGGATATCTCCGAATAAGTTACCTGTAACGATGGTATCAAATTGTTTAGGGGCGCGGACAAGCTGCATAGCAGCGTTATCAACGTAGAGATGGGACAATTCCACATCAGGGTACTCGGTTGCCATTGAGGTGATGCGATCGCGCCATAATTGAGAGACATCTAAAACATTGGCTTTATCGACAGAACATAATTTATTTCCCCGTTTTTTGGCTATTTCAAAGGCAACTTTACCAATACGGTCAATTTCTGATTCTGTATAGGCCATGGTGTTGACTCCCCGTTTTTCCCCTGTTTCCGTTGCAAAAACCCCTTTAGGTTGGCCGAAATAAACACCACCAGTTAATTCTCGCACAACCATGATATCGACTCCTTCAACTACTTCTTTTTTGAGAGAAGAAGCATCGATTAATTGGGGCAAAATGGTGGCAGGGCGCAAATTGGCAAACAGGTTTAACCCAGCGCGAATGCCTAAGAGTCCCGTTTCGGGGCGTTGATGACGGGGTAGATTATCCCATTTATAACCACCAATAGCGGCTAATAAAACGGCATCACTGTTACGACAAACAGTTAAGGTTTCTTCTGGTAAAGGGTTCCCCGTGGCATCAATGGCTGAACCACCGATCAAGGCTTCTTGAAAGTTAAATTTGATGTCGAATTGTTGCCCAATGATTTTCAGGACATCTACTGTAACGGTTAAGATTTCAGGTCCAATGCCATCGCCAGGAAGAAGGGTAATACTATATTGCCGCGTCATGGTGGATTGTTGTTATTTATTTTACTTGCCAATCTTTCATTATACCTTATATAGCATTGCCAAATCAGAGGCAAAATATGATTTGTTGTTTTTCCTATTCTCAAAAATCTCTGTAGTCCTTGTACAATCTAAAATCCAAAATCT
>DLXW01000172.1:9273-12399 GCA_003448685.1 Cyanothece sp. UBA12306
TCCAAAATCTAAAATCTAAAATTATCAATTAAGGGTAATTCTACTGTCAGAGACAATTGTTGATTTTGATTGTTGGCCTGAATTGTTCCTCCTAAATATTCTACCTGTTTTTTGACTAAAGCCAGTCCTAAACCAGTTCCTTTATGTTGCCATCGGTCTTCTTGGGGAATACGATAGAATTTATCAAAAATACGGCCTAATTCAATATTATCAACATCTACACCGGAATTAATCACTATTATCTTCAGATTTTGGCTATCTGATTCTACACCAACTTTAATCTTTCCTCCGATTGGTGTATATTTACAAGCGTTGTTTAAAAGTTCAGTTAAAATTTTTTCAAGAATATCAGGATTGGTTGTAATCAAAGGTAAATTTTTGGGTACATCAATTGTTAGTTGTTGTTCTTGCTTTTTCGCCTTTTCAACAAATAAATTAACAATGTAAGAAATTAATAATTGAAGATTGACTTGTTCTCTTGAAATGGCTTTATCACGAGCATTAAGATGAACTAAATCTAAGATATCATTAACTAGCTTAATTTCTCGTTGACATTCGACTTTTAAAATATCTAGGGATTCTTCAGCTACCTGAAAATGTTTTTGAGGCCAGTTGGGCAGTTGAAACAACATAGTCAGGGTTTCTGCACCCATCTGAATATTGGTTAATGGAGTGCGTAGTTCATGGGAAATGGTTTTGAGAAAATCATCTTTTAAGCGATTAAGACGTTCTAATCCATCCACTTGTGACCTAGCAGCGCGGTATAAACGAGCTTGTCTGATGGAAATGGCACAACCGGCAACAATCTGTTCGACTAGACGAATTTCATCATCGCTAAAAGTTTCTTTGTTTAAACTATAGAGCCAGAGATCTCCAATAGTTTCTCCTTCGTCTATTAAAGGACAAGCTAGGATAGATAAAAATTCTGGCAGTTGTACACCTTGCTCATTTGGCAATGTCCTAAACTGAACACTATCTCCTGCTAGTAGCTCTTCGTAGATTTGATTAAATTGGGCAAAATCATAAACCCTTCCCATGGTTGTGGGGAAAGAAAGAGAATATTCGTGAATAATAGTGGAAGTAGCTGTTTCAAGGTCATAAATGCCTGTCTGACAACGGTTTAATTTCAAACAAATCACTAATTCTTGAACCACAGTAGCTAGTATTTGCGACTCATCTAGGCTATCTCTGACCCTTTCAATAATCCGCTTGGCAATTGCTTCAAAATTTAGGGCTTTTTGCAGCTGAGCGGTTCTTTGTTGCACTTTTTGTTCCAAAACTTCATTGAGGCGATCGAGTTTTTCTTTGGCTTGTTTTAATTCTAAATGGGTACGAACACGAGCTAATAGTTCGGGTCGGTTAAAAGGTTTAGTTACATAGTCTACTGCACCACTATCAAAGGCTTTTAGCAAATTTTGATGTTCGTAATTAGCAGTTAAAAAAATGATGGGAATTTCGGAATATTTAGCATCAGATTTGATGATGTTACATACTTGCAAACCATCCATTTCAGGCATCATTAAATCTAATAAAATTAAATCTGGTGACACTATTTTGAGCCTTTCTAGTGCCTGTCTGCCATTGATTGCAAAGGTAACTCCATAACCTTCTTCTTCTAACATATTGCTGACAACTTTCAGATTATTAGGGATGTCATCAACAACTAAGATTAGGAAAGAATCAGGGACGAATAATTGTTTTGACATTATCTGGCTTCCAAAAATTGCAAGATCTGGGAAAATTGATTAACCGTTTGCAGTAAATTACCCCAGTCAAAAGCCTACATAACATAATTAATATTTAAACATTCAACCTAAACAATGATAACAATGTTTACAAAACTTATTAGGACTACTAGCAACCCTAATAGACAGTGAACATCAGAACATTGATTAATATTAAAATAATCTTAAATTTATTCCTCCAATTGTAAGAACTTTCCGAAAATTTAGCTAAGCTCAGATATCTATAAGGTAGATTAATTTTAATCAACTTGAATCGTTAACCCTAACATTAGATAGCATAGAAAATAAAGACCCTGACATTTCTCTACATTATGAGCGTGGCGAGGTTTTGTCGAAGATCGAGCTATTGCCCCCTGTTTTTGACGACCCCCCTTAACAAAATGGTTTAGCCAAAATATGCGGACAAACTTGCTTTGGCCACCAACTTGACAACCCGAAACTTGTATCAATTAGCGTATTTCTATGAAAAAGACCAACCATCCTCAATCAACCCCTCAATCATTATCCCCCTATCCAGGTCAAAAATGGCTAGTAGAAGAAAGAGATGCCTGTGGAGTCGGTTTTATTGCTGATGTGAAAGGAAAAGGCAGCCATAAACTCGTCCAACAAGCTTTGGTGGCATTGGGCTGTATGGAACATAGGGGAGGCTGTAGCGCAGATAATGACTCTGGGGATGGATCAGGGGTAATGACTGCCATTCCTCGGGAAATATTAGCCCCCTGGTTCGTTAAGAATAATCTGACTATGCCCCCAGCAGAACAATTGGGGGTAGGGATGGTCTTTTTACCCCCCGACAGCAGTCAAAGAACAGCCGAAAAAGCTTATGTGGAAGAAGTGGTTCAAGGACTGGGTTTAAAGGTATTGGGATGGCGCGAAGTCCCAGTTAAACCAGAAGTTTTAGGGGTTCAGGCCCGCAACAACCAACCTCATATCGAACAGGTAATGGTAACTTCTTCAGAGGGAGTCTCAGGAGATGAGTTAGATCGGATGTTGTATGTGGCGCGATCGCGTATTGGCAAAAGATTATCTGATACTTTCTATATCTGTTCCTTTAGTTGTCGGACTATTGTCTATAAAGGGATGGTTCGGAGTGTGGTTTTAGGGGAATTTTACCAAGATTTCCAGAACCCTGACTATAGTAGTCAATTTGCGGTTTACCACCGCCGTTTTAGTACCAATACCATGCCCAAGTGGCCTTTGGCACAACCAATGCGGTTATTGGGTCACAATGGAGAAATTAATACCTTAATTGGTAATATTAACTCTATGGCTACCCGTGAAGTCCATTTACAAGTTCCAGGGTGGAGTAGCCAAGACTTAGAGTCTTTAACTCCTATTGTTAATACAGATAACAGTGACTCCTATAACCTCGATAGCGCCC
>DLXW01000172.1:12573-16446 GCA_003448685.1 Cyanothece sp. UBA12306
GGTACTGGCCGCAGTCCCCTGGAAGCGGCGATGATTTTAGTACCCGAAGCCTATAAAAATCAGCCAGATTTACAACAATATCCCGAAATAACTGATTTTTACGACTATTACAGTGGTCTACAAGAACCCTGGGATGGTCCAGCTTTATTGGCCTTCAGTGATGGCAAAATGGTAGGGGCCTGTTTAGATCGTAATGGGTTACGGCCGGCTCGTTACTGTATTACTAAAGACGATTATGTGGTAGTGGGATCGGAAGCAGGAGTGGTAGATCTTCCTGAAAGCGAAATTGTTGAAAAAGGAAGACTAGGCCCAGGCCAAAGTATCGCCGTTGACTTAACTACCCGCGAAATTCTGAAAAATTGGGAGATTAAACAGCGTATTGCTAAACAAAACCCTTATGGAGACTGGTTAAAGAGTTTTCGTCAAGCAATAACTCCTCAGACTTTCTCTGACAAGGTTCTCCTAGAACAACCTGGCCAGTTACTGCAACAACAAACTGCTTTTGGTTATACTGCCGAAGATGTGGAAATGATCGTCATTCCGATGGCTACCCAAGGGAAAGAACCCACTTTCTGTATGGGGGATGATATTCCTTTAGCGGTACTCTCAGACAAACCTCATTTACTCTACGATTACTTTAAACAAAGGTTTGCCCAAGTTACCAACCCTCCCATTGATCCCCTACGGGAAAGTCTAGTAATGTCCTTGACTATGTTATTAGGGGAAAGGGGCAATTTATTAGATCCCAAAGCAGAGGATGCCAAACTGCTGAAAATAGACAGTCCTCTATTAAATGAGACGGAATTGGCAGCTATTAAAGATTCTGGCTTCAAAAATACCCAATTATCGACCCTATTTGCCTTGAAAGATGGACCAGGAGGACTCAAAGCTGCATTAGATCGCCTTTGTACTCAAGCTACAGAAGCGGTGAAAAATGGCACAAAAATCATTATCCTGTGCGATCGCCCTTCTGAAGTCAGAAGTCAGAAGTCAGAAGTCAGAAGTATTGATGAAACCACCAGCTATATTCCTCCTCTGTTAGCTGTAGGAACAGTACACCATCATTTAGTTAAACAGGGGTTACGTCTGCAAACCTCCTTAGTAGTAGATACAGCCCAATGTTGGAGTACCCATCATTTTGCCTGTTTAATAGGTTATGGCGCGTCGGCTGTTTGTCCCTATTTAACCTTAGAAACCATCCGTCAATGGTGGAATGATGCCAAAACTCAGAAAATGATGGGCAATGGCAAAATTGACAGTATTACCCTCGAAGAAGCTTTAGGGCATTATCGCAAAGCTGTAGAGGCAGGACTATTAAAAATTCTCTCAAAAATGGGAATTTCCTTGTTATCTTCTTACCATGGGGCCCAAATTTTTGAGGCCATTGGTCTAGGTCCCGAATTAGTCGAGATGGCTTTTAAAGGAACCACCAGTCGAGTTGGAGGGTTAAGTCTGCAAGAATTGGCCGAAGAAATTATCGCTGTTCATAGTCGCGCCTTCCCCAATTTAACAGATAAAAAACTCAAGAACTTTGGCTTTATTAACTACCGTCCAGGGGGAGAATACCACATGAATTCCCCCGAAATGGCTAAATCTCTCCATAAAGCGGTGGCAGCTTACAAAGCAGGAGGCAATGGGGCTAACCAAGAGGCGTTTGATCACTATGAAATGTATCAGAAATACCTCAAAGAACGTCCTATTACAGCATTGCGGGATCTCCTGGAATTCAAGGTGAGTAATACCCCCGTTCCTCTTGAAGAAGTGGAACCCGTGGAAGCCATTGTGAAACGGTTCTGTACCGGAGGAATGTCTTTGGGCGCACTATCACGGGAAGCCCACGAAACCCTAGCGATCGCCATGAACCGTCTGGGTGGTAAGTCTAATTCTGGGGAAGGGGGAGAAGATCCCACGCGGTTTATTCCCCTAGGGGACGTAGATGGTAGCGGTCATTCGGCCACTTTTCCCCATCTTAAAGGACTGCAAAACGGCGATACTGCTAGTTCTGCCATTAAACAAGTAGCTTCAGGACGGTTTGGGGTTACGCCAGAATATTTGATGAATGGGAAGCAATTAGAAATTAAGATGGCCCAGGGGGCTAAACCAGGGGAAGGAGGACAATTACCAGGTAAAAAGGTTAGTTCCTATATTGCCATGTTGCGTCGGTCTAAACCTGGGGTAACTTTAATTTCTCCTCCTCCTCACCACGACATCTATTCCATCGAAGATCTGGCCCAGTTAATCTTTGACTTACATCAAATTAACCCAGTTGCCAAGGTTTCCGTCAAATTAGTAGCAGAAATTGGTATTGGGACTATTGCCGCAGGAGTTGCTAAAGCTAACGCTGATATTATCCAAATTTCTGGTCATGATGGGGGAACAGGGGCATCTCCCTTGAGTTCCATTAAACACGCTGGATGTCCTTGGGAATTGGGGATCACAGAAGTTCATCGAATGCTGTTAGAAAATGAACTACGCGATCGCGTGATTTTGCGCGCTGATGGGGGCTTAAAAACCGGATGGGACGTGATGATGGCTGCTTTGATGGGTGCCGAAGAATATGGCTTTGGATCGATCGCCATGATCGCTGAAGGCTGCATTATGGCCCGTATTTGCCACACCAATAACTGTCCCGTGGGAGTAGCAACCCAACAGGAACGGTTACGCCAGCGTTTTAGTGGAGTTCCTGGCAATGTGGTCAATTTCTTCTATTTTATCGCCGAAGAAGTCCGTTCCATTTTGGCAAAATTAGGCTATCGTTCCTTAGATGAAGTCATTGGGCGATCGGACTTGCTACAAATGCGAGAAACGGCCAAATTAAGCAAAACCAAGGCTTTGAATTTAGACTGCTTGTTGAAACTCCCCGATGTTAGTAGCGATCGCACTTGGTTAACCCATGAACCAGTTCATAGTAATGGGGATGTGTTGGATGATCGGTTATTGGCTGATCCGGCGATCGAGTCCGCCATTGACAATCAAAGCTCTATAACACATAATGTCAAAATTGTCAATACTGATCGCACCGTTGGGGCGCGTATTTCAGGAGTAATTGCCAAGAAATATGGTAATACCGGTTTTGAAGGGGAATTAAAGCTCAACTTTAAAGGAGCATCCGGTCAAAGTTTTGGCGCGTTTAACCTTCCTGGTATGATTTTACACCTGGAAGGGGAAGCCAACGATTATGTGGGTAAAGGGATGCACGGGGGCGAAATTGTGATTGTACCCCACAAAGAAAGCACCTATGACCCCGCTAATAACGTAATTGTGGGTAATACCTGTCTTTACGGTTCTACCGGAGGTGTTCTCTATGCTAATGGTCGCGCAGGGGAACGGTTTGGGGTTCGCAACTCTATGGGTAAAGCGGTTATTGAGGGTGCAGGTGATCACTGTTGCGAATACATGACAGGAGGGATCATTGTCGTTCTTGGTTCTGTAGGCCGTAATGTGGGTGCAGGGATGACCGGAGGACTTGGATACTTCTTGGATGAAGAAGGAAACTTCCCCGCAAAAGTTAACCCTGAAATTGTGGAAATTCAAAAGATTTGTACCGAAGCTGGAGAAGCACAATTGAAGGAATTAATAACAGCCCATGTGGAAAAAACTGGCAGCAAAAAAGGACAATTAATCCTCGATAATTGGAGTGAATATGTGGCTAAATTCTGGCAAGTTGTACCGCCATCTGAAGGGAATAGTCCTGAAACAAATCCTAATCCTGTTGCAGTTGAGGAGAAAACCTTAACCCCTGTTAAGTAACACTTGTAGGGTGGGCATTGCCCACCTTATATCATTATTGAACTTCTATCTTTCTTCCGCGAGAGGACTCCCGTTACACGCCCCGGTTAACGGCGAGATGGATCGCGGGCAGGATTTGTGATA
>DLXW01000100.1 GCA_003448685.1 Cyanothece sp. UBA12306
CTTTTAAGGGGGGTAAATATGTGGAAGAAATCAATAACCGATTGAAAGTTTTAAAACGTTGCGGTTTTGGTTTTATAAATGTCAATAACTTCAAAAATAGAGCTTTATTATTCTGGCATTTGACTAATAGTTTAGCATAGTATGTACTGTAGAACCCAAATCATACCAAATCTGGTTATCACAGGTTTATTATAGACCCTTGTAGGGATTTAACACTGTTAAATCCTTCTCCTGATTTTCTCACAACAGCAACTATGGACATAATAGTATTATGTCCCTACAAATAATAATAAATCTGGTTATCATAGGTTTATTATAGACCCTTGTAGGGATTTAACACTGTTAAATCCTTCTCCTCGAAATGCTTGTTAAGCAACTATGGACATAATAGCATGAGGTACTTTCATGAATTTGTATGAAACAGATATTAATGAATGGGTAGAACAACAAATCAAGTTAATTAAACAAAAACAATATGAACAAGTAGACTGGGACAATATTATTGAGGAAATAGAAGACTTGAGTAAACGGGAACGGGATAAATTTCTCTCAGCTATTCGTTTAGTAATTCATCATCTCCTAAAATGGGAATATCAACCAGAAAAACGTTCTGATTCTTGGTTAATTACTATTCGTCGAGAAAGAAATAACATTACATTCTATTTAGAAGAAACTCCATCTTTAAAAAAATATTGGACTGGGATAGAATTCAAGAGAAACTATCGCCGTGCAAAAGCAGATGCAGTCAACGAAACAGGTTTATCTGAGTGGGATTTTCCTGAAAATTGTCCCTATTCTATCGAACAAATACAATCTAATTGGTTACCTAATTAGTCAATAGTTAATAACCATTGTTCAACTAATTCTGCATCAGATATTTTACCTGATAAAGTATAATTTTCTTTTGCTTGTAATAATAAGCTTTTAGCTTCTTGTAAATCTTGATTAACCACAGAAATATGACCTAAACCTGACTGTGAAGCGGCTATTTCTTCAAGATTATTGGCTGATTTTGCTAACTCTAATGCTTGGTAATATTGTCTTTTTGCTTCTGCTATCATTCCCAAATAAACATACATATCTCCCAACAATCTATGAATGATCGCAGTTTTAGAATCTTGTTTGACTAAACTTTCTAAAACATTTGCTGAATCTAAAAATAACTTTTGATTTTGATTAACATAAATATCAAATAAAATCAATGCTTTTGCTTCATCACTGACATCTTCTGTTTTAACTAAGTCAACTTCTTTTTGTATTTCATCACCAATTACAGAGGGTATTCTACTTAATTTAACCTGGTAGACAATAGAATTACTATTAGTTGGTTTAACAAATAATTGATCAGGGACTTTAGGACGAAAAGGAGAACCATCGTAAACAATTTTAGTATCATTAACTATCTTTTCCCAGACTATCTATTCTCCCACTTTAATTGTAACCTGATAAGAATTTATTCCTGTAATTGATGGCCATATCAACTGAGGTTTATCACCCATAATTTCAGTTGTATATTGATAATTACCTTGTAATAACTCAGCAAAAATATTGCTAACTCTCGGTTCAGTAGTACGTGCCCCTGGACAAATATTTTTGAGTCCATAAATAGTTCCAGGTAAGATCTATTTAATTTTTTTATTATCAGCACATCTTACTTTAAAAACTGCATTTTCAGATAACTTAATTAGATCTCCTAAATTAATAATCATTCCTGGGTTAACAGGGCAAAATTTTTGAGTGTCTTTTCGTTTAATAGTTACCTCTCCCTTAACTTCTAAAATACGCGCAGCTTCTGCGCTAATCCATAAATATTCTTCTGGACTGCGAATATCTCCGTAGATGATACAATCATTCCAATATTCTAACGCTGCTTTAGTCTCATTTTGTCCTTCTAAAACTTGTGCTAAAAGACAATAAGCTGCACCTTTATCTCCATATAAACCTTTTGCTTCAGTCAATAATAATTTTGCTTCAATATAACGTTTTAAACCTAAATTTGCCCAACCCAAATTTTTATAAATAGCATATTTTAGTTTTTTGAATTATTATAATTAGATAAAGCTTGTTCAAATTGATTATTTTGATAATGTTGTAATCCTTGCTGATTAAAATGAGTACCAATTAGTCCAAAATTCTCATGAATAAAGACTAAAATAATCACTAAAACCAAAGAAATAAATGAACTTATAAAGTTATATTTGTCCGCAAATAAGTTGTTTTTTTGCTCAAAATAATTTCTTATTTTCTGTCCTATTGGGGTTAATTTACTATTAGTTAATAACGTTAAAAAAGTAGGAATAATAATAGATAAAGCACTTAACTGATCAATTCCTCCACTGAGAATACGAGGAACCGCATCAATAATCAAACTAAGAGAAATTCCTAAACAAATTAAAGTTAATCCATTCCATAACCAATCAGATTTTTGCCAAAAATTTTGAGCAGAAGGACTTTCCCAATTCCACCACCAAGAATCCGGTGAAAAAGGGACAATTTCTTTCCACTGGTGATACTCTTTTAAAGTAACAATATAATCTTTTTTGTTGCGCAATCTTTGATCATAATCAGTCAATTTATGTATAATTGAAGTAGACCGATTATCAATTAACTTTATTTTTTCTTGTATCCTATCTCGTAATAATAAAACCTTAAGAACTTGCTCAGAACAGGGTGAAGTTGTTGTCTCTAGTTCCCGCAAAAAATTATCGTACTGTTGCCACAAAAAGTTTAATTTAGCTGGAGGGGAGAACATCTGTTCATCCCCCTGAAAGTTAGAAGCAAAAACACTTGTCCAAATTTCCCACACTCCCTACAATCCTCATTGCTTCTAGAACAATATTCCATTAAAAGTATGACTTATAGTAATCGCCTTACTTCTAACATAAATTCTAGCTACGGGGACAAGTTTCTAAATCTTTAGTTACAGAATCTTGTAACTTTAATCCAATCCAACTATCAATTTGCTGGAGATCAAATCCCACCCGACAAACATCATTAACTTGAATTAAAGGACGACGAATTAAGAGAGGATCAGCTATCATTAAATTAAGAGCAGTTTCCTCATCTAATTGACTAGGAATAATCTCACCTGATTTGATGCGAGGTGCTGTTGGATTAAACCAGTCTTGAATTGGTCTTGTGCCAAAAAATTGGCGTAAACGTTCCACTGTCCAAGGAGTAGTTAATAAGTTATGAACTTGGAGATCATGTCCAGCATCCAGAAGTAAATTCTTCTGTTTTGTGTTGTTAATACAACCAGGTTTTTCGTAAAAAATAACGTTAGCCATTGTTGTTTACCGATTGTAAATAATGGTCACGGAGCAAGTTGTCAATAGTTTTAGGATTTGGTTTACTGCACTTAGCTTTACCAGGCATTAGAATCATGTTAGGAGCTTTACTACAACGCTTCTGACAACTAGTTTTTTCAATTTTGACAGAATCTTGTAAACCTAAACGTGTTAAGGTTTTTTCCAATTCTTGGTAGAGTTTTTTGCCTCCATTTTTGGCACAATCTGACTTATTGCACAACAGAATTTTGCCTTTTTTCTGGCAATTTGATGGAGCAGTTGCCACAGATTGTGTATTTTGATTATCCTTACACTCTAGGCTACAACTTAAGCGATTTACTTGAAAAGCCTTAAGCTTAAATTGACTAAAACTGCCTTTAAATTTCTGTTCACCTGATACCTGAATCCAATCTCCAGCAGCTAAACCAGTTCCTAAAGAACCCCGTAAACCTTTATCAAGTTTAATCCGCAATTCCCGTTGATCAATAGACAGTCGAAGGGATTTTAACTGACCATTAGGCTTACTAATAAAACCGAGAAATTGACCTTCTAATTGAAAGGATAAAGCTTGGTAATGTACTGAATCCATAATTAAATTCTCCGTGACTAATTAAAGTAAAGAGTGGATAGTAAACAGTAAACAGTCAACAGCCAAACTATTAACTGGTAACTTTTAACTGTTTACTAAAAACTGTTAAAGTTTTGTAGCTTGAAGGGTTTGTGGCAACTTAGTGTCATCGTTTAGATTAGGAAATTTTAATTCCCAACCATTAGCTAAAGTCAAAACTTTTCCTTGATCAATAACCTCTTCTTTCACCACAACTTCTTCCAAGTCCTTTTTAGGAACATAAACAGATAACTGTCCCGATTCACTGCGACTTAACATAACTTTCATAACCAACCCCCAGAGAGTAACTAATGAACACTGAACAATTTATCAATTATCAATAATTCCGACTTGCAACTTCGGTCTTATCAACGGAAGAACCGCCCTTTGAATTGACAGTTTCGGGTGGATTATCGACAGATTCTAATTCCTTACGACGACAACCAACGACCAAACCACTTTCAAGAAAATGTACTGCATAAATATAGTACATTTGCAGATAAGTCCCAATGCTAATCACATAACCAACATCGCCTTTTTTAGCTAAAGTTTGGCCTACTTCCTTACCAGGAAAAGTTCCATCATTCCGAATCATTTTACGTAGACGGACTTTTTCCTCCATTTCAAAAGCTGGAGGATCATTCAATTCCATTTCGCCAGGGTTATACAATCCCATGGGACACTCTCCTATTAGGTACTAAATCAAGTAATTCGTCAACCGTTAAGCTGCGTTTCATCTGAATCGACAAATTTCGTACTGCTTCGAGGACAAATTGGGCTTCCTCACGGTCCAAAGTAACCCCATGTTGTCCGAGTACATTAGAAACTAAATGCCGTCCAGAATGTTTACCCACCACTAAATGCCTTTTTCCGCCGATTTCCTCAGGAGAAAAAGGTTCATAGGTTTGGGGATTTTTGAGGACTCCGTGGGCATGAATTCCCGATTCATGGGCAAAAGCATTATCCCCAACAATTGCCTTCCAAGGAGGAAGCTGACACCCTGAAGCGGTTACCACCAATTGGGATAGTTCCCGGAAACGGCGGGTATTAATGCCCAATTTCACCTGATATAGCTGCTTCAAGGCCATAACCATTTCTTCTAAAGCCGCATTACCCGCCCGTTCCCCCAACCCATTAACTGTGGTGTTGACGGAAGTTGCCCCCGCTTGCAACCCAGCCAAAGCATTAGCCGTTGCTAGACCAAAATCATTGTGGGTGTGCATTTCGATCGGGATAGACAACCCCTGAACTAATTTACCAACTTTTTGGGCCGTAGTAGCTGGATTAAGAATCCCTACTGTATCGCAAAAACGAAACCGAGAAGCACCCCAATCTTGGGCATAACCAGCCACATCGAGTAAAAATGTTTCATCAGCCCTAGAAGAGTCTTCCGCGCCTACAGAGACAAATAAACCATGATCCAAGGCAAAATTGATACTATTATGTAGCCTTTGTAAAACTAAGTTACAATTACCTTGAAACTTGGCTTTAATTTGTACTTCGGACACAGGAATAGAAATATGTACTCGAGTCAGGCCACAGGCGATCGAAGCCTCGAGATCCGATCTAACGGCTCTGTTCCAACCGAGAAGGGCAGTTTTTAGACCTAAATGGGCAATAGTAGTAATGGCTTGAGCCTCATTTCCTCCCATAGCGGGAATACCTACTTCCAATTCAGGAATACCCATAGTATCCATTAATACTGCTAGGGAGATTTTTTCTTCAGGCGAAAAGACAATCCCCGCAGCCTGTTCTCCATCTCGGAGAGTCGTATCATTGATGTGAATCTGCTCCATTGAACCTTGAACTCCTCGACAAATTAAGACAAAAATTTGTTAAAATACCTTTTAGGGAAATTGAAATTGAATTTGAGAATCAAGCCAGTCCCAAATTCTTTGTAGTTGTACTTGGGAGATTAAGCCATATTGCCAAAGCAACATCGGGATTGGATCTCCAGGAGATTGGCGGTTGTTGAGGGCAACCTTGAGGTCATCTCTAGACAGGTCTAGTTCCTGTTGTAGAAATTGACTGAATTCTTGAGAAATTGAATTGAATTCCATGACAGCACTGAAAAACTAGGATTCACCACACTTCTGACAGAAGTAAAGGGTTGGGCAATACGCACAAGGCGAGATAATTTTTTGAGATCCGGTTGCTTAGGATCATTGGGACTAGGGAAATATTTAGATTAAGAAACAATGCTCTTAGTCCTGGTAGGACTTTGCTGGGTTGGGTTCGACAGTTTCCCAGCAGCGTTGCAGCCAGTCTATCAATTCTTGACGAGACGCGATCGCCTGATAAACAGTGCTTCGCAAGAGAATGGCCTGAAGACCATGTTCAATTTCTACCCAAAGAGAGCCATCTTCGAGACACCAACAAGGGATCATCAATTCTTGAAGACGATGGTGTACTAACCAACGGTCATAGCGAGAAATTTTCTCAACTTGACTGATTAACGCATCGGAATCGGATGGTCTAATCATAATTGTAAGGGCAAGGTTAGTGTGTGTTTTGTATCTTTTGTTCCAATCGCTCAATTCGATCAACTAAAGCGCGGATCATTTGAGCTTCTACATCGGGTAATTTTCCGTGTTCCAAGGGACAACCACGGCCACTACGGGAAATAACCCGACCTGGTACTCCCACTACAGTGCAGTCACTAGGAACATGACTCAGGACAATGGAACCCGCACCAATACGGACATGATCCCCAATAGTAAGATTACCTAGAACTTTGGCTCCGGCTCCCACCACTACATTGTTTCCCAAAGTAGGATGACGTTTACCGACTTCTTTTCCTGTCCCCCCAAGGGTGACATTTTGGTAAATCAAACAATTATCACCGATAATAGCCGTCTCTCCGATGACTACCCCCATCCCGTGGTCGATAAATACACCTTGGCCAATAGTGGCTCCAGGATGGATTTCGATCCCAGTCAAAAATCGCCCTAAATGGGAGATAAAACGAGGAAAGAAAGGTATTTGACGATTCCAAAGCAAGTGGGAGAAGCGATGTAGGGCTAAAGCGTGTAACCCTGGATAACAACAAAGTACTTCTAACCAATTACGTGCTGCGGGATCTCTTCTAAAGATAATCTGAAAATCTTGATTGAGAGTTTCCCAAAGAGTTAGAGTTCGAGAAGGAACTTCCGTTAAATTAGTAGTCGAGGCTTCTAGATGACGGCCTCGACTGCTAGAAAGGTTGTGTCTAAGCGGTATGGATCCAAACATTAAATTCCGTGGTTCTACATAGACTTAGTTGTTATGCTTATACCAAGTCGCCTTTTTGTTTTCCTCGTCAGTGGGGTGAGTCAAGTTAGTCAAACTAATTAAGACTACACTCAACTTGAATAAATCCCATTATGTAGGGTTTTGAGCCATCAAAAAAAAACTTTTTGGATCGAGGTACGAGTATTTTTTCTAGAGGGTACAGGTATTTATTGGTAGGGGGAATCACATTTATGTACTCAGGGTTAATGCGAGTCATAATCAGGTTTTATCCCCAATTCAAACCCTATTTTTTAGACGGCTATTGAGAACTCAGGGATCTAGGTAACCTAGAAGGCTGAAACCTTGATTTAATCAGCTTTTGAACGAGTTTTGTTTTGGGTTAGAGAAAGGTTCTGAGTTTAAGCCAGAATCCCCCCAAAAAAATGTTACATTGGATACAGAATTGAATTCCGTGACAGCACTGGAGGAGCTTGATAACGCTTACTCCGGTTTTTTTCAGGGGACTCAGAATTGAGAAATCCTCAATTTTCTCCCCACACTTCCTAAAATGAGTGCAACAAAAGCTCAACCCCAAAGAGGCATTGAGACTAGCTAAACCTTTATTAAGTAAGGGTTTGGGGTTGAGTGCATAAATACCCGTATCCCTGTGTAAAAATACTGAAGCCTTACCCTAAAAATACTAGACCCCCAGACCCTAAAAAAATTTTAACTCTCCTCAATAACAGATAGGGAAAGGGTTTGACTATTCAAGTACATCTTAATAAATCCAATCAACTCCAACTCAGATAGTCAGACCATCCCAATTGAGGGGAGGATGGTATAACTGGCATAACGCCAAAGACGAATAGTCCATTGTTTTATCCTCTTGCGATGGTAAATCTCGCAAGTGACCGAAGGCTCTTAAGTCATCTCTTAATCACCCTCTAAATCCTACGGAATTCAATGTTACAATCCACCGGTCTCATTAACTCTGACTCATCGGCGGCCAAGAAAGCAAAATCCTGTGGCGGTTCCTCGACTCAAAAGTCATCAGGAATCTCTGGTTGCACTTCTTCAACTCCTCAAGCTATAGCTCCTGATATTCAAGAAAGGATCGCTAAACATCCTTGTTATAGTGAAGATGCACACCATCACTATGCAAGGTTGCACGTTGCGGTAGCACCCGCTTGTAATATTCAATGCAACTATTGTAATCGCAAATATGATTGCGCTAACGAAAGTCGTCCTGGGGTCGTCAGCGAAGTCCTGACTCCCGAAGAAGCAGCCCACAAAGCTTTAGTCATTGCTGGGAAGATTCCCCAAATGACAGTAATGGGAATTGCGGGCCCTGGTGATCCTTTAGCCAACCCGAAACAAACTTTTCGCACCTTTGAATTGGTAGCCGAAAAAGCCCCTGATATTAAACTATGCTTATCTAGTAATGGCTTAATGCTCCCTGATTATGTTGATCGCATCAAAGAACTCAACATTGATCATGTCACCTTAACCATTAATATGATCGACCCCGAAATTGGAGAAAAAATCTATCCTTGGGTACGCTTCAACCGCAAACGCTACAAAGGTATTGAAGGGGTCAAAATCCTCCATGAAAAACAAATGGAGAGCCTTGATGCCCTCAGAGAAGCGGATATTCTGTGCAAAGTTAACTCTGTGATGATCCCAGGGATCAATGACGAACATTTAGCCGAAGTTAACGAAGTAATTCGCTCTAAAGGTGCATTTCTCCATAATATTATGCCCTTGATCAGCGCGCCCGAGCATGGAACTCACTTCGGGTTAACCGGACAACGCGGTCCCACACCTAAAGAATTGAAGGCCGTCCAAGACAGTTGTTCTGGCAACATGAAAATGATGCGCCACTGTCGTCAATGTCGCGCTGATGCGGTGGGACTATTAGGAGAAGACCGTTCCCAAGAATTCACCAAAGAGAAATTCCTGGGTATGACTTCTGAATATGACCTAGCTAAACGCCAGCAAGTCCACGAAGAGATTGAACAATTCAACGCTGAAGTTAAAGAAGCTAAAGCCAAAGCTAAGAAGAAGAAAGCAGCCACCGGGGTTAAGATTTTAGTAGCTGTTGCCACTAAAGGTAATCGCCTGGTTAACCAACACTTTGGCCATGCTAAGGAATTTCAAATCTTTGAAGTCGACGGAGTAGACGTTAAATTTGTTGCGCATCGTAAAGTTGACCATTATTGTCAAAGTGGATACGGCGAGGAAGCAACCTTAGAACATATCATTAAAGCAATAGCCGATTGCAAAGGAGTACTAGCTTCCAAAATTGGGAATTGTCCCCAAGAAGAATTGCGTAAAGCGGGCTTAGAACCCTTTGAAGCTTACGATGTGATTGATAAAGTTGCTCTAGATTTCTATGAGCAGTATGTCCAGTCAAACCCCTTGATAGGAGTGTCTTCATGAGTTATCTCGTAGCCAACTCAGCATCAACGGTTAAGGCTCAGTCATCAACCATCAATTCTCGTTTATCGACTACTGAGTATAGCAGTAAAGACCATTGTTATACTTGCGTTGATGACTATGCTATTCCCCCCTGTACGGGCTTTTCTAAAGATTATAGCTGTTTACCTAATTTAGGCGGACAAAACCAACAAAACTAAACCAGAAAATGAGGGTAGAGTCATGAGTTACACCATTACATCAGATTGTATTGCTTGCGATCGCTGTCGGGTCGAATGTCCCACCGAAGCTATTCGTATTGAGAGTGGTGTCTTACTCATTGAACCTACCCGATGTAACCACTGTGTTGGTTTCTACGGAACTCCCCAATGTGCTGCTGTCTGTCCCACGAATTTTGGCTGTTTACCCGATAACACCTGCTCTTGGACAGTTGGCTCCCTCAAATCAGGAGATTACTGGGATGTTTGGTTTACTCGCTATCAATCTTTGGTTAAAAAACTGAAACAACAAAAAGCTCGGCACTATTGGCAACATTGGTTTGACGTTTATTCCCAAACCTTAGTATCCCTTTTTAGTTAATAGTGAATAGTGAATAGTTAATAGTTTATCAATTTAATCATTACTATCAACTATTCTCTAACCCCCATTGATGATTGACGCCGAAATTAGGAAAGTGTGATGAAAGACTGCATATATCTTGATAATAATGCCACCACTCAAGTTGATGAGGAAGTATTAGGAGCTATGTTGCCCTACCTTACCCTCTATTACGGGAACCCTTCAAGTATGCACACCTTTGGTGGACAAGTGGGAGGGACTGTGAAAACTGCTAGAGAACAAGTAGCTGCTTTATTGGGAGCCGAACCCTCAGAAATTGTTTTTACTAGTTGTGGAACTGAAGGTGATAATGCAGCTATCCGTGCAGCCTTGGCCGCTCAACCCAACAAAAAGCAGATTATCACCACTGAAGTTGAACATCCGGCGGTTTTGAATCTGTGCAAGAATCTCGAACGCCAAGGTTATACTGTTACCTATCTTTCGGTTGATAACCAAGGACAGCTTGATTTAAGCGAACTCGAAGCCTCTTTAACCGGTAATACTGCCCTTGTCTCCATCATGTATGCGAATAACGAAACAGGGGTGATCTTCCCTGTGGAACAGGTAGGACAAATGGCTAAGGAATACGGTGCGCTATTCCATGTGGATGCGGTGCAAGCGGTAGGTAAAGTTCCCTTGAATATGGCCACAAGTACCATTGATCTGCTGACAGTATCAGGTCATAAAATCCATGCTCCTAAAGGAATTGGTGCTTTATATGTGCGTCGTAACACTCGCTTCCGTCCCTTACTCATTGGTGGACATCAAGAAAGGGGTCGCCGTGCTGGTACAGAAAATGTTCCAGGGATAGTTGCCCTAGGCAAAGCAGCAGAAATAGCAGCCTATTATCTCGAACAGGGATCATCCGAAGAACAATTAAGGGATTATTTAGAACAAAGTATTTTGACTATAATTCCCGATACTGTCCTCAATGGTCATCCAGTACAAAGATTACCTAATACCTCAAATATTGGCTTTAAATTTATTGAAGGAGAAGCCATTCTTTTATCCCTCAATCAATATGGAATTTGTGCTTCTTCGGGTTCTGCTTGTACATCTGGATCTCTAGAACCTTCCCATGTATTAAGGGCAATGGGACTACCCTATAGTGTCCTTCATGGCTCCATTCGCTTTAGTCTGTCTCGCTTTACTACCCACGATCAAGTTCAAAAGGTAATCGAAGTTTTACCAGGAATTATTGATCGTCTACGCGCTCTATCTCCTTTCAACAGCGATGAAGCTGGTTGGCTTGTTGAACAAGAAAAAGCGGCCTTAGCTAAATAGTAAATAGTGATCAACTATTAACTATCAACTATCAACTATTAACTAATTAACTCTTGACAGGTGACTCAAAATGTGGGAATATACAGATAAGGTAATGGAATTCTTCTACAACCCACGTAATCAAGGAACGATTACTGAAAAGCAAGAAGGACAAGCTATTACAACAGGAGAGGTCGGAAGTATTGCCTGTGGTGATGCCCTCAGATTACACCTCAAAATTGATGAAGCAACCCAAATTATTCTTGATGCTAGATTTCAAACTTTCGGCTGTGCCTCAGCCATTGCATCTTCCTCAGCCCTGACAGAATTGTTAGTTGGAAAAACCCTTGATGAAGCTCTCAGTTTAACCAATAAAGAAATCGCTGAGTTTTTAGGGGGTTTACCAGAAGAAAAAATGCACTGTTCTGTCATGGGACAAGAAGCCCTAGAAGCTGCAATTTTCAATTACAGAGGAATCCCCTTAGACAACCACGAAGATGACGAAGGAGCCTTAGTTTGCCGTTGTTTCGGAGTCACAGATACCAGAATTCGTCGCATTATTCTCGAAAATGATTTAACCACAGCTGAACAAGTTACTAATTATGTAAAAGCCGGTGGTGGTTGTAGTTCTTGTCTACCTGATATCGATGATATTTTAGCCGATATTATTCAAGAAAAAGCTACAGCAGTAGTAGCAGCAACAGAGGTTGCTGAAGCTAAATTAACACCGAATAAACCATTAACTAACCTCCAAAAGATTACCCTAATTCAACAAATTCTTGAAGAAGAAGTTAAGCCAGCCTTGGCACAAGATGGAGGGGATGTAGAATTGTTCGATGTAGAAGGAAATTTAGTCAAAGTAATCCTTCAAGGAGCCTGTGGTTCCTGTGCTAGTAGCACTCAAACCTTAAAGATGGGCATTGAAGCGCGGTTACGCGATCGCATCTCCCCAGAATTAACAGTTATTTCGGTCTAGAATTCCTACCGTTTATTAGTGAGCAAAGCTCACCATTTAGAACCATGTTATTAAACCAAAAAAGTCGAGAGCGATCTCCACCATAGGCATCGCTTTCGCTAAGGGTTAATCCCCTCCCCAGAGATCTAAAGAACAAAAGTTACTAACTTTCATTGAGTGCTTTTCGTTATTTGATCTAAACCTAAAAACTGATGTAGAGATTGAGAGTTTGATGGGAAGTAATTTCCCACAAAATCAAACAATCACGAACCATCTTTACGTCAGAAATGGAGAGAAATCTCCGACCTTGTGTTCACACTAAACTCTCAACAATAAGCGAGAATCAACCATGCGTCAAATTGCATTTTACGGAAAAGGCGGAATCGGTAAGTCCACCACTTCTCAAAACACCTTAGCTGGAATGGCTCAACAAGGCCAACGCATCATGATCGTTGGTTGTGACCCTAAAGCTGACTCTACCCGTTTGATCCTCAACTGTAAAGCTCAGGTAACTGTACTACACTTAGCGGCAGAACGTGGTGCTGTTGAAGATCTCGAACTCGACGAAGTATTACTTCAAGGGTTTGAAGACATCAAGTGTGTAGAATCTGGTGGTCCTGAACCTGGGGTTGGTTGTGCTGGACGTGGTATTATCACCTCCATCAACTTCCTTGAAGAAGAAGGTGCTTATGAAGACCTAGACTTCGTATCCTATGACGTATTAGGAGACGTTGTTTGTGGTGGTTTCGCTATGCCTATCCGTGAAGGAAAAGCGCAAGAAATCTACATCGTTACCTCTGGGGAAATGATGGCGATGTATGCAGCTAACAACATCGCTCGTGGTATTTTGAAATATGCCCACACCGGTGGTGTTCGTTTAGGTGGTTTAATTTGTAACAGCCGTAACGTTAACAAAGAGATCGAATTGATCGAAGAGTTAGCTGAACGCTTAAACACCCAAATGATCCACTTCGTACCTCGTTCTAAGCAGGTACAAGAAGCTGAATTACGTCGTCAGACCGTTATTCAATACTCTCCTGATCACCCTCAAGCTGATGAGTACCGTACTTTAGGTAACAAAATCGTCGACAACACCAAACTCACCATCCCCACTCCTATCGACAACGACGAACTAGAAGAACTGTTGATCAACTACGGTTTACTAGGTTCCGAAGAAGAGTACAAAAAAGTTATGGAAGCTGACATGGCTGCCCAAGCTCTTACCAGAGGAGCCAAGTAATGTAGGGGCTTAATTCTCATTAAGCCCATGCAATTGGGAAATGGGGGAGCCGTGAATAGTGAATAGTGAATAGTGAATAGTGAATAGTGAATAGTGAACAGTGAATAGTGAATAACTATCAACTATCAACTATCAACTATCAACTATCAACTCCCTTTACCCCATCCTCATCAAAAATTCTCACTCGTCATTCTTGACGAAGGCGTGCGTCCGATCCTAATCGCCAATCTATCACTGAGGAACACTATGTCAACAGTAGAAGACAGAAAGCAGTTAATCCAAGACGTTCTTGATACCTATCCTGAGAAGTTAGCCAAGAAACGTAAGAAGCACCTCAACGTCTACGAAGAAGGCAAAGATGATTGTGGAGTAAAATCCAACGTTAAATCTGCGCCTGGTGTTATGACCGCCCGTGGTTGTGCTTATGCGGGATCTAAAGGGGTAGTTTGGGGTCCTATTAAGGACATGATCCACATTTCCCACGGTCCTGTTGGTTGTGGTTACTATTCCTGGTCTGGTCGTCGTAACTACTACATTGGAACCACTGGTGTTGATACCTTTGGTACCATGAACTTCACCTCCGATTTCCAAGAAAAAGACATCGTTTTTGGTGGAGACAAAAAACTCTTCAAAATCGGTCAGGAAATCGAAGAATTATTCCCTCTTAACAATGGGATTTCCATTCAATCTGAATGTCCTATTGGATTAATTGGGGATGACATCGAAGCAGTTGCTCGTAAAATCACCAAAGAAACTGGTAAACCTGCTGTTCCCGTTCGTTGTGAAGGTTTCCGTGGAGTTTCCCAATCTTTAGGACACCACATCGCTAACGATGCTGTTCGTGACTGGGTCTTCAACAAAGAAGATGTCCCCGAACTAGAAACCACTCCCTATGACGTAGCTGTCATCGGTGACTACAACATTGGTGGAGACGCTTGGTCTAGCCGTATTCTCCTTGAAGAAATCGGTTTACGAGTTGTTGCCCAATGGTCTGGAGACGGCACCATCAACGAGATGATGCAAACTCCTAAAGTTAAATTGAACCTCATCCACTGTTACCGCTCGATGAACAGCATCAGCCGTCACATGGAAGAGAAGTATGGTATTCCCTGGTTTGAGTATAACTTCTTTGGTCCTACCAAGATTGCTGAATCCTTACGGGCGATCGCTGCACTCTTTGATGAAACTATTCAAGAGAATGCAGAGAAAGTTATCGCTAAATACGAGAAGCAAGTTGCAGATGTTCTTGCAACCTATCGTCCTCGCTTAGAAGGCAAAACCGTCATGATGATGGTTGGTGGATTACGTCCTCGTCACGTAGTTCCTGCTTTCAAAGACTTAGGCATGGAAATGATCGGAACCGGATATGAGTTTGCTCACGGTGACGATTATAAACGTACCGCTGACTACGTTGGCGATGCTACCTTGATCTATGATGACGTAACCGCCTACGAGTTCGAGAAATTCGTTCAAGAACTTAAGCCTGATTTAGTTGCTTCTGGGGTTAAAGAGAAGTATGTCTTCCAGAAAATGGGACTACCTTTCCGTCAAATGCACTCTTGGGATTACTCTGGTCCTTACCACGGTTATGACGGGTTCGCTATCTTTGCACGGGATATGGACTTAGCTCTTAATAACCCAACTTGGGGATTAATTGAATCTCCTTGGAAGAAATAAGACAAGGGAACTAGGGGACAGTGAATAGTGAATAGTGAATGGTAAATAGGGAATAACTATCAACTATCAACTATCAACTATCAACTACCTATCCCCCCTCTCCCTTCTCCCTCTCTCTTCAAACAAAAGCCACACTTATCCTCAACCGACGAAACGGAGTATCACTAATGTCTCAGAACATTGATAACATCAAGGACCACGTTGAGTTATTTCATCAGCCAGAGTACCAAGAGTTATTCGCCAACAAGAAAGCCATGGAAGGCATGGCTCCTGATGAAAAAGTCGCTGAAGTAGCAGAATGGACTAAAACCTGGGAATATCGGGAAAAGAACTTCGCTCGTGAAGCTTTGACCATCAACCCCGCTAAAGCTTGTCAACCTTTGGGTGCTATCTTAGCTGCGGTTGGATTTGAAGGAACTCTTCCTTTTGTTCATGGATCTCAAGGTTGCGTTGCTTACTTCCGTACCCACTTTACCCGTCACTTCAAAGAACCTTTCAGTGGTGTTTCTTCTTCCATGACTGAGGACGCAGCAGTCTTCGGTGGATTGAAAAATATGATCGATGGGTTACAGAACTCTTACACCCTTTATGAACCCAAAATGATTGCTGTCTGTACAACTTGTATGGCAGAAGTTATTGGAGATGACTTAGGGTCATTCATTGGTAACGCTAAGGCTGACGGTGCAATTCCTGAAGATTTCCCCGTTCCTTTCGCCCACACTCCTTCTTTCGTTGGTTCTCATATCACTGGATATGACAACATGATGAAAGCTATCCTCGGTAACTTAACCGAAGGCAAGAAAGCTGAAACCACCAACGGTAAGACCAACTTCATCCCTGGGTTTGAAACCTATACCGGAAACCTACAGGAATTGAAGCACTTAGTTAGTGCTATGGGCGTTAATGCGACCATCTTAGGAGACAATGAACTCTATTTAGATTCTCCTAACACTGGTGAGTTCAAAATGTACCAAGGCGGTACAACCTTAGAAGAAGGTGCTGATGCTATCAATGCAGAAAGAACCATCGCTTTACAAACCTATCCTACCGTTAAAACCCTCGAATACATCGAGAAAGAATGGAAGCAACCCACTGCTACCTATCGTCCTTGGGGTATCAAAGGAACCGATGAATTCTTGACTGCTTTGTCTGAAATCACCGGAAATCCTGTTCCTCCTGAGTTAGAACTAGAACGGGGACGTGCTGTTGATGCCATGACCGATAGCCATGCTTGGTTACACGGTAAAACCGCCGCTATCTACGGTGATCCCGATTTAGTCATCGGAATGTTACAGTTCATGTTAGAGATGGGTGTTGAACCTGTTCATGTCTTGGTTCACAACTCTACTAAGGAATTTATTGCTGAAGCTGAAGCTTTACTTGCTTCTAGTCCTTATGGTCAAAAAGCCACCGTTTGGGGCGGTAAAGACCTCTGGCACCTTCGTTCCTTACTCTTCACTGAGCCTGTTGACTTCTTAGTGGGTAACTCCTACGCTAAATATCTCCAGCGTGATACTGGTATTCCTTTAATCCGCATTGGATACCCCATCTTTGATCGTCATCACTTACACCGCTATTCTACCATCGGTTACAAGGGTGCGATTAACCTGCTCAATTGGTTAGTTAACAGTCTATTTGAAGAAATCGACCGTAACACCAATATCCCCTCGAAGACCGATATTTCCTTCGATTTAATTCGTTAATCAAAGGTAGAAAAGGAAGAAAAGGGAGATCAGGGAGATTTTCCTCCCCCCTCCTCCCCTCCTTTGGAGAAGTCAGAAGTCAGAAGTCAGAAGTCAGAAGTTGGTTTGCTTGGTGATTTTCGATTCTTGACTCCCGACTCCCCATTCCCGTTTTAATCGCTGGCACGTTAAATAAAGAAAGAGGAGTAGATAATGGCACTCACCAAAGGCAAAATCAACGAGTTACTGACGCAACCAGGGTGTGAACATAACCATAATAAGGAAGGACAAGGTAAAAATAAGGCTTGTACTCAACAGGCTCAACCTGGTGCAGCGCAAGGAGGTTGTGCTTTTGACGGGGCTTCTATTGCTTTAGTGCCTATCACCGATGTAGCTCATTTAGTCCACGGTTCTATTGCTTGTTCGGGTAATAGTTGGAATAGTCGGGGCAGTCTTAGTAGTGGTCCGATGACCTATAAAATGGGTTTTACTACAGATTTATCAGAAAATGACGTTATTTTTGGTGGTGAGAAAAAATTATATCAAGCGATCGCTCGTTTAATCAAACGCTATAGTCCAGCGGCTGTCTTTGTTTATTCTACCTGTGTCACGGCTTTAATTGGTGATGATCTTGATGCAGTTTGCAAAGCGGCTACTAAGAAATATGGAACTCCGATCATTCCTGTACACGCCCCTGGATTTGTCGGTAGTAAGAATATGGGAAACCGTCTCGGGGGTGAAGCCCTGCTTAATCATGTAGTGGGAACCCGTGAACCTGAATATACCACGGATTTTGATATTAATCTGATTGGGGAATATAATGTTGCTGGGGAAATGTGGGGTGTTTTACCTCTGTTTGAAAAACTGGGTATCCGCGTTTTAGCCAAGATTACAGGGGATGCACGTTATCAGGAAGTTTGTCAATCCCATCGTGCTAAACTCAATTTAATGATCTGCTCTAAGGCTCTGATTAATATGGCTACGGCTATGGAGGAGCGTTATGGAATTCCTTATATTGAGGAATCTTTTTATGGTATTGCAGACATGAATCGTTGCTTGCGCAATATAGCAGCCTTTTTCGGTGATGCAGCACTGCAAGAACGGGTAGAACAATTAATTGAAGAAGAAACTGCTAAGTTAGATCAAGCTTTGGCCCCCTATCGGGAACGTCTTAAGGGTAAGCGAATGGTACTCTACACCGGAGGGGTTAAGAGTTGGTCTATTGTTTCTGCGGCACAAGATTTAGGGATGGAAGTGGTAGCCACTAGCACCAAAAAGAGTACAGAAGAAGATAAAGCTAAAATCAAAAAATTATTAGGTAAAGACGGCATTATGCTCGAAAAGGGCAATCCTGCGGAATTATTAAGGGTTGTGGAGCAAACTAAAGCCGATTTATTAGTAGCAGGGGGTCGTAATCAATATACAGCCCTCAAGGCGAGAATTCCTTTTTTGGATATTAACCAAGAACGGCATCATCCCTACGCTGGATATGAGGGAATGATTGAAATGGCCCGAGAATTGGATGAAGCAGTCCATAGTCCCATTTGGCGTTTGGTTCGTCAACCTTCCCCTTGGGAAATTTGGCAACAGGAACACGAAAGCTTACTAAATTTAGAAGCCGAATGAATTAGGAATTCTAGGGCAGAAAATATCCACTTTCATTCTTCATTCTTCATTCTTCATTCTTCATTCTTCATTCTTCATTCTTCCTTCTTCATTCTTCATCACTATTAACTATTAACTATTAACTAAAATG
>DLXW01000202.1:0-351 GCA_003448685.1 Cyanothece sp. UBA12306
CTGATGGTCGATTTATCTCAGTTAATCCAGCCATGGCAAAACTTTATGGATATAATTCTCCAGAAGAAATGATCAGAAGTGTTAGAAATATTTATAATCAAGATCAGTGGTATTCTACTCTTCAAAAAACAGGAAAAATCAAGAACTGTGAATATCAAATTTCTCGTCGAGATGGAAAAAAAATCTGGGTCGAAGAAAATGCAAGAGCAGTTTATAATAGTGAAGGAAAACTACTTTATTATGAAGGAATTATCCAAAATATAACGGAGCGTAAACAATTAGAAGAATCGCTCAAACACCAGGTTAATATTGTCTGTCAAATGCAGCAAATGATTTTACCGAAAATTGAAG
>DLXW01000202.1:479-13755 GCA_003448685.1 Cyanothece sp. UBA12306
ATGATTTTACCGAAAATTGAAGAACTTGAAAATATTGATCAATTAGATTTAGCTGGGTATATGAAACCAGCAGAGGACGTGGGAGGAGATTATTATGATGTTCTTGATCACAATGGTATTGTCACATTAGGTATTGGAGATGTTACCGGCCATGGTCTTGAAAGTGGTATCTTAATGGTAATGACCCAAGCAGCAGTGCGCACCCTTAAAGAAATAGGAGAAACCGATCCTGTCAAATTTTTATCTACCCTCAACCGAACAATTTATCAAAATGTCAAACGGATGAATTCAGAAAAAAGTATGACCCTAGGTATTCTTCATTATTGTCAAGGACAATTAAGTATTAGTGGTCAACATGAAGAAATTTTAGTGGTGCGTTCTGGAGGAAAAATTGAACGAATTGATACAATAGATTTAGGAATACCTATTGGTTTAGATCACGAAATTGCTCATTTTATTGATCAAATCTATGTACAGTTGAATCCTGGGGACGGTGTAGTTCTTTATACTGATGGTATTACCGAAGCAAAAGATATTGATAAAAAATTCTATGGACTAGAAAGATTGTGTCAAGTAGTAAGTCAAAACTGGTCAAATTCTGCACAAAAAGTGCAACAAGCTGTTATTGAGGACGTTTATAACCATATTGGTCAACAAAAGATGTTTGATGATATTACTCTGCTAGTTTTGAAACAAAAATAAAACCATGATCTTGATGGTAATTTTTTCTCTTAATGTTTTCTTAAACAACTAACCCATATAGATATTTACTTAATTGTGTTGAGTTTATAAGCTAATTGACCCTGATAAGCATTATAATTGTAATTAGGGTTAAATTGTTCGATTACCTTAATCGTTGAATAGGAATAATGACATTGTATTAATTTTTGTGAATTGACCAATATATTCTCTATTTTTACTTGTTGACTTCTGATTACTTTATTATGATCTTTGCTGTGATCTCTGGTACTGAAAATTAAGACAAAAATAGTTGCTATAAGTTGTCAGATATTAATCTGAACTATGTTAATTACATTGCTCCAAAAATTACAGTATAAAATACCATTAAGAACGATATTAGTAGTTCCTTTTGTGGTTCAAATTGTTGGTGCGGTGGGTTTAGTGGGATATTTATCTTTTAGAAATGGACAGAAAGCAGTTGAGGATTTAGCAGGTCAATTAACTAATGAAGTTAGTAATCTAATTACAGAACGTCTCAACGATTATTTAGGAACTCCTTATCTGATCAATCAGCTTAACCAAAATGCTCTAGATTTGGGGCAAATAAACCCAGAAAATGTCAAGCTCATGGAGCAGCATTTTTGGCAACAAGCTCAAATCTTTGATTTAATTAGTAAAATTCAATTTGCTACTCCTAAAGGCGAATTTATTGGATTAATCGTTAATGATGATGGAACTCTTAATTATCAAATAATAGACTCCGCAGGTGACTTACAAACCTATGCTATTGATAGTCAGGGGAATCGTCGGGGAAGATTGAAAACATATGTTGGTTTTGATCCTCGTATTCAATCTTGGTATACTCAGGCTGAAAAATCTTTTAAAGGCCAACCTACTTGGAGTAAAATTTCTCCTTGGATAAGTCCCCCCACTTTGGCAATTACTATTAGCCAACCTTACTATAATAAAAAAGGCAAATTTCAAGGGGTGTTAGCGGCAGATTTAACTCTAGCTCAAATGAGTGACTTTCTGCGCAGTTTAAAAATTGGTAAATCAGGAAAAACTTTTATCATTGAAGCATCTGGTAAATTGGTAGCGAGTTCTTCTAGTCAGAAACCTTTTTTTACAGTTGATAGGCAACCTCAGCGTTTAGACGCAATTAAGCTTGAAGATCCTTTAATTCAGGCTGCTGCATTATATTTACAGGAAAAATTTGCTAACTTAAAAACTGCATCTGAACAAGATATTATTCCCATTGATATTCCCAAACAACTCAAATTTAAGATTGATAATAAGCAACACTTCATGAGGGTTTTGCCTTTTACCGATGATTTTGGTTTATCTTGGTATATCGTCATTGTTGTTCCTGAAAAAGATTTTATGAAACAAATTGAATCCAATACTAGGATAACTTTGTTATTAATTATTGGTGCTTTAATTGTTGCTACTGGGATGGGATTTTTAACTTCCCGTTGGATTGTCAATATTATTTTGACTTTAAATAAAGCTTCCCAACAAATTGCTCAAGGAAACCTTGATCAAAAAGTTAATATTCAAGGAATTAAAGAATTAGAAAGTTTAGGTCTTGCTTTCAATGTTATGGCTTATCAGATTAAAGATTACTTTGAAGCTATAGAACTAAAAAATACCGATTTAGAAAAAGCAAAAAAGGATTTGTCAGATGCTAAAGAAAAACTAGAAGCAATTTTAGACGCAGTTCCAGGTTCTATTTCCTGGATTGATTCCCAAGGAATTTATTTAGGAGTTAACCATTACCTCGCTGAAAAATGGGATGTACCACAAGAAGATTTTGTGGGTCAACCAATTGGTTTTTTAGAGGGAAATAATGAGTTGATTAAATTTTTAGATAATTTTTTAGCTAGTGCTGACAATTCTGCCTCTCAAGTTGTTCAAATCACCCTCGATAATTCTCTACAATATTATTTAATTGCGGCACAAAAATATCAAGAAGGAAAAGCAATAGTTTCTATTGGAATTAATATTACAGACCGGAAAGAAGCAGAAGAAAAATTACAACAAACCGTTAAAGAATTATCTGATATTAAATATGCTCTAGACCAATTGGCTATTGTTACTATTACTGATGGCAAAGGTACAATTAATTATGTTAACAATAAGTTTTGTGAAGTTTCCCACTATTCTCGAGAAGAATTAATTGGTAGTAATCACCGTCTTCTTAAATCCGGTTATCATGATAAAGTCTTTTATCAGGGACTTTGGTCAACGATTACTAAGGGAAAAATTTGGCAAGGAGAAATTAAAAATAAAGCTAAAGATGGTTCATATTATTGGGTTAATAGTACCATTATTCCCTTTATGGATGATCAGGGTCGTCCTTTTCAATATCTGAGTATTCGTACTGAAATTACCGCTCGCAAAGAAGTAGAACAAGCATTAGAAAATATGGTAAGTAAGCGCACTGCTGAACTAGCTTCAGCCAATGCAGAAATTACCGCACTCAATCAAAAATTAAAGTCGGAAAATATTCGGATGAGCGCTGAACTTAATTTAGTTTTTGAAATGCAGCAGATGATTTTACCGAAAATTGAAGAACTTCAAGGGATTGAAAAACTAGATTTAGCAGGATTTATGCAACCAGCAGAAGAGGTAGGAGGGGATTATTATGATGTTTTGCACCATAGTGGTATTGTGACGATAGGGATTGGTGATGTTACAGGTCATGGTCTTGAAAGTGGTATTTTAATGGTGATGACCCAAACAGCAGTCCGAACTCTCAAAGAAATGGGAGAAACTGATCCTGTAAGATTTTTATCTACTCTCAACCGGACTATTTATCAGAATATAATTCGCATGAATTCTGAGAAAAATTTGACTTTAGGTATTCTTCATTATTGCGAAGGCCAATTGAATATTAGTGGTCAACATGAAGAAGTTTTGCTGATACGTTCTGGAGGAGAAATTGAACTAATTAATACCATGGATTTAGGATTTCCTATTGGTTTAGATTACGAAATTTCCCACTTTGTTGACCAAATTTGTGTTAATTTAGATTCTGGAGATGGAGTTGTTCTTTATACCGATGGTATTACAGAGGCTAAAAATATCGATAATCACTTCTATGGAATAGAGAGATTATGTAAAGTGGTAAGTAAAGCTTGGTCAAAGTCTGCGCAAGAAATTCAAGACACTGTTATTGAAGATGTCTATGATCATATTGGAGAACAAAAGGTTTTTGATGATATTACTTTATTAGTTTTAAAACAGAAATAGCAATGGACAAGATTTTTGGTGACTTTTTAGAAAATTTTATTCCTGATCAAGATTGTTTACAGATTATTTTTACTCCCACTTCTACTCCCATCAAAAAACGATGGAAAAATAATCGATTATCAGCTCATTTTATTGCAGATTATTTTGCTTCTTTTCTACCAATTGATCTTCATGATTCTAAATATACAGAGCGTGTTAATAATAGTAAAAATGCAGTTAGTTATATTGTCAATGAACTATTAGAAAATGCCATGAAATATAATGACGAACTCTCTAATTATAAAATTAAAATTGGGATTAATTTTCTTAAAGATCAAGATCTCAAAGCTGTTATTTTCTGTCAAAATAGCATTAAATATAAGGCTGTGGATAGTTTTCAAAAATATCTTCAAGAATTATTGTTGTGTGATCTTGAAGCTCATTATATATCTGCAATCGAGAAAAATGCAACAGACCCCAATAGTGAAAACTCTGGATTAGGTTTGTTAACCATCATTAATGATTATTCGGCTCGGATGGGATGGAAATTTGAAACTGTTTTAGACAATCCTAAAATTATTACGGTGACAACCATGGCTCAAATAATAGTATAGATAAAATTTAGATCCAATCAATTAAACTCTTGTTGAACTAAACTATTAACTAATTTATGATTTTTCATATTACGACTTTAAAAGAATGGGAAAAAGCGCAAAAATTAGGGTATTATGCAACAGAATCTTTAGAAAAAGAAGGCTTTATTCATTGTTCTAGTGATGCTCAAGTTATGAAAGTTGCTGATACTTTTTATCGAGATTATCAAAACTTGATTTTACTTGTTATTGAGCCTCAAAAACTAATCTCTGAAGTTAAATGGGAATCTCCTATCCATCCTACTTCTAATCATTCTTTACCCATTAATAAGGATGAGACATTTCCTCATGTTTACGGAGTTATTAACTTAGAATCAGTAGTAAAAATAATAACCTTAAAACAAAATGGTTGTTACAGACAAGTTTAGTTTTCTGTTAGATTCATTCAACATTAAATAGTATGTTATCATAACTAATACTAAATAGTAGTTTCTATTATCTATTATAAATATATGAATTCTTCTCTTAACCAAAAAATTGCCCAATTTTACGACACTTCTAGTGAATTATGGGAAAAAATATGGGGTGAACATATGCACCACGGTTACTATGGAAGGTCAGGAAATTATAAAATTAATCGCCGTCAAGCACAAATAGATTTAATTGAAGAATTATTAATTTGGGCAAAAATTGAAAAGGTAACAAACTTGATTGATGCAGGTTGTGGAATTGGAGGAAGTACTCTTTATTTAGCCGATAAATTTAAGGCGAAAGCTACAGGAATTACTCTCTCGGAGGTGCAAGCCGCTAGAGCAACTCAAAGGGCTGAAAATGCTAATTTACAAGCGACAGTTGATTTTCAAGTTGCTAACGCCCTAAATATGCCTTTTCCAGACAATAATTTTGACCTGGTATGGTCTTTAGAAAGTGGAGAACATATGCCTGATAAAAATCAATTTCTTCGAGAATGTTATCGGGTTTTGAAACCAGGGGGAACCTTTATTTTGGCAACTTGGTGTCATCGTCCCACTAATTCCCTTGCAGGAGAATTAACCTGGGATGAAAAACGCCATTTACAAGAGATTTATCGAGTTTATTGTTTACCTTATGTCATTTCTTTACCAGAATATGAAAAAATTGCCGCTGATAGCGGATTTAAAGATATTTATTCTGATGATTGGTCTATGGAAGTTGCTCCTTTTTGGGATGTAGTGATAGACTCAGCTTTAGATTTTCAGGCTATTATGGGTTTATTAAAAAGTGGCTGGACTACCATAGAAGGGGCATTATCTTTAGGGCTAATGAGTCGAGGGTATCAACGGGGATTAATTCGCTTTGGGTTACTCTGTGGCAAGAAATATTAATAATATTTAATCTAAATTGATTAGAGTCAAAAAAAATCTTTTTAGAAGTTCTCTAGAGAATTTTTCATTCAACCTGAATAATTTCTCCATTGCGTTCCATTGACAAACTTAAAGCAGTCAAAATTTTAACTAATTGAGTACCTACCCAACCCGAAGAAATAGAACAAGTAACACCTGTTTTAATTGTATCGAGAAAGCGATCACAAACTTGTTTGAGTGGTTCAATCTTTTCTATTTCCACAACCTCCATAACTTGGCCTTGGGGTAGAAACCAGTCTCCCTGACGGTCTAAATAACCCTGTTGTAGGGTTAAAGGTGAATTAGGCGACATTTCATCAAAAATTAAAGTCCCTTGACTTCCCACTAAACAGAGTCGTCGCTGTTTATCAGGGTTAAACCAACATAGATGGATCATCGTTTCAAACCCGTTGGGATAAATTAACCGAACCCAGACTAAATCTGCTAAACCTGTGGGAGAATGATCTGTGGTGCGATCGCTTTGTAACCAAATTTTTCCTGTGGCCTGTACTTGGAATGGTGACTGGCCTAACCAGTTATTAAAAATGGCAATATCATGAATTGCTAAGTCCCATAAAGCATCCACATCTTGACGAACCGGACCTAAATGGGTACGACTAGCATAACCATAGCGTATTTCTCCCAATTTTCCTGAATTAATTACATCTTTACCTTGTTTGACTGCGGGATGAAATAAATAGGTATGGTCTACCAATAATTGTAAGCTTTTTTGTTCGGCTAGATGGGTTAATTCCAAGCATTCGGAAGCATTAAGAGTCAGGGGTTTTTCTGCTAATACATGATATCCCGACTCTAAACTATCTTTAATTAAAGGATAATGGCTGGTAGCTGGAGTTGCAATAACTACTGCATCTAAAGGTATTTTTTGTTTGATATTTTGCCAGTCTGAAGTAATTAGAATATCCTTGTCTTGCAGGTCAAATTTAGCTTTACAGGTTTGTAAATTTTCTAAATTAAGATCGGCAATTGCTACTAATTCTGCTTGAGGATGCTGCAAAAAGTTACGCACTAAATGAGTACCCCAACGTCCTACTCCTAAGATGGCTAATCGAGTTTTCATAAAATTTTCTTAGGTTAAAGTTAAGTTAATGGCGGTTTTAAAATCCCTCAATTTTTTTTATTGATATTTTATTCAAAAAGAAACAGAATAAAAAGATCTTAAAATTTCGTCAGCAGCACAACGAAACTGATGAGCCGCACCAGCAGTCATATCGCGGGGTACACAGACGCGATTTCTAATATATGAAAGGGCAATTGTTCCAATAGCTACACCTTCATTATTCTTGATCATTTGATTATCTTCTAGAGACAGAGAATGACCATTAATAAGATGTTGTGCTAACAGTCTCAAGGATAGATCAATATATTCTTCTATTTGGGTTAAAGAATCTTGATTTACCCAAGTTTTTATGCCAGAATTGTTCATAATATCCTTGATAACAGTTTGGTAATTATCACTTAATTTAGCAGCAGCTTCTAGACGATCTTGCTGACTATCGCTGGCGTTGTAATCTGGTATTAAATTGAGATCATTACTGATAGGTTTGAGTTTAAATATATGTTTCATCACTAAATTATTAGTGCGATCATCTGATTTAACTCTCTGATAAGCAGGACGTTGGTTAATAGCTTTTAGCCAACGATTTAGTAAAGGATATTTCTCATTGCCTCGAATATGATATCCGCGAAATACAGGTAAATTAGCTGAAAGTCTTTTTATACTATTGATATACATGATATCAACTAAACTGAAGTCCTTCATCAAGTAATCACCTGGATATTGAGCTAAGGCTTTTTCTAAATCATCTAGCTTAGCTTCAAACTTATTTTTTAAATCAGATAATTGCTCTTTCTCTGACTGTTTTGCATCTGATTGTCCCCAAATTTTATTCATGGTAAACTGATAAGCTAATCTAGAAAATCCTCCATTTTCACAAGTTTCAATCATATCTAAAGCAACGGCTTTTTCTTGGGGATCTTCGGGTAATAATGGATATTGTTTAAACTGTTCTTCTAACCTTAAAAGAATCTCTTTAGATTCATAAACTAATTCTCCTTCAATTTTTACCGCAGGAACCAGTCCAGTGGGTACCAAATCTGTGTACCATTTGGGTTTATCCCCTAAATTAATTAACTCCACTGCAAAGGGAATTTGTTTTTCTTCCAAAGCAAACCAAACCCTTTCACAAAAGGGACACCAAGCATTAGTATCGCGGTAAAGTACAACGGGAGGATTTTTGCCTTCTCGAACTTGATCGAGATAACTTGACAAGGCTACAGTGGAAGGACTTTGATTAGCTCTAATTTCCCATTTTACTGTTGTCTGAGGTTGGGAAATCTCCAATAATTTTTCCCAAGTAGGTATGGTTGCTTGATTTGACACTTTTTTCAATAAAATTAAGATCTCAGCTAGTTTATCATAAATTTCTCAAGGTCAAGAAAAGTTAACCTCTACAGTAAGTAAAAGTTAAATTTTGTAAGAGATTTAGCAAAAACGTTGCTCAATGATCAAAGCTAGAAATAGAGTTTTGATCACAAATTTATCAAGGATATCTTAAATAAAGAAGGAGGATCTTATGGTAACGGCAATTAGACCAGAACCTAAAGCTAAACTTGGTCCAACTCAATTATTAATCAATAATCAATGGGTAGAAAGTGTTTCGGGAAAAAGGTTTGAAACTATAAACCCAGCTACAGGAGAAGTGATCTGTGATGTGGCTGAAGCAGACGCAGCAGATGTAGATCGAGCAGTTCAAGCAGCGCGTCAAGCTTTTATCCGCGGTGAGTGGGCCCAACTTTCCCCTACCCACAGGGGAGAATTACTCTATAAACTCGCTGACTTGATCGAAGCCAATAAAGAGGAATTAGCGCGTTTAGAAACCCTAGATAATGGTAAACCCTTAAACGATTCCCTTAATGCCGACTTATCGCTCGTTATAGCTTGCTACCGTTATTATGCAGGTTGGGCTGATAAAGTCCAAGGTAAGACAATTCCCATCAACGGCCCCTATTTTTGCTACACTCGCCATGAACCTGTAGGAGTCGTCGGTCAAATTATTCCCTGGAATTTCCCCTTGTTGATGCAAGCATGGAAATTAGCCCCCGCTTTAGCCATGGGTAATACGGTGGTCATGAAAACCGCAGAACAGACACCCTTGTCTGCGTTAAGGGTCGGAGAATTGATTCTTGAAGCAGGGTTTCCCCCTGGAGTGGTTAACTTGCTTTCAGGATATGGCCCCACAGCAGGTCAAGCGATCGCCCGACACCATGATATTGATAAGGTAGCTTTTACTGGTTCAACGGAAGTGGGACACCTGATCATGGAAGCCGCAGCCCAAACTAATCTTAAACGCGTTACCTTGGAATTAGGGGGTAAAAGTCCTAATATTGTCTTCGCTGACGCTAATTTCGACCAGGCGATCGAGGGAGCCCATTTTAGTTTGTTCTTTAACCAAGGACAATGTTGTTGTGCCGGTTCACGACTATTTGTTGAAGAGAAATGTTACGACGAATTTGTCGCCAAAAGTGTGGAACGGGCCCGTAGTCGTCGCGTTGGTGACCCATTTGAGAGTAACACCGAACAGGGTCCCCAAGTCGATCAAGAACAATTTAACAAGGTGATGAGCTATATTGAGTCAGGACAACTCGAAGGAGCCCAGATGCTTTGTGGTGGAAGTCGTTTGGGCGATCGCGGTTATTTTATTGAACCAACAGTCTTTGCCGATGTGAGCGATGGTATGAAAATAGCTCAAGAAGAGATTTTCGGCCCAGTAATGAGTATTATCAAATTCAAAGATCTTGATGAAGTCATAGAACGAGCTAATAATACTATGTATGGACTAGCCGCAGGGGTCTGGACTCAGGATATCACCAAAGTCCATGCGATCGCCAATGGAGTCCGTGCGGGTACAGTTTGGGTGAATTGTTATGATGTCTTCGATGCTGCTGCACCCTTTGGTGGGTTCAAACAGTCTGGTATTGGTCGAGAATTGGGCGAATACGGTTTGCAACAATACACCGAAACTAAGACGGTGACGATTAAATTGTAGGTTAATCTTCAGTTTGGGAGCTATTTTTTAGCTCCTATTGCTACATCTGTAGCTAACTTTAAGGAAAATGGTCTTGGTTCTCCGGTCATTTGCATGGGAACTCAAAAGATGTTATGCTCAAGTCGAGCATTAAGGATCGGTAAAAAGAGTAAGTTGTTAAAATTGACAGATTTTTCCGTTAAGCATTGATACAGTTCTCTCCGAAATCTCAATCTCTACAAGTCCAATAGCAACAGAGACAATTTATGTCAATTTATGTAGGAAACCTCTCTTATGAGGTAACAGAAGCTGACCTTAATTCTGTATTTGCAGAATATGGTTCAGTTAAGCGCGTTCATGTACCCACCGACCGAGATACCGGTCGTCCCAGGGGATTTGCCTTTGTAGAAATGAACACAGAAGCGGAAGAAGCTACTGCTATTACTACTTTAGATGGTGCGGAATGGATGGGACGCTCCCTAAAAGTAAATACTGCCCGTCCCCGTGAAAACAGTGGAAATAGTCGGAGAAATAACTACAATTAACTATAGTTATTTCATTAGTTCATCATTACAGCCTTAGACTATAATCAAGAAGAGATTCACCTTTCATAGATGAATCTCTTCTTGTTTTTTACGATAACCGAATTCAATATTAAACATAGACTAAATGGGGAGCATTTTCTTTGATTGGAAGTGAATAATTCATTCGATAAGATTTAATCTTTTTTTTGGAGGAAGAAGCAGCAAAAATCAAGCTTAATTGTTGACGATCAATCATTTTAGGGAAGTTAGGAAAAATCTGAGTACAAGATTTGATATAAGATTTTAACCACCCTTTGACTTGTTGTAATTCCTCCTGATTAACTTTAGCTTGTAAGTTACCAGAAAATTCAAGATATCCTGATTTATTTAGGCTAAATTGATTAAGAAATTCAGCTTCTGGTTGAGAAGAATGCCAATATTTTATCACCATTTTCTTACCTAAATACTGATGACTAACATCGATGATATGCTCCAAAAGATTCAGTAATTGTTCTATATTTACTTCATTATTTACAGAAATATTCTGCTGATTATTAATTCCTTTCGTAGATTGGATTGAGAGGTTTAATTCTGTAACTTCTTTCATTCCTAATTTTTTCGGATCAAATAATCCATCAAAGCGAGTTTTATTGTTATACTTAGCATTTTTAAATTTAGCCCCAGTTAATTGGGTTCGATTTAGATAAGCTCCTTCAAAGTTGGCCTCTTCAAAGTTGCTTTTAATAGCATAAGAACTTGTTAAATAACTGTCTCTTAAATTAGCTTTTTGAAAATTTGCTTTCATTAAATAAGCTTTAATTAAGGAAGCATTTTGTAAATTTGCTCCCTCAAAATTAGCACCAGTAAAATCAGCTTCATTCAGGTAAGCATCCTGTAAATCTGCACCACTAAGATTAACATCCCTTAAATTACTGTAACTTAGATCTGCTCCCCTTAAATCAGCATTACTAAGGTCAAGTCCCCGCAAATCTAAGCGACGTAATTGAATGTTTCTAAAATTTCTTTCTCCAGCTTGATATTTTTGGTTGATTTTGATCGCTTCGCTGCTCTGAAACATAATTAATTCCCTCAATGTATAATAAACTGAATAGCTAATTAGGATGAATCATGCTACAGCACCATGCCTCTTACTGGAAATAAAATACTTTTGTAGAAAGGGAATTTCAAAAAAAGTAATCAACAGACAACATCCAAAAATTATAAAGATGTTTTAATAGTGCCATATTTCCTTGGGTTACTTACTTACTCTTTATAACTAAATATTCCTGTTCATAACAACCTAGATTATGCGGAACTTCTCAGACTTGAGCCATTAAAATCTAGATGACTTTATGTAATTTCTTTGATCATAGTATTTTTCCTACACCCCACACGAGTATAATAACTGCTATAAAATGATGAGGGAAATGCTGGTACTCGGGGCAATTGTAAATTTTTATGACTAAATTTGTTTTCGTCACTGGGGGAGTCGTCTCCAGTATTGGAAAAGGTATTGTAGCAGCTAGTTTAGGTCGTCTCCTCAAATCAAGGGATTATTCTGTCTCTATTTTAAAACTTGATCCCTACATTAACGTTGATCCAGGCACCATGAGTCCCTATCAACATGGAGAAGTATTTGTCACCGAAGACGGGGCCGAAACCGACTTAGATTTAGGCCACTACGAAAGATTCACCGATACCTCTATGTCCCGTCTTAATAGCGTCACCACAGGGTCAATTTACCAAGCAGTGATTAATAAAGAACGACGGGGAGCTTATATGGGGGGAACCGTTCAAGTAATTCCCCACATTACCAACGAAATCAAAGAACGTATCCATCGAGTAGCTAAAAACACCAATCCTGATGTGGTGATTACCGAAATTGGCGGAACCGTAGGCGATATTGAATCTTTACCCTTTTTAGAAGCGATTCGTCAATTTCGGAAAGATGTGGGTCGTAATAACGTAGTTTATATGCACGTTACTCTGATTCCTTGGATACCCGCAGCCAGAGAAATGAAAACTAAACCCACCCAACATTCAGTCAAAGAATTACGCTCTATTGGCATTCAACCCGATGTCTTAGTTTGTAGATGCGATCGCCCCCTGAAAGAAGGAATGAAGGAAAAACTCTCGGAATTTTGTGATGTTCCTGTAGAATCGGTAATTACTGCCCAAGATGCCAGCAGCATCTATGAAGTTCCTTTAATTGTAGAACGAGAAGGATTAGCTCAACAAACTCTAGCCCTATTAAACCTTGAACCCCGTCAACCAGATTTAACCCAATGGCAAACCCTAGTGGAAAGGATGCAGTCTCCTCAGCGACAAATTGAAGTTGCTCTTGTGGGAAAATACGTCCAATTAAGCGATGCCTACCTCTCGGTGGTTGAATCTTTGGTACATGGAGGAATTGCTGTCGATAGCGAAGTGAAACTGAGATGGGTTAGCGCAGAAGATATTGAAGAACAAGGGGCCGAAAAATTCCTCAATGACGTGAGTGGAATTATTGTTCCTGGGGGATTTGGTATTCGAGGAGTTGATGGTAAAGTTAAGGCGATCGAATATGTTCGTCAAAATAATATACCCTTTTTGGGACTATGCTTAGGAATGCAATGTGCCGTTATCGAATGGGCGAGAAATATTGCTAATTTAGAAAGGGCCAACAGTGCTGAATTCGACCCTGAAACCCCTAATCCGGTGATTAATCTGTTGCCAGAACAAGAAGATGTGGTAAATTTAGGCGGAACAATGCGCCTGGGATTGTATGCTTGTCGTCTTGCTCCTAATACTCAGGCTTGGTACCAGTCCGAAAATCG
>DLXW01000160.1 GCA_003448685.1 Cyanothece sp. UBA12306
CGCTCCGGTGCTCCGGTGCTCCGGTGCAGTCACAACAAGGGTTTTGAGCTTAACCGAGCAGTATTGGGGTTCAACCAGTCTATCCCCAGTATTCACTTCAAAATCACAGGTCATGGTTGCACTACCAGGCAAAATGGCAAAGGCAAAATTATTACGATCTGAATTAATATCTGCTCTGGAGGGATATAGGTTATGTAGGTCGGCTTCCATGAGATTGAATCGTGGACTACTATCTTGGCATTGTTCACGAGACTGACCTATATTTGTCAACTTCACTTTTCCTAACTTTTAGGATAGCTGCGATCGCCAATCAGACTAGACTGTACGGTATGATTGGGGATGAGTTAGTCTAAACTCCAGTAAATTAATTTCTCGATCAAAACTCGGATCTCGTCCGTAATACCACATTTTCCAGGTTCCATCAGGACATTGGATTACACAGGGTGAAGAAACTCGTTCACAATCCCACCATCCTTCGGGGCCGGGGGTTAAAATTAGTCCAGGTTGGTTAATTTGTTTTGTTTGATTATTAGACATTAATATTGAGCCATCACAACAACTTTTCTGAGTAATTATTATTTTTTATTGTCTCTAAATTTTTGGTTCATAATCAAGCTTTTTATTTTTTTAGGTTTTTACTGATGATTTCTCTGATAGTCTCCTCCTGAGCCATATTTCCAAGAATCTAACCATCTATGGTAATAATATTGTTGTCTTGGAGATAAATTTTTAATTAGTGGTTCCCCTAATTTACCCAAGGGATATAATCCACTATATAAAGCTAAATTAAGGTAATGAACTGTCCACTCTAATAAGGTATTGATTCCTACTTGAGGCAGAATAGGAAAAACTAATTGGGGATTAACTAATGGTAAGGTTTTCATTAAGGCTAGAAATTGGATGACATCTTGTAAAAAAGGGTTAAGAACATCATCACCTAATTTATCCATTACCTTAAAAACTCCACTCATTAACTCATTAATTTGATTGGGGGATACTTTTCTATTGACTGGAACACTCATGGTTTTTTGGAATAACCAAGTAACTGAGATATTGGGTTGATAGGGTTGCAGCAAATGTAGAGCATTACAGTCTAAAATATCAACTTTTAGTGCTTCATCAATCCCAAAAGTAAGACGCTTCAAATGTCTAATCATTGCCCCAAAACCACCAAAACTAACGGGAGATTGGCCTCCCGCACTATCGCCAATTGGTAAAATTCTATTCCAAGGCATTTTGATTGGACTTTGACGATAAGCAGGAAAAAATCCGAATAAAAATCGTTTAAAATCAAGTTGATTTAAGTCAATTTTTTGGTATTCTGGCAACAGTCTTAAATACTCTTCCATGAAAAATTGCAAGGTGAAGCGATCGCTATTAGCATCAACATAAGTAAATAAATAAGTTGTACGACCATCCCTAGCAGGAAAAGCTTCCCAAAAGTATTGACACTGGTTCAAAATTGGCGTGAAAGAAAAGATCAAATCTCCGGTATCATTTGTAGGATAACCTTGAGCGCAACTACCAACTACTAAACATATTCCATCGGGTTTTTGTTTCTTCCTTACTTGTTGAACAATGGGAGAAAAATGTCCCATTCCATCAATTAATAATCGAGTTTTTAAAGTATTTTCTTGGAGATCAATAGCAACCCCATTAGGATGAACTATTGCTGATACGAAAGGAGTTTTTTCTAAAAGAGTTCCTCCTGCTTCGAGAAACTTATTTTTGAGATTTTCTAATAAATAAATGGGATCAACCCCAATATTCAGTATATCTTTAACCCATAATTCATATCCTTCATAAAAACCGACTCTAGCAGGATTATATTCCGTAGCGATCGCTTCTTCTAATTCTGCTTCTGAGAGTAAATTTAATTCTAAAAATACTTCTAATTCTTGACGGGAAATATTCCATTCCTGTTCTCTTCCTTTTAATATTCCCCGTTCTATTAAAATTACATTCCATCCTTGCTTTTGTAGGGTAGCTGCAATTAAAATTCCTAGGGTTCCTCCACAAATAACTACATCTGAATCAAATGTTTCTATTGTTTGGGGATTTTCGGTAATAACATGGGGAATAACTGAGGTATTTTTTCGCAAATTCTCCCAGCGATTATCAGCAGCTTTTAATCCCTTCAGGGTTTCTTCTGGTAGATAAGAAAATATTAGCGAATCATCAATCATGAGTGTAATTTACAATTGATCAGTTATCAATAAATTTAGTTAAGGCTAAAACCTTTTCTGGATTGTCAAGTATATTTTACAAAAATTAATGACTAAAACTTATGTACTAGGTAAAATTCCTTCATTGCTTAGGAAACATTTTTGAGAGTAAGTGAAGATCGAGATAGATAATAATCCTCTGAAATCGAGGTTTTGCCGGATTGAACTTTATTTTTAGTTACACTACCACCCGTACCTTATACTTATCATATCATGAAAAAAGCAAAAAAACCATAAAATGGCAAATTTGGCTAAAATAAAGAAAAACCGGATTTATGTTAATTTGTATGAAGCCAGATCAAAGATTAAAATATTTGATTGTCAATAGCTTTATCATAAGTTTAGATAATCTAATTACCAAAAAGAATCTCTCAAAGAATAGATCAAGTCTAAATGATCTAGCCAAAAAAATCATTACACTTCTAAATAGAGTTAAAACTAGAAACGATAATTTGACGACTTCTCAACTAAAAAGAAGTTATTCTAGAACTTCTCTTATCATTTAAAACCGAAAATAGGACTGCTATATGCGGCTTACTGATAATTCTCGTTCCCATTCCCTATGGACTAATTCAATATCTAGCGACAGCTATAGTTTCTATGACAGTAGAAACAAACAAACCAATCGCACCATTGGACAAAAGCGGCAGCCTTGGTTAATTATGATATTAATAAGTCTAGTATTATTTGGAGGTATTGGGTCTCGCCTGGCCTTCCTCCAACTTTTTCAAGGAGAAATTTACCGAGAAAAAGCCGAAAATAATCGAATTCGGATCATTCCTAAACCCCCCGTACGAGGTAATATTTTTGACCGCAAAGGAAGGGTTTTAGCCTCAACTCGTTTGACTCATGCGGCTTATTTATGGCCAATGGTACTTAAACAGCCTAATTGGCCTGAAAATTTGCGTTATCTAGCAAAACTTATTTCCATTCCCGAAGCAACCATTCAAGGAAAAATTGAACAAGCTGGCTATAATTCCCCAACATTAATTCGCATTGCCCGTAGTCTCAATCCAGCCCAAATTACTGCCCTAGAAGAATTTAAAGGGGAACTCAATGGACTAGAAGTCGATATCGAAAGTGTGCGAGATTATCCTAACCAAGAATTAGCTTCCCATGTCCTCGGATATACAGGAGAACTCAACGCCGAACAGTTAGCGAAGAGGCGTTCTGACGGTTACCGTCTGGGAGATATCGTTGGCAAAATGGGGGTAGAAGCTGCTTATGAACAGCAATTAAGGGGAGAATGGGGAGGACTACAACTCGAAGTCGATGGGGCAGGAAAAGTGATGAAGGTCTTGGGGCAGAAACTGGGAAAACCAGGAAAAGATGTGACCCTAACCCTAGATTTAGACGTTCAGAAAGCAGCAGAAGCTGCCCTAGGTCAAAGGAAAGGGGCTGTTGTAGCCATTGATCCTAGAGATGGGGGAGTCTTAGCGATGGTCAGTTATCCTCGCTTTAATCCCAATGTTTTCTCTAGTCAAATCACAGTGGAAACTTGGAAAAAATGGCGTAATGCAGGAGATCCTTTTGTTAACCGCGCATTAAGAGGCTTTCCTCCCGCTTCTACCTTTAAAATTGTCACTGCTACTGCGGGTATGGAGTCAGGGAAATATCCCCCCAACACAATCTTAAGCACCTTCGCCTATCTTCGGGTCGGTGGCACAGCTTTTGGAGAATGGAATCGGGCTGGTTTTGGTCCGATGGGCTATGTACGGGCGATGGCTTGGAGTAGTAATACTTTTCACGGACAAATTGGCCGGGGAGTAGGGGGACCGACTTTAATTAAATGGGCCCGTCTCTATGGCTTTGGTCAGACCACAGGTATTGAATTAACCGAAGAATTACCAGGGTTAATTGCCGATGATGCCTGGAAACGCCAAAATTACAATTGGGAATGGACTGATGGGGATACAGTCAATATGTCTATTGGTCAAGGGTTTACCCAAGCAACTCCTCTCCAAGTAGCAGTTATGTTTGCCGTCCCCGCTAATGGAGGTTATCTGGTTAAACCCCATTTCTTCAAAGATGATCGCAGTATCGAGCAATGGCGTACCTCAATGAATTTAAAACCGAGTACGGTCAAAACCCTACGGGAAGGTTTAAGAGCAGTTGTTTCGAGTGGTACGGGCAAAGCTTTAAATTCACCGAGTTTGCCCCCTTCTGCTGGGAAAAGTGGCACAGCAGAAGCACCTCCAGGGAAAGCTCATGCTTGGTTTGGAGGTTATGCTCCCTATGACAAGCCAGAAATTGTAGTGGTGGCTTTTGCAGAACATTCGGGGGGTGGTGGGGGTTCCGTGGCTGCTCCTATGGTGCGTCAGGTGATGGAAGCCTATTTTAAACATAATAAAAAGAAATAGTGAGTAACTCGGCTTCAATTTGAGTAATTTGCTAAAATTAAGCCGTTAGTCAAACAAATTAGTTAGATAACTCTGGCTAAATTGATACTAATTCTTTTTATGATTCGTCAAAATTTAACTTCTGACTTCTGACTTCTGACTTGGAGACTTCTGCTATATCACCCCGTGAGCTAATTAGGTCAGGTTTGCTAAGATTAATCTAAAATAGATTCCATCAATATCCTTAAGGTGTGTCAGGAGAAAACCCCATGAAAAATCAACTTTTGCTTTCATTAGGAATCACCGCTACTATTGTTAGTCCAGTCACTTTTGGGACTGAACAAGCGGTTGCTGGAGAAATTTGTAATGCTAGAAATCAAATTCTTTTTGTTGCTGGAGCTTATACTAATGAAGATGATGTCTGGGTAACCAAAGCTTGGTGGGAAGTGGAACCAGGAGAATGTTTAAGTTATCCCGATAATTGGTACACTTATATAGAAGTCAGTCGTCATGAAACAGCAGCACGTCCTGATGTTGAAGACAAAGACTTTGAAACCGTTGAGTTATGCGTTCTTCAGGATAAACAGACTATCTATAATGCGATTTATGAAGGAGAATGCGATCGCAATGATTATGGGTTTACAGATAATTCCATGCAAACATTTTATTCTATAGGTCCAAGACGAGAAGTTGTTAAATAATAACTTGAGTTCTGTCGAAGAATTCTTCGAGTTTTCAGGAGAATTCAGGAGACAGGGGCATGAAAAAGAATTAAAAGTAAGATTAAGATTAATCTAAATTTCGCTGATATATTCTCTATTCTGACTTCTGAATTCTGACTTGGTGATTCCTAATTCTTATTTCTTAGGTGTGAGGAACATCATCATATTACGCCCTTCTCGTTTAGGAGCTTGTTGAACCTCACCAATCTCTTCAAGATCCTTAGCCATTCTTTTAAGTAAATCAAAAGCTAAATCCGAGTGTTGGATTTCCCTACCTCGAAAAGTCACTGTTGCCTTTACTTTGTCTCCAGATTTCAGGAAGCGTTTGGCTTTATTAATACAAACATTGTAATCGCTTTCGCCAATTTTATAGCGCATTTTCACTTCCTTAACATTGGCGGTATGCTGCTTTTTCTTAGCTTCCCTGGCTTTCTTTTCTTGTTCAAATTTATACTTACCATAATCCATGATTCGGCAGACAGGCGGTTTAGCGGTTTCGCTCACTAGAACCAAGTCAAGCTCTCTCTCCTGGGCTATCTTTAAAGCTTCTTCAGGGGTGATAACTCCAAGTTGAGCATTATTGCTATCGATCACTCGAATTTCGGGGAAGCGGATTCTTTCGTTGATTTTGGGGAGATCGCGTTGGGGGCGTCTTTTGTCTATCACAGGCGTTTGTTATTGTCTCTCTATATAAATGGATAAACTTAAGCTAGATTAATGTTAATTAGGGATACTTGATTTTATTTTCATTTTAAAGTCTTTGGTTGACTGAATCTAAATTATATCATATTTACCTTTTTTTTTACAGCAAATTAGTGTTAAATCAACAACCTTGGGAAAAGCGTATTGGACGACAAAGAAACTGGATTTGGCGAGGATGGCCAATTCGTTATACCTATTTTCGTTGTTCTGGGAATCTAGGTGGGACACAAAAGCCTCCTTTAATCCTTTTACATGGATTTGGCGCAGCTATTGAACATTGGCGACACAATATATCTATTCTCGCCCAAGAACATTCGGTTTATGCTTTGGATTTATTGGGGTTTGGGGGGTCAAAAAAGGCTGCTACAGATTACACAATCTATCTGTGGACTCAACAGGTTTATGATTTTTGGCAGACTTTTATGGATGAACCTGTGATTTTAGTGGGTAATTCCCTTGGTTCTTTGGTCTGTCTAACATTGGCTTCTGAACATCGAGAAATGGTCGAGAGCATAGCTATGATTAGTTTACCAGATGTTTCTTGGCGACAAGAAATGATCCCCAAATTGCTCCAGCCAATTGTCAATTCTCTAGAGGCTATTATAGCATCACCTCTATTGATTCGAGGACTATTAAGAATTCTTCGCCTTCGGGGAATGATTCGTCCTTGGGTAACTTTAGCTTATAGCGATCGCTCGGCTATTACTGATGAGTTAGTAGAAATCATCACCACCCCTACCCATGATCAAGGTGCTGCTAGAACTTTATCTTTGTTGGTTGAAGGCGTAAGAAATCCTCAGTTTGCTCCATCGGTTAAAGGTGTTTTACCTAATTTAAACCTTCCTATTTTGTTGATTTGGGGCAAACAAGACCGTTTTATTCCTCCTTCTTTTGCCCCAATTTTTGCCAAACTAAATCCTCAAATTACTTTAATAGAATTAGAGCAAGTCGGCCACTGTCCCCAGGATGAATGTCCTGACAAATTTAACCGAATTTTACTCGATTGGATCAACAATCTGAATTAGGAGTCAGTAGTTAAAAATTTTTCAACACTCCGAACCCAGACTACCAAAACATCCCACCCTATTCTTTAAGCATAGATATCTATTGGTAGCGAATCATTGATCACCGTTGAACAAAATCGTTTCGC
>DLXW01000195.1 GCA_003448685.1 Cyanothece sp. UBA12306
CTAACCAAGTGGGATACCAAAAAGAGGTTATTTCTCGTTTTGCTTGGTATCTCGCACCAGCACCTCCGTCAAAACCATCAAAGGAAGGGGGGCTTAAAAAGAGAGTTTTTTTCATCGTGTTTCCTCACACTACCACAGATTAATTCAAGCTTAATCTAATTATTGTAGTATCTCGCTCAAATTAAAGAGTTCCCTCAACTTCTCAATTCTCAAACCTTGTTTTGGTTTTTAAAAACTCAAGTCAGTTTTTAAAAACTAATTAACCGTCCCCTGAGAACTTCAACCTTAAATATTAATGCTTTGGGGAATCTTGGAAGGCAAGAGATAATTGTATTCAGGGCGATTAAAATTGCGCTCTTTAATGATATCTTCAATTTCCTCAAGTTTGGCTTGGAATTTTTCTAATAAAGGCTTAACTCTAGGATCACTAAAATATCCTTGTTCATACTGGCCTAATTTGTTGTAATAGATAGATCCGAGCAAAGTCAAAAGATTTAGCTGAGTTTGGGCTTGTTCTAGGGGAGGGAGTAAATTGAGGTAATCTTGCGCTGTGATCTCTTGTTTGAGGATGGAATTAGGGAGATAACCAGCTAAAGGAACAGCCGGAGCATAACTCATGATACCTTTTTGGGGGAAATTAACTGCCGCGTGTTGCGCACTGGCGGTAAAAATAATTAGGGTCAGAGCATCAATTAAATAAGCTTTAGTTTGAATACCTCCATTTTCGCCAAAATCAGGCACACGACCCCCATCGTCTGCTTGTGCTTCTCTGGCCCAATTCTGTAGTTGAGTATCCTTTTGTACTGCCTCATCGTTGCTGTAGTAAAGACTGATATAATCGGATACCCATTGATGAATAGCCTGCCAAATTAACAGGGCATCATCTCGATAAGGATAGACTGGAAGCAACTTAGGATCATCAACTCCACGTAGTTTTAGTTGATTGGGCAACATGGCACTATTAAACCCATAGGTTTCTACCCCTTTAACCGCTAACACTCTTGAATTGTCAATGGTAGCAGCAAGTAATTGATCAACCCCACCTTTGGGAGCAATTAACATCGCCTGCGCCCCATTATTAATGGCTAAGGTTCCTTCAAAGTGAGGACGTAATAATAAACTAACGTGATGACTATCTAATAATTGACGATGGGTCACCATGACAAATGGTTGCACAAACAGATGGGTGCGTGCTAGATGACTGACAGCTTCATGGAAATTAGAATCGGCAACTTCTACCACAGTTTTAGCAAATAACCAAGCATATTTCGCAGATTTAGGCGTAAAAATTGGGTTATCATTGCCTGGTGTTTGGCCACATTGAATAGCTACTACCTGTAGTTTCCGGTTAGGATCTGATCCTTTGGGTACAGCAAACAAGGCTAAGGGTGCAAAGAGATACTTTTGGTCTTTGGGAAAAGTCCCATTAATTGCTCCTTCTAAGATTTGATAATCGAGTAGGTATAATCTTCCTTCACTTCCAGCTAGGGCTAAACTGTCTTCATTGCCCATAATTTCTTGATATTGGGCATCAGTAAGGGGAAAACGAGAATCAAGACTCGAAATTCGTTGAATCATCACTGGATTGTACCCAGCAACCCGCAGATAAGCAAATACTTCATCGTTGTCGAAAATATTAGCAATTGTGGGTTTTTCGATTACAGGAAATAATTTATGATAATCTTCAAGACTGCTAACATGACCAGTAGGGTGTCCTTTTTCTAAAAGGGTTGCTGCACGTTGAAAAATACCGCCGAATATTGATAATCCGCTTTGACGTAATAAAGATAATAGTAAATCGTCCAATTCATGAAAATCAGTTGATATTCCTTGTAATAAAAATTGAGGAGCAATTTGTAAAATATTCGCCACTAACCTCACCTGGGTTGGTATTGCTTCTTGACGAAGTACCTCGAAGATAAATTTTCTCACATCATCGCGTAATTTCTCATTACCTTGATTACCCCGATTTGTGATCAAGGTATTTAAAAAAAGCTGCCTTAATTCATTAACCAATAAGCCATACCACTCCCGAGAAAAGTCTTCTCCATCGGGCAATTGATCCACCAATGGTAGAGGAGGAATATAGTTATAATTATACTGATATTTTTGTCTGGCTTCCTTGAGAGCATCCGCAATGGCTGAATTTGTCTGTTCTAATGGTGAACTACTCACGATGACTCCTAGCCTTTTGGGCTAAACAATAAATAGAAATTATTATTTACTGTACCATTGAACTACCCCAAGTTTAGAACTTGGGGATTCTTTACACGATAAAGTATCGTATTGGAGCGTCCAAAAGCCCCTCTAATACCTCCCTCTTTTTAAAGAGATTGGCTTTACTTTTACGTCCAATATTAGCAGAACCATTAATATCTGAATTGACTAATTTTTTATCCTTAGTCCGATACAAACCCCTCTTTATTCTCTTCCCTGAAAATTCATAGGTTTGTGGATTATCTGTATTATATTCTGGAAGACTATCTAAATCTAAAGCACTTGCTAGACTGGTGTATGACTCTTCTTGTTCCATGTAATTAATTCCAGATCTTTTACACAAATAAGCTAATTGTTCTCTAAGAGCATGAAACGGTATTTGAACAAAGTTTTGATTATTGACTTTAGTGAATTCATTTTTACAAACTATTGTTGATAGTCTTAACGAAATTATTGGCATTCGTACGGTTTATCATTACGATCAAAAACAATTTAATGACTATTATCCTGATAGTAATCAAGAAGAATCTAAAAATTAATTTTTAAACTTGAATTCTAATTATAGACCCAGTAAATTTCTAACTTTTATTATACCCTAGAGAAATACTGCCAGGAGGTAGATTAATCTCGGTGGAAGCTCCTAGAGACTCTAAACGGACGGTTAATTCTCCTTGAGAAGTAACTCCAATAATAGTTCCAGGTGACCCTTCAACCATAATAGATTGTCCTAAATTATCAAATAATTTGAGATAAGCACTTAAAAGGCAATCAATCCCATAATTTAGATAATATTCATAAGCATTAAGAATCCCATTAATTACAATAGCTGCTAATTCTTCTAAAGCAAAATTAATAGCAGACTTAGAATAAGTTTTAGACCAATATTTTAAAGAGATACCCGTATTAGGAACAACATTTGAGTAATTGATTCCTACTCCAATAACTGCTTGGATAATTTGGTTTTGTTGACTACTAATTTCGGTTTTAATGCCTCCTAATTTTTGACCTTGAAGAATTAAATCATTAGGCCATTTTAGGTTAACAGGAATCTGATACTGGCGCAAAGCATTAGCAATTCCCCAACCACTTAATAAAGTTAAATGAGGAGCATCTTTTGTTAAGATATGAGGGGCGATCGCTAGAGAAAGATAGAGTCCCCCAGGAGAAGATTGCCAACTGCGTCCCCATTGTCCTCTTCCCGTAGTTTGTTGAGTAGCGATCGCCGCTAAAGGTAAGTTTTTTGCTTGCTCTAATAATTCCCAGGCAATTTGATTAGTCGAAGGGATAATATCAAAGCAATAAAGGGATAATTGGGATAAACTCGTAACATTAGATATTGCCGCTAGTTTCTTGGCTAATAATTCTTGATCAAAAGTCATCTAAATTCTCTTAGTTTGATAAGATGGAGCTATTATTATTCGTCTAAAATACTTAGGTTAATTAAGCAGTTGAGGGAAAAAGCAGTGGTTTCTTCTTTGATCAGCGATCGCTCAAACCAAAATCCTACTTGGCAATGGCAAAATTGGCAAGGATTACCTTATTTAACCTGTACCCTTTTGCAAGACTGGAAACATGGCTTTTTTACTCAACAATTTTATCCCCATACTCCTGAAAATTTAACAGAAGTTTTAAACCCAGAAGCTAAAACTTATCGTCTTAAACAAGTCCATGGTAACCGAATATTGACCCCAACAGAAATTGACCAAGAACTGAAATCGGAGACGATAGAAGGAACTTTTCCCCCAGGAGATGGATTAATTACTGATAATTTTAACCAGGCAATTTGGGTAGCTAGTGCTGATTGTACACCGGTTTTAATCGGGGATATTAAAACCCAAACTGTGGCAGCTATTCATGCAGGATGGCGAGGAACAGCTAAACGAATTGTACCGGAAGTTGTTGCTCGTTTTCAAGATTTTGGCAGTTCTTTAGAAAATCTGCGAATAGCTATGGGACCGGCTATTGCAGGAGAGGTGTATCAAGTCTCAGAAGATGTGGCTATTGAGGTAGGTTCTAGTTTATTCAAAAAAGGAGAAATAGGCAGTCAAAAGGAAATTCTAGGGTCATTACAGGCTATGTTTGACCCCCCGATACTATCTGATTCTGAAGCGGGAAAGGTGCGTCTAGATGTACGAAGAGTCAATAGTTTGCAATTAGAACAGTTAGGAATTAAATCCGAACAAATTGCGATCGCCCCCTATTGTACCTATCGACAACCCGATTATTTTTTCTCTTATAGAAGAACTCAAGAAAAGAAAGTACAATGGTCAGGTATTGTTGGGAAATTGTAGATTAGTATTAATTGTTGTTTTCATTCTTAATTTATGAACCAATCTACTTTATCAAATAACTTTGTTAAATCATCAGTTAATCCTTGGTTGATTCGTTTAGTCTATCCGTTAGGCTGTCAGTTGATTATACCTTTTTTCTTTGGTCGTATCACTGTTACTGGACGAGAAAATATTCCAGCGACAGATCCAGTGATCGTTACTCCTACTCATCGTTCTCGATGGGATGCTTTGATTGTTCCCTATGCTGTTGGTAGATTGGTGAGTGGCCGCGATCTACGTTTTATGGTAATGTCAACGGAAATGACAGGAATGCAAGGTTGGTTAATCAGACATTTAGGGGGATTTCCCGTCGATGTCAATCGTCCTAGATTGGATAGTCTAGAACATAGTGTTAATATTTTGAAACAGGGAGAAATGCTGGTTATTTTTCCAGAAGGAGGAATTTTTCGGGATAATCAAGTTCATCCTCTCAAGCGGGGAGTTGCACGTATTGCATTAGAAGTTGAATCTCAAAAACCGAATTGTGGCATAAAAATTCTTCCTATTAGTGTTCGGTATACTAATCCTTATCCTAATTGGGGAACCGATGTTGTGGTGAAAATTGAAACCCCAATTGACGTTAGTAAATATCATCAACAACCTATGAAAAGTGGTTCTGCAAAATTAATTCATGATTTAGAGATTATTCTCAAAAACTTATATGAGATACAGTAACTTTTAATTTATGATTAATCTCTATCTTTTTTGAAAGAACATAGATAATAAAGCCACATTTCAGAACTGTTCATTAAGTCACTTTGCTTAGTAATTTCATAACCATATTTCCACGAATAAACTTTGATTTTACTAAAATATGCTTGTAGTTTTTTGATTTGTTCATTCGGTCTAATATAATAGGTTTTTAACCGAAAATTATGTGACTCATCTTTAATAATAGCATAATTATTATTTTGTAGTTGATGATAAGTAATTGATGGATTAAACAAACGAAGAAAAGCAAACATAACTAAATTGACATAAGTCGCAAATAGATTAAAACTGAGATGTTTTCTCCAATTAAATTCTGGTTCAATTCCTTGGAGATTATGGGTGGAAAAGAAAAAGTATCCTTCTGACTTACAAACTCGATGAATTTCTTGAAAAACTTGCAACCTTTCATCATGGGAAATATAATCAATTCCATTAAAACTAAATAAAATAAAATCAAAATAATTATCTTCAAATTTACTTAGATTTCTTGCATCACAAACTTCAAATAATACTGTATCTTTAGCTGAATAAAATCGCTTTTTGCAAGCAGCAATCATTTCAGGTGAATAATCGATACCGATGTATTTTTCTACCATTCCAGACAAGTATTTAGTTGTTCTTCCTCCTCCTACACCAATATCAAGCATTGTCATCTTGGGTAATTGTTTTTGTAAAAGTTTAATAATAGTTTCTTCTGCTGGTTGTAGCTGACGTAAATGTAAGTAATATTTAACGATACTAGAATCTCTATAGCTTTTCTTATTTGTGTCTTCATTCATAACTAATTTTGAATTCAAACTTATGATACTTTCAGAAAATAACCTATTATTTTTATTAAGCTTTTGATTTTACCATCGGGTGTTTTTTCAAAGCTTGTTTTAAATATTTACCCGTATAAGAATTAGGATTTTTAGCTATTTCTTCAGGATTACCTACAGCGATAATTTCTCCTCCTTTATCTCCTCCTTCGGGACCTAAATCAATAATCCAATCTGCACAACGAATTACATCTAAATTGTGTTCAATAACTACAATAGAATTACCTTTATCAACTAATCTCTGTAAGACATTCAGCAGGTGATGGACATCATAAAAAGATAGTCCTGTGGTAGGTTCATCAATCAAATATAAAGTTTTTCCTGTGGATCTTCTTGACAATTCTGAAGCTAATTTAACCCGTTGCGCTTCCCCTCCTGATAAGGTGGGTGCAGACTGTCCTAATTTAATGTAACCTAAGCCAACATCCACTAGAGTTTCTAACCGTTTAACTGCTTTAGGAATATTCTTAAACACTTCTAATGCTTCTTCTATAGTCATGTTTAAAACATCAGCAATAGAATAATCTTTATACTTCACTTGTAGGGTTTCTCGATTATATCTTGCACCTTTACAAACCTCACATTGAACGTAAACATTAGGCAGAAAATTCATTTCAATCACATTAACTCCTTGTCCGTTACAAATTTCGCAGCGTCCCCCCTTTACATTAAAGGAAAATCGACCTTGTTTATAACCCCTAGCTTTCGCTTCAACAGTTTGAGAAAAAAGTTCTCTGATACCATCAAAAACCCCTGTATAGGTAGCAGGATTAGATCTCGGAGTTCTACCAATAGGAGACTGATCAATAACAATTACTTTATCAATTGCTTTAAGTCCTTTAATTGCCCCTAACTCTTTAGGAAAAGGAACTTGACGGGTTAGGTGATGCTGTAAAGCAGGATGTAATAACTCATTAATTAAGGTAGATTTTCCTGATCCTGAAACTCCAGTAATACATACTAGGTTGCCTAAAGGAATCTCAATATCTATGTTTTTTAAGTTATTTTGATGGCAATTTTTTAGAAGTAAAGAGTCCCCATTTCCTGGGCGACGTTTAGCAGGGGTTTCTATAACTTTTTTCCCCGATAGATAAGCCCCAGTTAAAGATTTTTTGTTCTTAAGTATGGTATCTAAATTTCCTTGACAGACAATACTTCCACCATGAATACCCGCTAAAGGACCAATATCAACTAGATGATCAGCACTTTCTATAGTTTCTTGATCATGTTCTACGACAATTAAAGTATTACCTAAATCTCTCAGCTTTTTTAAAGTCTGTAATAATCGTTGATTATCCCTTTGATGTAAGCCAATACTAGGCTCATCTAAGACATATAATACCCCCGTCAACCCTGAACCAATTTGGGTAGCTAAACGGATGCGTTGTGCTTCCCCTCCAGAAAGGGTCATGGTTCCTCTATCTAGGGTTAAATAATCTAGACCAACATCGAGGAGAAATTGTAAGCGGTTTTTGATTTCCTTGAGGGCTAATTCTCCAATTAAAGCTTGTCTGGGAGTTAATTCTAATTGCTGGACTTTTTCTAAACATTTATCAATGGAAACACTGGTCAATTCATCAATCTTACACTGTCCTAACCGCACCGCTAAAGATTCAGGTTTAAGTCGCTTTCCTTCGCAGGTTTTACAAGTTTTGTCAACAACATATTTGTCTAGTTTCTGTTTAATAAGTTCAGAATTAGTTTCTTGGTAACTTTTTTCTAAAATAGCGAGGATACCGCCAAAATTTCGATAATATCCTTGACTATTCCTTGAACGAGAATCATCCTCAAACCAAATAGGTTCTGCACTACCATAGAGGAGGATTTTTTGTTGTTCTTTGCTTAATTTATTCCAGGGAGTTTGAATATCAAAACCACAACTTTGTCCCACACTATAGAGTAAAGAAAGATAATAAGAATTGTCTTTTTCTGACCAAGGAGCGATCGCCGCATATAAAGGCGCTGAAGGGTCAGGAATGACTAAATCAGCAGAAAATTGACGTAAACTTCCTAAACCATGGCAGTTAGAACAAGCACCATAGGGTGAATTAAACGAGAATAAACGAGGAGATAATTCCTCCATTACAGCACCATGTTCAGGACAAGCAAAGTTTTCAGAAAATACAATTTCTGAAGCTGTTTTAACCTCCCCATTGTCATTATTTGCTCGATCTAAAATTTCAATAATTGCCAACCCTTCTGACTGCTTTAAACAAGTGCTTAAAGAGTCGGTTAATCTTTCTTCTAATCCTTCTTTTTTAATTAAACGATCTATGACTATTTCAATGTTATGGTAATGATTTTTCTTCAATTCAATACTATCAGAAAGTTCGCGCACCTCACCGTCAATTCTGACCCGAACAAATCCCTGGGATGCTAAACTCGATAATAGTTGTTTATGGGTTCCCTTTTTTCCGCGAACTACAGGGGAAAGCACTTGAAACTTAGTGCGATCGCTCAATTCCATTACCCGATCGCACATTTGATCAATACTTTGGGGACTAATACTGCGATCGCAGATCGGACAATGGGGTTGTCCGGCCCGTCCAAACAATAAACGCAAATAGTCGTAAATTTCTGTTACCGTCCCCACCGTAGAACGGGGGTTATGGGAAGTTGACTTTTGATCAATAGAAATAGCCGGACTCAAACCCTCGATCGCATCTACATCAGGTTTATCTAATTGTCCCAAAAACTGTCTCGCATAAGCACTCAAGGACTCTACATATCGTCTTTGTCCTTCTGCAAAAATGGTATCAAAGGCCAAAGAAGACTTACCCGAACCCGAAACCCCTGTAAAGACAATTAAGCGATCACGAGGAAGATCCAGGTCAATATTCTTTAAATTATGCTGCCTTGCGCCACGAATACGGATAATATTGGAATCAGACATAAACCATTAACTTCAAAAAGGGGCAATTCCATCAACCTCCTATCATAGCTTAACAATCCTTAATATTGTTTGTAGTTAGACAAATTTTGCCTCACCTGTGGGAGCTTCCTCTAATCCTTAATATGTAGAATAATCAAGACAAAAGCAGTATAATAAGGACATGAGTTGAGGGTATATTTATCGTCAAGTATGTCAAACCCAAAGAAGCATCAACTATCCTTGGGGTTCATGTCAGAACTTTGTCTCGATGGGAACAAGAAGGCAAAATCCAAGCCATTAAAACCCCATCGGGGCAAAGAAGATATGATATCGAATCTTATACAGGACAATTTATCGCACCAGTTAGAACTACCGTTATTTACGCCAGAGTCAGCAGTAGAGCGCAAAAAGAAGACCTCTCTAGACAGGTCAAAGCAATCAAAGAAAAATATCCCTTATCAGAAATTATCAGCGAAATTGGCGGGGGACTCAACTTCAGGCGCCAAAAACTTCTTGCCTTATTGGAACGAGTTATGTCAGGAACTATCGGAACAATTGTGGTCGCTCACAAAGACCGACTGGCTAGATTCGGTTTCGATTGGATTAACTGGTTCTGCAAGCAATTTGACTGTACAATCGTGGTTCTCAACGAGACAAACCTTTCTCCTGAAGCAGAAATGGTTGAAGACATCCTCGCCATTCTCCACTGTTTCTCAAGCCGATTATACGGACTTAGAAAATACAAAACTCAGATCAAGAAAGATCAAGATTTACCCAAGCCCAGAACTGAAAAGAATGTGGAATAAATGGGTTGCGGCTTGTCGATATTGTTTTAATCAAGCCATTGCTTATCAAAAGGAAAATGGCTTGATAGGCAAGATCAAACTAAGAAACATTATTATGCAGTCAAACTTACCAGAATGGATGCAAGAAACGCCATGTCACATTAGACAAAATGCCATCTTTGATGCCCATCAAGCCTATAAAGCTAGTCAAGATTGTAAGTTTAGAAGTTGTCATGCTCCTAGACAGACTATCAAATTCAATAATAGCAATTTTTCTCAGGGTCGATGGTATCCTAAGCTGACTAAAGGGTTAGACTTTAAAACCTCTGAGTCGATTCCAATGAAAAGTATCAATGCTACTCAATTAGTTAAAACAAAATCAGGAGAATGGTTTGCTGTTTTTCTGAATGAAACCCATCCAAAGGGCAACAATAACGATGGCATTATTAGTTTAGACCCAGGAGTTCGCTCATTTCTTACTGGGTTTGATGGTCAAAAGTTTCTTGAGATTGGAGTTCAGGATATCGGAAAGATTAATAGATTATGTTCTTATTTAGATAATTTGATGAGTCGAATAAGTCAATCTTTTGGGCATAAAAAAGCCAAAATGAGAAAAGCATCTAGTCGCTTAAGAAATCGGATTAGGAATCTAGTTGATGAGAACCCTAGTCTATACTTTAATTGAACGAGCAAAACCCATTGATCAACAAGTCTTGAATGTCTGTGAAAATTACCCTAATCACTATATTATGCCTATTGAGTTTATTAACTAACCCCCATTCTGTCCACGGTTCTAGAAAAGCTAATCCTTATTTGAAGGCTCAAATTTTTTCTGATGATCCTAACCTAAACCAACTCTTAATTAGAGGAATGGAAAAAGGTATTCAAGGAGATTATCAAGGAGCGATCGCTGACTTTAACAAAGTTATTATAATTAATCCCTATGAAATCACAGCTTATCACAATCGAGGAATTGCTTATATTAGACTAGAAAATTATTCTCAGGCGATCGCGGATTTTAATTATGCTTTACTTTTAGATGATCAATTAGCCGAAGTTTACTTAGAAAGGGCTAAAGTTCATTTAATCTTAAATAATCAAACTAAAGCCAGATCAGATCTACAAATAGCAGCAGAATTATTTAAAAAACAAGGAAATACCTATAGTTACCAAGAAACTCAAACATTGCTCAGACAAATTAAACCAAGATAAAAGACCAGATTAGCCTAAAATTAGAACAGGAAAAAATCGAGGGTAGTCAATCTTGAAAGATAGCAAACAAACCGAAAACCTCACCGAAATTCAAGAAATTGTGCGTTCTGTTGGTTGGGGGGCAGCCAAAATTCTCCGTTCCTATTACCGAGGAGAAGTTAACCAAGGTAATCTAGACATTCAAGAAGATAAAAAAGATGGGCCAGTCACTGCGGCCGATTTAGCAGCTAATCACTATATACTTGAAAAATTACAGGCTGTTTTTGCTTCTGATACCTTTGGTTATCTGAGCGAAGAAACCCACCAAGGAAACGAACCTATCCCTCAAGACTGGGTTTGGATCATCGATCCCCTAGATGGAACCCGCGACTTTATCGATAAAACAGGGGAATATGCCTTACATATTGCCCTAGCATACCAAGGTCGCCCCGTAGTTGCCGTAGTTGCCATACCTGAAGCTGAAAAACTCTATTTTGCGTGCAAAGATCACGGAACCTTTGTCGAAAATGCAGAGGGAAAAATCGAACCAATTAAGGTATCAACCCGTAATCAACTAGGAGACTTATTTCTCGTTGTTAGTCGCACCCATCGTGACGATCGCTTTCAAAAGCTAATTGATAACTTACCTTTGAAAGATCGCAACTATATGGGGAGTGTGGGGGGCAAAATTTCCACCATTCTTGAGCAGAAATCTGATGTTTATATTTCTCTATCGGGTAAATCAGCCCCTAAAGATTGGGATTTTGCAGCACCAGAGCTAATTCTAACAGAAGCAGGGGGAAAATTCACCCATTTTGATGGTACGCCCTTAACCTACAATAAAGGAGATGTGAGACAATGGGGGGGATTAATGGCTAGTAATGGTCACTGTCATCAACTTCTATGTCAACAAGCAACAGAATTACTCGCTCAGATTGATAGTTGAGAGAATTGATCACCAAAAAATTTAATTTAGTTTAACTCTTGCAACACTCCCTACTATTTGCTATGATAAGGAAATGTGAGAAAAATCACTAGCCGGGATAGCTCAGTTGGTAGAGCAGTGGACTGAAAATCCTCGTGTCGGCGGTTCAAATCCGCCTCCTGGCATCTAACCATAATCCTTGTCTGATACCCAAGTTATTAAACCGTTCAATATGATTAGTCTGGCCACTATCTTTATCAGAAAATTGGGTTTAAAACCCCGTCGTTCTACGACGGCTTTTCTTGATGTTTGATCGATGTCAAAAACCGGTCGATGCCTTTGAGCAGGTCGATCGCCTTCTTAAGGTTGGGTTAAGGAAGGACACCCAACACCCACCAATCAACGGGATACACTGATAAAACCCTCTGCGATCGCCTATTTTTGATTGGGTTTCGGTGTTGTCAACCCAACCTACGATTTAAGGAATGGGGTTAGAATTGAGTTAACCTTAAATACTTTTCTCCTTGAAAACAACTCGGAAAACTTCACTTATGCTAGACATCAAAGAACAATATTTAACGGATACAGAAGGTAACAAGATCGCCGTTGTTATCGAGATTGAGACCTATCAAAAATTAATGGAAGAACTCGACGAATTCTATTGTCTGAAAGGATATGAACAAGCTGTAGCCGAAACAGAAGTAGAAATAATGGCTGGTGACTATATTACATTAGAAGACTACCTAGCTAACCGTCAAGAAATTCAGTGATGAGTTATCAGCTAATTATCCCTAAAGTTGTCGAGAAACAACTCAATAAACTTGCCAATCAAATCAGGGAAACTGTGATTGAGAATTTACTCATTCTTCAGGATAATCCTAGACCACCGAACTCCTTGAAATTGAAAAACGTTCAGGGATATAGATTAAGGGTAGGAAACTACAGAGTTTTGTATGATATTGACGATCCGACTCAAACAATAACCATTAGACGTGTTGGACATAGACGAGATATTTATCGGTAAGGCGATCGCTTTCTTAGGTTGGGTTGAGCGAAACAATATTGTGAACGACTTACTGATCCAATTAACCAGCGAAACCCAACACCCATGACTTCCCTGCTTATATTTTGTTTGGTTTTGGAGCATCAACCGGCACAAAATGAATTTCCACCTTATATCCTACAGCTTGAGCATATTCTTCGATGGTTGAGAGCTTGGGGGAAGAAGAAGAATTAACATTCTCTAAACGGGAAATATTACTCTTTTGTGTATTGAGAATTTCTGCTAACTCTTCTTGAGTTAAACCTGCTTTTTTTCTTAGATTAATCAGTTTCTTTCTAAGATCATAAGCTACAGCAAGAGCTTCATACTCCTTTTTGACTTCACTATTGTTGAGAGCTTTTTCTTTAAACATTGTAAATGTTGGACGGGTCACTTTTTAACCTCCTTCATACGTTTTTTTGCCAATTCTAATTCTTTCTTGGGTGTTTTTTGTGACTTTTTAATGAAGGAATGGAGAATAATAATTTCTCTGCCTTTGAGCGTACAGTAAAAAGAGCGACCGATACCTTCTTTACCTTTTGCCCTTATTTCAAAAAGTCCGCCACCCATTGAAGCTGTGTACGGTTTACCAATCATCGGGCCAAACTCTTCAATCATTTCAGCAATGTGAAGAAAATTAGCAAGGATACCTGGTGGAAAGTTCATTGTCTCTTGTTCTACTTTCTCGTTGTAGAAAGTAATTTGCCAATTCATATTTATAGGTTATCATATTTGATAACTTTTGTGGGATCTCCTAAGATAATGAGAGATCGCTTTCTCCGGTTGGGCCCTCGCGAATAAATTATGATTGATACAACAGATTGATGTGACTACGGTTAATTATAGACGGAGAAGATAAAATCGAACTATGATCTCACCGAAACCTAACTTTAAAGAAATGAGTCTTCACGAACTCAAAAAATACGTCTTATATCATAGAGACGATCAAGAAGCATGGCAAGAATTTACCCATCGAGAACGACCCAATGCTGTCTATTTTGACCGAGGCTTCTGCCACG
>DLXW01000197.1 GCA_003448685.1 Cyanothece sp. UBA12306
ATTAGCGGTGAGAGTGTCAATAAATCTGGGAATACTCCAATATAATAGGCTGTTTAACAGAGTCAATTTCTCCCATGTCCCTATCTAACGAGCTTGATCAATTTGCCCGATCTCCCTTGACTAATCAACTGATTCAATCTGGTTATGTCAGCTTGCCTCGGATGCAGCAGGCGTTGATTGAGTCCAAAAAGACAGGTCGCCCTATAATTGAAATCCTTGAGCAAATTACGGGTAACCCTCTACCCCCAACTCTATTACAGCAGTACAAAGACCATAATTTATTTACCCTTAAAATTCTCCATGGGATTGAATTTATTAATCAAGAAACCGAATCTTTGGATGGGGAACAAATTACAAAATTGATTAACGAGATAATTCCCTTTGAGGTGTGTCGTCGTTATCAAGTATTACCTCTTAAACAACTCGAACAATCAGCACAAAAAGTTCCTTTATTATTAATTGGAATGGTTAATCCCAGTCATAGCGAAGCCCAAGAGGTCATCAAACGACTATTAATATCGCACAACATTTCTTGGCAAAGGATGGGAATTTCACAAGAAGATTATGATGGTTTAATCGAAAAATATACTCCACCTCAAAGGAAAAGTAAGGAGCAATATCTGTCTTCCGAGGTCACTCTTGTTAGTGGAACTGAAGTCTTGGAAGAAGCACCTCAAGCAACTGCTAACTTTTTCCAGACAGAAACCTCTTCCCCCGTTGTTACCTTAGTCAACAAAATTTTGGTCACAGCCATCGAAAAACAAGGGATTGAGATCGAGCTTGAATCTCAGAAAAATAATCTCATCGTCCTCTATCGTCAACGAAACTCAAAAAATTTCCAACCTTTATTTGAGCCTTTACCAAAAAAGGTAGCTGCACCGATCATCTCGCGACTAAAAATAATGGCTCAGTTGGATATTAGTCAACAAAAAACTCCTCAAAAAGGACTTATTGTCAAACAAGGTGAGCAACGTATTCTTCATTTGTATGTTCATACTTTACCCAGTGTCCACGGAGAAAAAGTCTCAATCCGTATCGTTGATAGTACCTTTAAACCTTTGACTTTAGAAACATTAATTAGTAATTCATCGGTGGTGCAGTCGGTACAAACTATGACTCATCATTCTTCAGGATTGCTATTAGTAAGTAGTGCTAATCGAGAGGAATTAGCTAATCTACTTTATGCCTTAGTATCTGACAAAAATCCACAACAACTGAAGATAGGTACAGTAGAAGAATCTATTAGCTATATGTTACCTGGAGTGAGCCAAATAGAATTGGATCTCGATGGGGAAAAAGATTATGCTTGTGTGTTGCGATCGCTCTTACAACAGGATTTAGATATCTTGATGGTTGACCATCTCACAGAACCGACCATGGCCCGCATGGTGGTAGAAATGTCAAAAAATTGCTTGATTTTGACCAGTTTAAGCGCTAATGATGGAGCTAGTGCCTTAGCTCATCTGAGCCAAATGGTTGATCAATCTTTATTAGCTCAGACCTTGATCGGGATTATTCACCAATACACAGTTCCCCGTCTGTGTCCCACTTGTTCATCTGTCTATGATCCCCATCCTGACCAATTAGCTAAATTTGGCATTTCTGAACCTAAAAAATCCGAAATTAGCTTTTATAAACCTCGAAAGTTAAGTAATGAAGCAAGGGAAAAAGCTAAGGAAAAAGGACGCTTATGCCGTCAGTGTAATGGCAAAGGTTATCAAGGACAGAGGGAAGTATATGAAATATTTCCAGGCACTCCATCATTAAAAACCGCCATTGCTCAAGGAGCAGACAGAAAAGCTTTTAAAGAAGCAGCAAGAGTCGGAAATTCAGTTTCTCCTTTGAGTGAGGCACTAGAATTAGTAGCTCAAAGTCAGGTGAGTTTGGGTGATTTAGAGGCAATATTTAGCGATTATCTGATGCCTTTATCTTCTGCTGAACCTATTCAAGATGTATCAGTTGATCTTAGTCAAAGATTGGCTAATTTTGAAAAGCTCCTCGTTGCTTTAACTAATGAATTTCAACAAATTAAGCAAGCTTTAGAGCAAACCCCATCATCCTCTCCAGATTTGAACGCGGTGGTTACTAATCTTGATCAAACTATCATAAAAACCCCAAATACCGAAGAATTTAACGAAGAAGATTTTGATCAAGAGATTGATCTAAGTAAAGAGACAATCACAGCTGATTCTCCTTTGTATGAAGAATTAACAGATCCAGGAGAATGGGAAGAGCTCAAGCGAGAACTACAACCTGGACAGAAAACTCATGACATCGATGTTCCTGATTTTGACGATTCCAAGGAATCTGAGGAGTTTAATCCTTTTAATTCTATTCCTGATCCTTGGTCTTGATACGAACTATTTCAGTAGTGAAAAAATAATAAATCAAACTTGAGATAGGGGTTAGGGGTTGGGGATAAATTATTAAAAATTTTTGGGATAACCACGAGTTAATCTTTCTTGATCGGCAATAGACATGGTAGTCCGATCAGATAAAAGGGGGAATTTTCCCTAACCCCTAACCC
>DLXW01000206.1:0-608 GCA_003448685.1 Cyanothece sp. UBA12306
TACTGCTTGGTTTTCGCTTTTCGGCAATTCAAGTGTACCACAAAAAATATAAAGCCGTCCTTCCCGACGGGGTTTCAAACCCAAATTTTCGATGACTCCCCCAGAATTTATCGATAAATTAGTCAACCAATAGGAAAAAAATATGAGTCGATTAACCTTGCGATTACCAGAAACACTACATCAACAGCTTTCTCATTTAGCAGAAGACGAAGGCGTATCCCTGAATCAATACATTGTTTATGCCTTAACTCGTCAAGTAGCTTCTAACTATACGATGGTTGTTTCTGATAAAATCGCTCTAGCGCAACAAAATCAAGAATTTGGGGATTTATTGGCTCAATTAGGACAAGCCATTCCCTCTGAAATCGAGGCGACTTTATCTAAACGAGAGCAGGTTGAACCAGAAAGTCAGTTAACTCCCCAAGTCGTCAATCAATGGAAGCAGCTTCTTCAAGATAAGTCGCAATCATTTGACTAACGATTAACAATGTTTCGACCATTCGTGACAACTTAAGGCTGTATCCCAATACTACTCGGTTAAGGATTTTGAATTGTCTTTAAAGCAAGCAGAGGAGCTTCGGAGAGAGATTTTCGGTTTTCTCCCCCGC
>DLXW01000206.1:863-8430 GCA_003448685.1 Cyanothece sp. UBA12306
CTCCCCCGCTCCGGTGCTCCGGCGCTCCCTTGCAGTCTCAACTAGTGGGGCTTTAACTAGAATCTGAACTCAATCTTGCGCTAATATAGACGGGATGAGTTGTTTAGGTTGATAGCTATGGCCAAGTTCCCAATAGTTTCAATGGGAGGTGATTCTCTAGATCGATCGCAGCGTAACCATAATAAATACTCTACATTTCCCGCCGGTCCAGTAATGGGGGATGGAGTTAGTCCCTGATAATACCAACCTAAGCTATTAGCAGTTTGCAAAACTTGATTAATAGCTTGTGCGCGATCTTTAGGATTACGCACAACCCCTTTTTTGCCAACCCGAGATTTTCCCACTTCAAATTGAGGTTTAATCAACAAAATCACCTCTTTGGGACTAACTAATAAATGCCACAGGGGTTCTAAAACCTTATTCAAGGAAATAAAAGAAACATCCATCACCCCCAAATCTGCTAAAGGACTGTTTCCGTATAAAATATCAGGGGTTAAATAGCGAAAATTAGTTCTTTCTTGGAGGATGACTCGCGGATCTTGGCGCAAAGTCCAGGCCACTTGTCCATATCCCACATCTACTCCGTAAACCTGTTTTGCCCCAAACTGTAATAAACAATCGGTGAACCCCCCGGTAGAAATGCCACCATCGAGGCAAATTCGACCCGTGACAGCTATCTTGAAGGTATTTAGGGCTTTTTCGAGCTTATAACCCCCACGAGATACATAACGTGGTTTTGCTTTTATTTGAATCTCAGCCGTAGTCTCTACTTGAGTTCCTGGTTTATCAATTACCCTTTGATTTACTTTAACTTCTCCAGCCCGAATAAACCCCTGAGCTTCTTGACGAGAAGCACAGAGATTTAGTTCAACTAAGAGGGTGTCTAAGCGTTGCTTACTCACATTGATCTTTTTACTTCTAGAAAAACCTCAATTTTAGAAACTTCTGATAGTAAGCGATCGCTAACTTTTCCAGTCCTCAATAATTCGCTGACGTTCCCTGGCAATGACTAACGCCTTGTCTGGGACATTATTAGTGACAACAGACCCCGCAGCCACCGTAACATCTTCTCCTAAAGTGACAGGAGCAACAAACACACTATTAGCTCCTGTTTTTGTCCCATTGCCAATGATAGTTGGATGCTTGTTAACCCCATCGTAATTAGCCGTAATTGTCCCTGCACCAACATTAACTTTGTCACCCAAAGTAGCATCCCCTAAATAGGATAAATGAGCCACATTAGTATTTTGACCGATAACTGATTTTTTAATCTCTACAAAATTACCAATACGACAAGACTCTCCCACTTGGGCCTGACCCCGCAAATGGGTATACGGACCGATATGACACCCTGAAGCAACTTGACTATCGGTGATTACAGAGTAAAGTACCGTCGCGTTTTCACCCAGTTGACTATTTTCAATTAGACTACCTGGACCAATGCGACTTCCCTGGCCAATGATCGTCTTTCCTCGTAAATGGGTTTGAGGTTCGATAATGACATCGGGTTGTAGTTCCACCGTATCGTCAATGGTAATACTATCTGGATCAACCAAAGTTACTCCTTGCTTCATCCAATAATCTTTAACACGGTTTTGTAAAATGCCATTGGCCATGGCTAATTGCTTACGATCATTGATACCGCTAATTTCTAAATAGTCTTCTACATCCACCGCCATGACTGGGACCAGATATTTCACCACATCCGTTAAATAATATTCTTGTTGATCGTTATTAGCAGATAGTTTAGGCAATACTGGGGCTAATTTTGACCAATTAAAACAGTAAATACCCCCATTAACCCGATTATTTTGCTTTTGGGCAGCATTACAATCGCGATCTTCCACAATTTGAGTGATTAAATTGTTACCATCACAAAAAACCCTTCCATAGCCTTTGGGTTGAGGTAAATAGGCTGTAAGTAAGGTGGCTGCATTTTGATGAGTTTGATGAGTTTTAAGGAGGTTTTCGAGAGTTTCAGGCCGAAGTAAAGGTACATCCCCATTTAAGACCAATAAATCCCCCTGAAATCCTTCTAGATGGGGTAACAATTGTTGGATGGCATGGCCAGTCCCTAACTGTTGTTTCTGTTCGACAAATTCTAGAAATGAGTCTTTTTGTAGTGAATCTTTAACTTGTTGTGCTTCATAACCAACAATTACTAACCTTCGAGAAGGGTTGAGTAATTGACAACTGTCCAATACCCGTTCCACTAAGGAACTTTTTCCCAAGCGGTGTAACACCTTGGGAAGGTTGGACTTCATCCTTGTTCCACGTCCTGCTGCGAGAATTGCTACCGCTACCATTGTTTTATTTTTAGATCAATGTCCCCGACTGGAGTATATCGCGGATTGACCTTTTTTTTGCACAAAACTAAATTTATAAATTAGTCAACAAAGAAAAACCCACTCGTCCAAAATCGAGTGGAATAGTCAATTACAATCAAGAATCCTAGTTACCCTTCAAAATGAAAAATTTGAAAAAACTAAGGTTAAGCTAAAGTTTCTGGACAATATCCTAAACCTCTAGTGAACTGTTGGCGAAAGGCTTCAATATCATTAATATCAGGAGAACCGTGAGAGACGATCGCTACTTGATAACGACGCATAACATCAATGGGAGACTGGCCAGTTTCCAAACTCCAGAAGACCATTTGTAAGCGAATCTCGAGTTCACAAGGCACTCCAAGTTCATTCATAAATGACTTAAAATCACCATGTTGCTGAGGAGTCAAGGGTTGTTTAAATTTAACTTTGACGATCCAACCATTGATTTGATGAATCACGGTCATTGAACAGAGTGATGGATCATACATTGCTTGTAGATATTCGATCACCCTTAAGGTCAAACTTGCATTACCGAGAAAGTAAATATAATCCATCATTTCCCCCAAATATCTTAAGCATTCATTTCTCCGTCTTAAGTATGACAAGAAGGTGACTATTCTCCAAGGGGACTCCTCCCCATTTGTCGGGATTTAGAATGGGGGAAAATACCCAATTGCTCAAAACTTTAACTTTATACAATGACTGATGACTTTTTATTAGCCAGTTATGATTATCAATTACCTCCTGAATTGATCGCCCAAAACCCTGTTATTCCTAGGCATAACTCCCGTTTGCTGGTGATTAATTCCCTCACCACCGAGATTGATAGTATTTTTCGAGAGTTACCTCAATGGCTATTACCAGGAGATTTATTGGTACTCAACAATACTCGTGTGATTCCGGCTAGACTCTATGGATCTAAAACTACGGGTGCTCCCGTGGAAATTTTGTTATTAGAGGAAAAAACCCCCTTATGTTGGTTGGCTTTGGTTAAGCCAGGAAAAAGAGTTAAACAAGGTTCACAAATTTGTTTTGGTAATGCTTCTGATCGAACCATTCCCAGTTCTATCAATCTCAAAGCAACAGTAGTAGGTGTTGACCAAGAAACAGGGGGACGACTATTACAATTTGAGGTTTCTTCCTCTGATTCGTTTTGGTCAGCAATTGAACAATTGGGTAATATTCCCCTACCTCCCTATGTTACTTCATCAGAGGCTCAACCTGACCAATATCAGACGATCTACGCGAAAAAACCAGGGGCAGTGGCGGCTCCCACCGCAGGATTGCATTTTACTGAGGAACTGCTCCAAAGCTTGACTAACAAGGGAATTGCTCAAGCTGATGTTACCCTTCATGTGGGAGTGGGTACTTTTCGTCCTGTGGAGGTGGGGGATATTACCCAACATTCTATGCACTCAGAATGGGTAGAAGTTCCTCCGACAACGGTGGAGATGATTAACCAAACTAAAGCTCAGGGAGGGAGAATTATTGCGGTGGGAACAACTGTGGTCAGGTCTTTAGAAGGAGCGGCCCAGCAGGCAAAAATCGAGGGTAAATCACAATTGATGCCCTTTCGAGGTAAAACGGATTTGTTTATTTATCCAGGGTATTCTTGGCAAGTTATTGATGGCATGATTACCAATTTTCATTTGCCGCGATCTAGTTTATTAATGTTGGTGAGTGCTTTAATTGGAAGGAAAAGATTAATGAGTTTATATCAAGAAGCCATAGAAAAACGTTATCGTTTTTACTCTTTTGGGGATGGAATGTTAATTTTACCTGATGCAGTAATAAACTGATTTGTAGTGACCAGACAATTTTGGATTTTGGATTTACAATTTTGGATTAAAAACAAGCCCGAAGTCTTTCAAGCAGGGGAAAATCTAAAATCATCAAATCGTATAATCATTAATCTAAAATCCAAAATCCGCAAGCCCCTGCCTCGCAATAGGGGGACAATCCAAAATCTAAAATCTAAAATCTAAAATCTAAAATCGATTTGACGAAACGATTGAGGCGTTATGCCTGTCCAACGTTTAAATGCACGGCTAAAATGCCCTTGGGTTGAATATCCTAACTGTTCTGAAATTTCTCTAAGCTTAAGATTGGAATCTTTAAGCAAAGTTTTTGCCAGTTCAAGCTGTATTTGATTAATTATCTCAGTGTAACTCGCTCCTGCTTCTCTTAATCGTCTTTGTAAAGTTCGAGAACTGATTCCTGTAATTTGAGCAACCCTACTAAGAGTAGGGCAATTTTTTGTTGATAAAGATTGAATAACTTGCCTTAGAGAACCAACAAAATCTGTTGCCGGAGTAGATAGATTTATAAGGGGAGAAATATGGGGGGAATAGCGCGGGGGTTGAGTCAGACTTAAAAGAGCAGTATTAATGGCGATAGCTGTCAATTTTTGCTTATATTTAATTCTTGTATTTTCCAACGGGTTAAATCGTTCAATAGTAGAGTTTTTTTTCATTTGTAAACAAATCTTTGATGGTTGCCAATGGTTTAAACTAATTGCGTAGCGAACTAAATTAATCATTAACATTAACGTATAAGCTTCTACCGCCTGTTGTCCAACAGAAATTTCTGGAATTCCTCGACGACAAAACCAAATTTCAGACCCCTTTTCATATAACCAAAAACTAGCTTGAGAACTATGTAATCTTGTTAATACACACAGACGGTTAAGGGCATCATAAGCTGTCAAACTAGGGTGCATTAACTCTAGTAAAAAATCAAAATTTCCCTCTTTCCCTGTTTGTAAACCAAATTCAATAGCTGAACCATTCGCTTTCCCTGCTCTCTCAATAAAATCCCAAACTTGATATTCTGGTAATAATTGTTCAGGAGTATTTAAAACATCAACCCTAATTTTAGATTGTTCTAGGAATTTATTACTATTAGCTCCAATTGTATCTAGAAAGGTGAGATAAGGTTCTAATTGACTGGCACGAATGAGAGGAATGGCTTTCATTAACTAGATTGGTTCAAATTTTCCCTTCATTATTCTAAAGGTTTGTGGCAAATTGGCGTGATCAGGTAAAGACTTTTACTTCTGAGTGTGAGAATATTGAGACTGCTGACACCAAATCACATTGATGTTGCACGACAATCTATGAACAGTTGGGAATAGGATCAATGAGGTCCAATGATGAAAAAATCATTAATTATTGCTTTGACTGCTTCTTTGGTATCAATGTTATTGAGTGACTTGGCTTTGGCCGACATTTTTTCAGAAGAAGCAAAATTAGGGGCGAATTCAGGGGCAATGAACTATTGTCGAGGTAATTTTATGACGGAAGATGACAATGGACGTTATAACATTTTAGCCCTCAAAACTTTAGAAGATTTTAATCGTTTATCCAGCGGAGACAAAGTGAAAGCTCTTGTCTATAAAAAAGCGGCTGAAAATGGGGATTATTTAGGAGAACCATTAACTCAAGAACGGTGTGAAAACCTACGCCAACTTTTATATGTTCAATATGGTCAGCCTAGTATCAGTAATTGATATAGATTTGATGTAAGTTGTTTAGTTTGAGAGAGGTTATTCAACCATGAAAAACACTTTGCGTCTTGGGTCTTCTGAAAATTTATCTACTCCTGATTTCATGGCGATAGGTATTTCCCTAATAGCAGCTTACCTTGGACTATTTAGTGGTCATAAATCCTTCAGTAAAGAGTTAGTTCTTTTTCTACTCTTTTTAAATAGTTTGGATTTGTCTTTAGTTTTATTAATGGGTAAAAAATTTGCCCAATACAAAGAGACGATTAGTAGCTTTTTGCGATCACCTAAATTTATTGGTGTTGATATTTTTCCTGCCTTGTTAATTGCAGAATTTGTCTATGGGCCTTTTCTTAAAGGTTTCTTTTTAGAACTTATGGCATTTATTGCTACCTATTTAGTGATGAGAGTTCTTAGATTGAAGATTATTTCCTCTCTTCATTAGTATTGAATTTGAGCATTGACTTTTTACTCACAAAATAGTCAGGATTTATTATGACAAAAGCTAGTGATTTTAAAGCCTTAAAATGGCGGAATATTGGGCCATTTCTGGGGGGTCGTGGCACTTGTGTTGTTGGCCATCCCACTGACAAAAATGTTTTCTATCATGGTCACTCATCGGGGGGACTATGGAAAACCGAAGATGCTGGTCAATATTGGATACCCGTCGGTGATGGACAATTTAATATGGGTTCAGTGGGTGCGATCGCCATTTGTGAGCAGAATCCTGACATCATGTATGTGGGTTTAGGGGAACCTCAAATCCGTAACAGTGCATCTTGGGGTGATGGGATCTATAAAACCACAGATGGCGGTGCAACTTGGCAACATATTGGCTTAAAAGAAGCTCGTCATATTGCTAAAATTCAAGTTCATCCCCATAACCCCGATTTAGTTTATGTTGCTTCGATGGGTCATGGGTTTGGTCCGAGTCAAGAAAAAGGGGTCTTTCGTTCCCAAGATGGTGGTCAAAATTGGGAGAATATCCTGTTTAAAAGCGAAAATACAGGCTGTATTGACTTAATTATTAATTCTAGCGATCCCAACGTTATTTTTGCGGCCATGTATGAGTTTGAGCGCAAAACTTGGGGAGCAAAAACAGGCGGCCCAGAAAGTGGACTTTGGCGATCGCTTGATGGTGGGGATACTTGGGAAGATATTAGTCTTAATACAGGAATGCCAGCAGGACAAATGGGACGCATCGGTATTGCTATGTCTCAAGCTGATCCTAATCGTGTTTATGGTTTGATTGACTCAGAAACTAAAGCTGGTTTATATCGCTCTGATGATTTAGGGGTAAATTGGTCTTTTGTGTCTAACTTTGCTCAAATTATCGCTCGTCCTTTCTATTTCTTCCATCTTTATGCTGCTCCCCATAATGCGGATGAACTTTGGGCCCCTGCTAATAAACTTTATAGTTCTAAAGATGGGGGGAAAACTTGGGTACTTGAACCAGGGATCAAGGATGATTACCACGCAACCTGGATTGATCCCCAAGATCCCAATCGTATCATTGTTACTTGTGATGGTGGCTGTCAAATCTCTTTAACTGGGGGTAAAACTTGGTCTTCCTTCAATAATCAACCAACAACCCAATTTTATCGTCTATTTGTAGATGATAAGTTCCCCTATAACTTGTATTCCAATCCTCAAGATACGGTAACAGTAAAATGTCCTAGTGCTTCACGTTGGGGTGGTATCTCGGAACACGAAACTATTGTGGTGGGTAATGTTGACA
>DLXW01000151.1 GCA_003448685.1 Cyanothece sp. UBA12306
GGAGAATGAAGAATGGAGAATGTATAATCAAGCTATGACTTAATTTTAAGCTTTATTAAGTGTCTTGTCTTAACCTTAACACGTAGCACTGTATACCCAATTGAAAACTGCTACTATGTCGACGAGAAAAGCTTAATGGTGGGAGTATTAATGTAGTCTAGAAGAACAAGTAAAAATGGCAACTATATTAGATTTAAAACCATTGATTGAGTTAACATCAGAAGATTTTTATCAACTCTGTCAAATCAACCCAGATGTATCCCTAGAATTAAGTCCTTATGGAGAATTAATTATTATGTCACCTGTGGGAGGAGAAACTGGTAATCAAGAAGCTAATTTGATTGCTGACGTTACCATTTGGAATCGCCAAACTAAGTTAGGATTAGTATTTAGTTGTTCGACTGTTTTCGATTTACCTAATGGTGGTAATCGTTCTCCTGATGTAGCATGGGTAAAAAGAGAAAAATGGGAGGCGCTGACTCCTATGCAAAGGCAAAAATTTCTTCCTATTTGTCCTGATTTTGTCATTGAATTACGCTCTTCTAGTGATAGATTAAAACTTTTGCAAGACAAAATGAGAGAATATTTAGATTCTGGTTTAAAATTAGGATGGTTGATTAATCCTCAAGACAAGACAGTAGAAATTTATCGTCCTCAACAATCTGTAGAAATTTTTAATTTACCGGTTTCTTTATCAGGTGAAGATGTTTTACCTGGATTTGATTTATTAATTGAATGAAAATTAACCCCAGTTCCTAAGTAGGAGTTAATCCAAAATCCAAAATCCAAAATCGAATTAACTCAATATTTATGACAAATCAAGACTTAATTAGTGATATTTATAATGCTTTTAATCCTTTTGAACCTCTAAAACCAGGAGATTCAGCTTATGTTAATTGTAGTGCGGTTCGAGGGAATGAAAATATTTTTAATGAAATTGGCAAAAAAATAGTCCGTTCGCGTCGAGAAGCTAAAACTTGTCAACTCTATACGGGACATCGGGGAGTGGGTAAGTCTACTGAATTATTACGTCTTAAAAAATATTTAGAAGATAATAGTTGTTTTGTGGTTTATTTTGGGGCAACGGAAGGGGATATTGATGAATTAGATGCCCAATATACTGATATTATTTTAGCTTGTACTCGTCATATTTTACAAGCTCTTGAAAAATGTGCTAATCCTTCAGTTTTATTACAATGGTTAAAGTTAAGATGGACAGCTTTGAAAGATTTAGCCATTTCAGAAGTTGAAATTGATCAATTAAATGTTGAGCAGCAAATTGGATTATTTACTAAATTAACTGGTAGTGTTAGACGTATTCCTAGTAAGCGAGAAACCATTAGAAAACAAATAGATTTGTATAGCGATTCTCTGATTGATTCCCTTAATGAATTTATTAAAGAAGCAAGTAAAAATTTACCTGAGAACAAAACAAAATTAGTGGTGATTGCTGATAATTTAGATAGAATTGTACCGATTGAAAGAAATAATAACAGAAATAATCATGATGAAATTTTTATTGATTATAGTAATCAATTAACTCGCCTTAATTGTCATGTCATTTACACTGTTCCCCTGTCTTTAGTTTATTCTAATCGCGCACCAGCATTAAGAGATATTTATGGTAGTCCTCAAATTTTACCGATGATTATGATTAAAACAAAAGAAGGTGAAGACTATGAACCTGGATTAAATATACTTAAAGAAATTATCAAATGTCGTTTAAAGAGCTATTATGAAAAGTTAGTTGAAACCCAAAAAGAATTACAAAAAAAATCAGATACGTTAGGTATTTTTGACAAGAAAACAACTCTCAATAAACTTTGTAGTATGACTGGTGGTCATGTGAGAGAATTAATGTTATTAATGCAAAGTTCTATAGATTGGATTGCTGATTTGCCTATCACTGAAAGCGCAGTTAATCGTGCTATAAATGATGCTAGGGAAAGTACCTATGCTTTGGCAATTGATAACCAAGAATGGCAGAAATTAGCCGCAGTTAGTTTATCTGGAAATATTCAAAATGAACAAGACTATCGCAGTCTATTATTCCGGCGTTGTGTTCTCGAATATCGAGATGAACAAGGAAAAAAATGGTATAATGTTCATCCTATTATTGAAGAAATTGAAGAATTTAAGATACCTTTTATTAAGTTAGGAATTGAACGACAAGTTAATCAAATTTCTACTTTAGATGAAACTATCCTAGAATCTTTAAAAGACATTCAGGAAAAACATGATAAATTTGTTAATAATAATAATTATGAACAAGCTTATAAAATGGCGGAAATGGCTTATAATATGCTAGAGAATCTGCAAAAGAAACTAGATATTAAGAAAGATAGGGAAACTTATCGCAAAATAGTAGCTTTATCATCTTTCTGGAAGCTACGCAAAGATTTGTATTTTGTTCGGAGTAAATTGTGATGACAATTAATAGCAGTATTGAAATTATAACTTCTATTGCTGAAACTCTCACAGATGTTAAAAGTATTTTTGATAAAATTCCTGTCAATTTATTTCTTCCACCCAATAAAAAGAAACTAACTGATCTAAAGGATAAAATCTCATTACTTGAAAATAAAATTAATACTGGTTTCCCAAAATTAGCTAGTCTTATTCGTTTTTATTCAAGATTAATCTCGGATGTGAGGATTGCAGGGGCTTTATCTGATAAAATGGCTGAATTATATGGTTTAGTTCCAGAAATAGGAACCTATACAACGACTTTTACTAGTAGCTTACAAAGTGATTATAGTAGGATTAGTAGTAGTATTAATCAAATTAATAGTTTAGACGTTGAAGAAAAAGGAAGTTTGGATCGCATTTTGGTCGAAATACGGGATCAAATTCAAAATTTAAAGCGTGTTTCTACTAATGAACATGAGAAAATTAAAGAGATCTTACAGAAGATCTCAACCCAATATTCGGATATGGAAAGCATTCTCTCAAGTTTATTGGAGAAAATATTAGCAAGTTTTAATCAGTTAAGTTAATCAAAATAATTCTCAATTAAAGTTTCATGCAATCACCTTTAATAAAAAGTACAATCAACACAGATATTTATCAAGCATTACTTCGTAATTTGCGACGAAGAAGGGGATTTGGTATGGTGTTTGTGCGTTGTTATCCAGTACAAGGTAAGGCAATTATTCAAAAGGTTAAAGCAGATTTAACTCAAAAGAAAATAGATGTTTTGGAATTGGAAACTGAAATTAATCATCTCTATGATTTAATCAAAGAAAAAAAAAATAATGATTTAGATATTTTATTTATTACAGGAATAGAGAAGTCTTTTGTTAACTACATTAAACCAGGAATTGGAGGACAAGGTGATTATTATAAATTAGATACTATTCCAGCTTTGTTAGGACATTTAAACTGGCATCGGGAACGGTTTAGAGATGATTTTAACTGTTGTTTGGTGTTTTTGGTGCCTTTGTTTGCGCTGAAATATTTATTGCGTCGTTCACCAGATTTTTATGACTGGCGATCAGGGGTTTTTGAAGTTCCAATGGATAGGGATCAGTTGGAAAAAGAATCACTAAGGACTATCAATGAGGGAAATTATAATCAATATTTGTCTTGGACAATAGAAGCAAGAAATCAGAAAATACTCGAAATTAATGAGTTAATTGCTCAACCTCTGCAAAATGAATCAACAAAAGTAGATTTATTATTTGAAATGGGATTACTTTATGCTGCTAATATCAATTATCAAGAAGCAATAGAAGCTTGGAATAAAGCATTAGAAATTAAACCAGATTATGATGAAGCTTGGAATAACCGAGGGATAGCGTTAGGTAATTTGGGAAGGTATGAAGAGGCGATCGCTTCTTACGACCAAGCATTAGAAATTAAACCC